>DFLA01000004.1 GCA_002374055.1 Caryophanales bacterium UBA3631
TAGGAACTAACTCCTTATAACACTTATATTGATAAGTTCCATCATCCTTAATCATATCACTACAATTTTCAAAAACATAAATATATCCAATCATATCTTCATCAATATTAACATTAGACATTTTCATTAATGGATAATCATCTCCATTTGGTATATCAAAATTCCAATTAAGTCCCACACTATTACTTTTTATTGTATCCTTAAATGCATAAGGAGTACTCTTTAAAAATGATGGAAACAAAAATACGGCACAAGCAATATTATCCATATTACCATCAGAATCATATGATAACCTAGGAGTCAACTTAAATAATCTCTTACAACTACCATGAAATAAATACTTAGGATTATCAATATCTTGATTAAAATACTTATCTAAATAATTACCGAAATACTTATTATTATAATAACTAATAGCTTTATTTAATAAATCATCTTTAACACTATCAATCTTATTATCTCTGATAAGTTCAATAAACTTATCCTTACCCATAGTATCAATTAAATAACTTACCATTATATAAGCATAATCATAACTATCATAATCATGCATACCAAATTCATTTTCAATTTCATCTTGATTAGGAATACCTCTATTATTTATATAATTTTCTAATAACCATTTAATACCCTTACTATAAGTTCCATCAAGCAATTTCGCAATACCCTCACATAACCATTCTGGACAAGTACCAAATAATGTAAATTGAATCCCATGTACTAACTCATGAAATATTACATTTTCATACTCATCTTTAGACCATTCTTTACTACTAGGATTATCCTTTGGTTCAAAATAATTCAAAGAATTATCCTCATCCTTATGACAAGCACACATATAATCAGGATCTTTATCAAATCCTCTTTTACGCAATCCATCAACTAAATTTTCAATACTATTATAAATATATATATTAAAAGGCAAATCAATTTCTTCAGAATCAAAAAACTCAAATATTTCTTTTTTTCTATCATTTATAATTCTTAAAACATCATCTTTATAATTAGAATTATTATTTTCTACAATAAATCTCATTTAATCACCTCTATTCCTATAATACATATCTTTTGTAATCAATAATTGTTTTGAAATAACCTCATTACCAAAAACTAAGACTTTTTCTTCCTTTTCTGTATGAATAAAACCGGCTTTTTTGAATGATTTAATTGCTCCAACTCTATCAAGTGGAATAAAATCAGATAATTCATTAATACCATTTATTTCAAAAGCAATCTTTTCTAATTCTAACAAAGCATAATAACTATAACCTTTTCCCCTATATTTATCACAAATAACAATACCCATACTATGTATTCCATTATCTAAGTAATAATATACTTCACCAATAGGTTCATTAAATTCGTTAGAATAAATATAAGCAAAATATCTATCGGGTTCTTTATTAACCCATTTATTATACCAATCAATCATTTCTTCATTAGTTTTAGTAATAACACCAGTTTCTTTATCATAACCTTTTATATCCATATCATAACCTGCGTTATAAGACATCGTCTTAGGATCTTTCATCCACACTTGTCTATAATGTAAATCATTAATACTAGGTACTCTTAAATATACATAATTCATATTACACCTCACAATTTAATTTTATAATATTTGTACCATTAACCTCATCAATTAATATACCACCATTATTTTCAATTACTCTAGAAGAATAAATATTACCAGGAGAAGAATTACAAAAAACTTCCTTATAATTCATCCTTCTAAACTCATTCAAACCCAATTCTAAAATCTTATTGCCATAACCCAAACCTCTATAAGACTTTCTAATTACATAAAATAAATTACCAGACCATTTTTTCCAATTATCATCTATTTCAGTTCTTAAACCAATGTATCCAACAGGAATATCATCTACATACATAATATAAATAATTGTTGGAGTATCATATAAAGAAACACTTTGATACTTCCTAGCCATTTGAGTTTCTAAAAAATTTTTAAAAACATTAAAAGGCAATCCATAACATAAATTTGTAGAACCAGATTCCTTCAAAGGAATATCTTGAAACATTTTATATTCTTCTAAACCCATATTCATATTAAGTTCAACTAACTTGCACATTTTATCACCTCACAAATAATTTAAAATACAAAAAAGACCCTCTAATAATAGAGAGCCAATCAAAAACACTTAACCAAATAATTATATAGTTAAAGAAAGTGCGACTAACCCACTATTATTATTACATACCAATTTTTCATTATTAATTATAATCATGTTAATCACACTCCTTTCCAATTGATTACATTTTATAATAATAACTAATTTTTGTCAATAACAAAAAAATCAAACAAATTATTTGACATATTAAAATAATTATAATAAAATATAACCACCTAAAATATAAAGGAGGATAAAATGTTAGAAACTATTTTAAAAGATGAAGAAATAAAAGCAATCATAAACAATGTAAATAATGTAATAATTATTAATAACTGTGGATGTCATGGTATGGGACATATAACAAGAGTTATGAACTACGTAGAAACAATATTAACTGGAATAAACTGTGATGAACATACTATAGAGCTTGGTAAAATAGCAGCATATCTTCATGATATAGGAGCAATCATGGGAAAACAAGGACATGCTGAAAGAAGTGCTGAATATGTAAACAACTACTTAACGAAATTAAACATGAATGAAGAAGACAAAGAATTAATAGTAAATGCAATAAAAAATCACTCAAAAGGATCAGAAACTAAAATAGGAGCAGCACTTACATTCGCAGATAAAATAGATATGCAAAAATCAAGAATGATGAGATTCAAAGAAGACAATTTCTTTCATGATAATATTAAACACATGTTAGATGTAGAACTTAATGTAGATAATGAAAACATCACAGTTAATATTATTACAGATGGAATGTTTGATTATAACTCCTTAAAAGACTATTCAAAAATGATAACTAAACCAATAGAAATGTCAAAATATTTAAATAGAAATTGTATATTCCAAATAGATAATAAAGAAATTGACTTATATAGTATAGTAACAGAAAAGAACAAACAATTATAGTTTGTTCTTTTAAATTACTCAAATATTATTTTTTCATTCGCATCAATAAATATTGCTTGATTATTTGTTAAATAAATATTATCACAAGAATTAATTACTCCATTAGGTGTTCCATTATCACAATGAACATCTAATACATTTTCAATAAATTCAAGTCCATCACTATATTTTCCACTAGCACATACACTTCCTGCACTAACACCAATATAAATTCCGCCATTTTCTAAATATTTATCAATAACTGGTTTTATATTTAATTCTTTAATTCTATCAACTAAATACTCTGTACTTCCTCCACAAACATATATAGCATCATATTTATTAATCTCTTCCTCAGATATTAATTTATGCATATCATAAACTTTTATATTATTATCAGTAATACCACACTTAGTTAAATCATCTAAACATCCGGATAAAACTCTAACAGAATCTGGATCATTAGCAGCAGTTATTATAAATAACACTTTAGCATCTTTAACATCTACATTTAATAAATCAATAAATTTATTCATTATATTCTCATTATCAAATCCTGTACTTGTTAAAAGAATCTTTTTCATTATAACACCTTCTTATTTTCATTCTGAACTTCAATATATATTGTTGGTATATTTGATTTTTTTATTTCTTCTTCTATTTTACTTTGCATATTTTTAGCATTCAAAAAATCAACATTTCTTAATTTAGTTCTTTCAAGTAACAACTCATCATTAATATGCAAATAAACTATTAGATCACAATCTAATAAAACAGTACCAAACATTGGTATTCCTGGTTTAATACTCAACTTTGTTCTAACAAGTTCATCCATCTTACTACCTATTTCTTCAGTCCATGGAGTCTGACATACATACTCAGTTTCTTCTTCAGTTAGTAATGGGAAAATTTCTTTATCCATATCTAATCCCATATTAGTAGAATTTATTAAGTATGTCTTACCTGTACAAGTAGTTCCTAAAACACATATCCTTTTATCAATATTATCTTCAAATATTTTACTTAATTCTTCTATGTTTGTCATAATACCTCCTATTAACACTTACTATTTTCATTAATCCAATTAATAATTTCTTTACTACCATTTATCTCATAATATGAAATCTCAGGTAATTCATAATTATGAATACCCTTTATAATAGACTCAATCTTATCATATAAAGAAATAATCGTCCTAACTTGTAAGCAATATTCCTTAGAACTATTAATCCGATTATTCCACCAATAAGTAGAATCAACACTAGATACTTGACACCCAGCTGCCAAATGTCCTTCTAATAATTCTTTTTGAATACTATTTATAACTTCTAAATCATTAGAATAAGTAGAAATAACTATACACTTCTCCATATATACCTCCTATATATCTATTCCATTACTTCTCATATCTTCATATAATAAATCATTATCCCCATTAAAAACAAATCCTTTAATATTATGTTTCAATGCTTCTTCAACATTAACTTTTCTATCATCAATGAAATAACACTCAAAAGGATCCAAATTATATTTATCAAGCAATATATCAAACAATAATCCGTCTCTCTTTAAAGTATGATAATCACATGACACAACCCATCCATCAACATCTTTAAAATTATCTTTATAATACCTTGATGCATCAACATTATTATCAGACAAAACATAAACCTTATATCCATTATTTCTTAAAACATTCATTTTATCTAACAATTCAACATTCAAATCACGATATAAAAAATAATTAACCAATCTATCCTTATATAAATCAGTAGAAAAATTAAACCCATTATATTTTTCTAATAAAGACTTTTCACCTAAATCCAAATCATCCCAATTATCAAAAAATTTTCTTAATTCAGTATAAATACCACTGTCTATATCAATACCATCTAATACAGAAAAGGATGCACCTTTTAAAATGACACCACCTAAATCAAATATTATATTCTTCATACAATCACCAACTATAATTAATTATAACAAAAAAATAGATAAAACTACATAGTATTACCCATTTTTCACAAAATCTATTATTTATTACCTACTATAATTTTACCATCCAAATTGCATATATAACAATCAGGTAATTTAGACTTAATATAATCTAATGATTCTTTATCATTTTCAATCTTTCTACCAACAAATACTCCTTCAACAAGTGATATTGGTAAACCAAACATAATAGCTGATTCCCTGTCAGTGGTAGAAGCACTTCTATTTAACCTATCATTATTAATAAACTTATCCTTATATCTATAATCTAAAAAAGGAGTTAATACATCTTCACCAAAGTCTAAATTCCAAACATCATTATAAGATAACTTCTTTGCATAATCCGAATCCATATTTAATATAAATGCAATTTGTCTTTTATCAGATACTAAACTAGGAATAAAAGAAACCTCTTTAGTCTTATCACCCCAGTAAGTCCATACATCATCATCATTATTTAATCTTTCAGTAAACTCATCAAATTTATGATATGGTATTAATTCACTTTTTAATATAGCTTCTGGTCCTCTACCTATTGAATAAGTAATAGTAAAACCACTATATAGATTTATATAATCCTTTAATAAAATATCTTCCTTTATATTCCACATACCAACACTATTACATATTTTATTTGCCCTAGGTTCAGAAGTAAAATCAGTACTAATAAAACCATTTTCTAAAGTGAAATCAAAATTATCAAGTCCACCAAAAATACCATGTATAAATGTTCCTTTAGACAATTTAACATTGTCGCCAATCACATATTTATTTTTAATAGTATCATTATTTTCTTCATAAAATAATTCAACTTGCTCAATTAGTAAATCTCTTGTTTTACCACTAAATCTATTATTTATATCAGATAAATATTTTTCTTTATTATTTAGCATATATTTCGCCTCTTTTCGTATAAATCTAAATCCTTTTTATTCTCTTTAACAATTGCAATAACCCTAATTTTACCATCAACTAAAGTTTCAACAATTGGTTTTTCTCCTTGTAAATTATCTTCATTATTCCAATATCTACGTGCCAATTCTAAATTTTCGTTCCTATCACTAGTACCCTCAAAACAATTCCAAGCGTCCCCTGTAAAATAAGAACCATCAACTTCTACCTTAACAATTTGAAATGTAGGTCTTCCTTGTTCTATAAAAATGTTATACCAAAATATTGCTTCTTCTAATGTATTAGAAACATATAAACAAGATAATCTTGATGGATAATTAGGAAACTCCTTAACTCTAATTTCATCTAAAGCATATTCCCTTAAAGCTTTTTTCAAATTATCTGTTAACTCTATCTTTTTACCAGAATATAATTTATCAACTAAATCTTTTTCCTTAAAAATTCTTTCATACACACCACTATGATGCTTCTCATCAAAAATAATCTCTTGACCTAAATACATAGGTCTTTCAGTAACAACATGATAAAATGCTTTCTTTTCCATTCTATATCACATCCTTTAATTTAATAATAATATCTTTAATTAATTTTTTAATTTCATCTTCTGTAACCTTAATACTATTGCAAGCAATCTGACAAGATAATCCATGAGTAAAGAATCTAACATCTCTATATAAACATTCAGCCTTCTTATAAGATAAACCATATTGTTTAGGAATAGATTCTATAGACTCAATATTCCAACTAGATTTCAAAACCTCATCAATAGTTCTAGTACCAGCTAATTCTGTCATAAATAATGCCTTAAATATTTTAGGTTCCTTATAAGCAAATAAAGCATAAGCATAACTAATAGTATATAAATAATCATTCTTATCTACTATTCTTTCAATAAAATCATCATAATAATCATGTAAATACTTCTTTATACTCTTCTTTAACCCTTCCATACTAATAAAATTCTTAAACAAAGGCTGAGTTGAACAACCAATATACTTACACAAATCTCTTGCGTTCATCGCATCTACTCCATAATCCTTAATAAAATCAGATGTTTTATCTAAAATATAATCTTTATCAAATACTGTTTTTCTTGCCATAACAAGTCCTCCTTCACATCAATTAAATAACATTTGTTATTTATTATATCAAAAATAAAACAAATGTCAATAATAAAATAACAATTGTTATTAAATGTTTCAAGTACATTTATTATTATTAATATTCCATAAATTCACCATAAACAAAAAAATAGATAAAACAACATAGTCTTATCTATTTAAAAAATACTTTTTAAAAATCAATATGCTATCGCTACATTATAACATATACCTATACCACTATATCATCAAAATATTTATCACATCTATTACGTAAAAACAAAGATAATAATAAATAAATAATAATATATATAAATACAATAATAAACATTGCAATATAAATTGAAATATTTGAAATTAAAAGTACAGCTATTATAGATGAACAAATACTAATCATAACTAGCCCAAAAGCAACACTTATTAAAGAACTCATACTTTGTTTTACAACCTCAGTATCATTCTTCGCATCCATTTTAGGATATTTCAAATTCACAATTATTCCAAGTGTTTCTGAAATTAAAGGAAATAAAACAGAAGAAAATAAAATCAAAATAACACTTAATAAATCAAAGCCAAACCTTATAAAAATAATTATATCACCAATCAATATACAAGGAAGCATTATTAAAACAGCAGCCAAAACCTTTGACTTTACAATCTTATACGGACTAATTGGTAAACTCTTTAATATATAAAATGATTTTCCCTCTAAAGAAATCATAGAACTCGTAATAGAAGTCATAAAACTAGAAGCGCCAACAAATCCAAGAAATAAAACCGGCATAATACTCCTAATATACTCAGAAGAAACATCTATTCCAACTTTCAAAATAGCATCGACAATACTATCAAATTTTATAGCTATTAATACACACCCTAAAACATAAATTACTAAACCAAATCCAGCATTAAAAACATAAACAGAAGAATTTATAAACCTATTAAATTCCTTTTTAATAATTGATTTAGTAGGAGATAATTCTTTTATAGAAAATGACTTATCCACATTATTATTCTTAACATATTTCAAACTAGAACTAATATTAAAATAAATTTTACCTATTAAAACAATAGTAATAACAAACAAAATCAAATTTAAAAAAATAAATTCAATCAATTCAAGAACATTAAAATCAGTGATTAAATTAATATATAACTTAATCGGATAATAAATCTTTGTAATTAAATCATTTATATCAGATGCATTTTTAGATATATCCGATAATAAATTATTAAAACTAAAAGGAATACATAAAACTACTAAAGCAAAAACAAATGTTAATAAAGTTTTTATTAAATTCTTAGATCCAAACCTAGAAGAAATATGAATAATAAAAGTTCCAAATAAACAAGAAAGCAATACAGGAATAATAGGAAATAATACCAAGCCAATAAAAGATACTATATAAAATATAAAATCCGGCTTAACATGAATCGCATACACAACAAAAACTGGTAATAAAAACAACGAACAAAACAATAACTCAAAAATATAAAACTTAAAAACCCTTAAAAATAATACTGTACTCCTTTTAATTGGAAGAGACAAAAGCAAATCATCATCCTTACAATTAAATAATAAATCACTTGATTTATACATTCCCTCGAATAAAGTTATAATAGATACTAAAAATATATAAATTGATAATAATACATACTCCATATTATTTGAATCAAAAGACATAATCATTGCCTCTGCATTCGCACCAATTGAAAACATTAAAAGAACACATATAATAATTGGTAAAAAAACTTTTGTAAAAATATTCTTCTTTTTTACATTTATTTTAAATAAACTCATTCCATCAGTAACACTAGCCCTAAAAAGTGAAAAAAACTTTCTCATATTAATCCTCACCCAATTCAAGGAAAACCTTCTCCAAAGACTTATCACCTTTTATATCTTCCATACTTCCTACTTTTACCAAATTACCCTTTTTAATAATTGCTACCCTAGAACAAAGCCTCTCTGCAACATCCAAAATATGAGTTGAAAAAAATACAATTTTCCCCTCCCCAATCATTTTACTCATAATTTCCTTAAAATCAAATATAGCCTTAGGATCTAACCCAACAAAAGGTTCATCCATAACTAATACCTTAGGATCATGAGCAAGAGCCGCAATTAACGCAACCTTCTGTTTCATACCATGAGAAAAAGA
>DFLA01000017.1 GCA_002374055.1 Caryophanales bacterium UBA3631
ACTTGTTCTTCTTCGAAATCGACGTCTTCTGCCATTTAATATTTAAAAAAAATTTTATTTATTAAGTTATATTTTTTATTTTATTTATATTTATTTTATTATCAATTAATTCGCATATTTTTTCGGCTATAAATGTTATTTCTTCTGTGATATTTGAAAATTCATGTATTTCAGGTGTATAGTCGTTATAGTTTTTATTTAGTATTGTTACTTCTGATTCTTTTTTTATTTCATTTAATATTTTTTCTTGATATTTATTTATTGATTTGTTATATATGTATATTTTTTTATTTTTTATGTAATTTTTGAATAAATTATCATATATTAATAGGTTGTTTTCTTCTAAATATTTTTTAATTTCTACTAGTTTGTCTAATTTTATGTTGTTATAGATTTTATTTTCAATATAGTATATATTTTCTATATAGTTTTTTGCTATATCGTATTTAGTACTTTCTTTTTTCATTAAATGGTATATTGTTTTTTCGTTATAGTCGAATGTGTATTTTTTTATTAATTCTTTCAAAGACATTATTTTTATATTTAATGTTTTTTTATTTAGTTCTTTTAGTATTTTTTCTTTTGCATTATTTGGTATTATTAGTATACTGTTATTTTCTATTTTATCTAGCATTTTTATCACCTTTAATTATTGTAACATATGTTTGTGTTTTACGTCAATTAAAAATAACTCTGTTTTGAGTTATTTAGGTTAGGTCTTCTTTTTTTATTATGTATGTTTTGTTTTTGGTGTAGAATGCGTAGAAAACATTTTCTAGTTTTAAGTTTTTCTTTTTTAGTATATCGTTTACCCATTTTTCGTCTTTATTCATGTCTTTTAAGACGTTTAGGTCTATTTCTCCGTCTATTATTATTGGTAATGGATATTCTGTGTCATTATTAAATATTGAGAGTTTTCCATTATTTTCTAATACTGCATAGTTAACGTCTTCTATATTGTTTATGCCTTGTTCTCTTAATTGACTTATTAAATCATCTAGGCTATATCTGAGTTTTCTCATTGCTTCAAAGTTTAGTTTTCCATTTTTTATTATTACTATTGGACTTCCTTCTATTATTTTTTTTAGTTTTGGACTTTTAAGGTTTAAATAGCTAAATGTTATTTCTGCGATTACTAGTATTGTTATAGGTATTATTGATATTAATATTGATGATTCGTATTGTTCTATTGATATTGCGGCTAATTCTGCTATTAATATTGAAACTATAAGGTCTATAATGCTAAGTTGTCCTACTTCTTTTTTTCCCATTATTCTATATGCTATTATAATGAATATATATAAAAGGAATGTTTTAAATATTATACTAATGTACATTTTATCACCATTTTTATTATGAATAATTGAATATATTTTTATACATTTAATACTATTTATTAGGAGGTTATTTATGAGATGTATAAAGAATATTGGAATTTCTTGTTTATATAGTTATGGATTTATTTTTGTTTTAACTTTTATTTTATCTTTTTTTAATTATATTAATTTTATTGATGGAGCGTTTACCTTTTTTATGATTTTGAATTTTATTGTTTCTGTTTTTATAGGTGGATTTGTTTGTGGTAAGAGGTCTTTAAAAAAAGGTTGGTTGGAAGGTCTTAAATATGGTTTTGTTTTTTTGATAATTCTTTCTTTGTTAAATGTTTTAGGGTTTTCTAATAGTTTAAGTATTAAATATTTTGTTTTTTGCTGTATTGTTCTTGTTAGTTCTATATTTGGTGGTATGGTAGGTATTGGTTTTAGAAATGAAAAAAAATAGTATTAGTTACTATTTTTATATTTTTCTATAAATTCTTTTTTGTATTGTTCGAAATTATTTTGTTTTATTGATTCTCTTATTTCTTCTGTCATTTTGATTAGGAATCTTATATTGTGAATTGATAATAATGTTCCTCCTAATGATTCTTCACAATTTATTAAATGTTTTATATATGATTTTGTGTAGTGTTTACATGTATAACAGTCACATTCTTGTTCTATTGGTTCGAAGTCTTCTTTGAATTTTTTGTTTTTAAGGTTTATTTTACCAGTTCTTGTGAATGCATTTCCATGTCTTGCAAGTCTTGTTGGTAATACGCAATCAAACATATCTATTCCTCTTTCGATTCCTTCTAATATGTCTATTGGGTCTCCTACTCCCATTAGGTATCTTGGTTTATCTTGTGGTAAGTATTTAATTGCATAGTCTATCATTTTATACATTGTTTCTTTTCCTTCACCAACACTTGTTCCACCTATTGAATATCCGTCAAAGTTCATTTTGACGGTTTCTTCAGCTGAGAATTTTCTTAAATCTTCATATTCTCCACCTTGTACTATGCCGAAAAGTGATTGATTTTCATTTTTATGTGCTTCTAGTCCACGCTTAGCCCATCTTAGTGTTCTTTCTGTTGATTTTTTTGTGTAGTTGTAGTCTGATGGGTATGGTATACATTCGTCAAATGACATGGCTATATCACTATCTAATTTGTTTTGTATTTCTATTGATAGTTCTGGTGTTAATAGTAGTGGTTTACCGTCTATATGGCTTTTAAAGTGTACTCCTTCTTCTTGAATATCCTTTTTTTTATTTTTTGCTAGTGAGAATACTTGGAATCCACCACTATCTGTTAGTATTGGCCCATCATAGTTCATGAATTTATGTAGTCCACCTGCATTTTTTACTACATCCTCTCCTGGTCTTAGCCATAAATGGTATGTATTTGATAGTATTATGCCTGCGTTTGTATCTTTAACCTGTTCTGGAGTTAATGTTTTTACGTTTGCTAGTGTCCCTACGGGCATAAACATTGGTGTTTCGAATGTTCCATGATTTGTTATTATTTTTCCTAATCTTGCTTTATTATCTTGTTTTATTAGTTCGTATTTTATTTTCATTTTCATCCCTCGTGGAATATTATATATTAATTTTAGTTTTTTTACAAGATTGGGTATTATATTAATTATTGCTATTTTGTTTTATTATAAATTCTTTTATTTCTTCTAGATGCATTAGTCTTGATCCTTTTATTAGTATTGTTGTATCTTGTATTTTGTTTTTTTCTAGGTATTTAATTATTTCTTTGTTATTGCTGAAGTGAATTCCCGTTTTTATTTCTTTTGTATTTTCTCCTACTGTTATTGTTTTTAGGTTTTTGATTTTTAATAGTTCTTGTTCTATTTTTTTATGTATTTCTTTTGAGTATGTACCTAGTTCTAGTACATCTCCTATTATTACTAGGTTGTTTTGGTTTTCATTTAGTATGGATAGGCTACTTTTTATTGATTCTAGACTTGCGTTATAACAATCGTCTATTAGTGTTATGTTATTTTTAAGTTTTATTATGTTTGTTCTTTTTTTAGGTGGAGTAAAATTGTTTATTGCTTTTATTATGTTTTTTTCTTTTATTTTATATATCTGAGCTGTTTTTATTGCAAGTAATATATTTTCTATGAGGTATTTGTTTGGTATATTGAATTCAATTTTGTATATTTTATTTTTAATGTTTATATCAAAGTATAGTTTGTCTTTTTTTATTATGTTATTTATACAGTGTTCGTTTGTTTTTATTACTGAATATTTTTTGTTCTTTTTAATTTTTTTTAAGTATTGGTCACTTCCATTTACTATTAAGTTTCCGTGATTAAGATATTTTACGATTTCCATTTTTGCTTTAAATATGTTTTCTTGGGTTTTTAGGTTTCCTATATGTGATGTTCCAATGTTTGTTATTATTGCGACTGCTGGTTTACACATTTTTGATAGTTTTTCTATTTCTTTTAAGTGGTTCATTCCTAGTTCTAATATTATTATATCGTGTTTTTGATTTATTTTTGAAAGTGTAATTGCTAAGCCTATTTCGTTGTTCATGTTTTCTTTTGTTTTTAGTATGTTATATTGTGTTTTAAAGATGTCTGCTATTAATTCTTTTGTTGTTGTTTTTCCTACACTTCCTGTTATTGCTATTACGGGTTTATCTATATATTTTTTTCTATTATATATTCCGATTTTTATTAATGCTTTTTTTGCGTTTTTGACTTTTATTATGGGTGTTTTACTGTTATATTTTTTTCTTTTTTCTGTAATTATAATGGATGCTTTATCTATTATATCTTTTATGTATTTATTTCCATCGTCTTTTTTTCCTTTTAGTGCTATAAAGATATCATTTTGCTCTATATTTCTTGAGTCTATGCATATTTTTCCTGTTTCGATATTCTTTTTTTTTCCACTTATGATTTTACCGTTTGTTGTTTTTAATATTTCTTTTAATTCCATTTTCACTCGCCTTTTCTATAAAATAGTCAAATAATCTTTTTGATTCTATATTTTCTAATGATTCGGGATGCCATTGTATGCCTATAAAGAAGTCTTTGCTTTTATCTTCTATTACTTCTATAGAGTTATTTTCTGAAATTCCTGTTATTTCTAGTGTTGTGTTTTTAATTTGATAGTTATGTCTTGAGTTGACTGTTATTTTTTCTTTTTTTAATATTTTGTATATTTTAGATTCTTTTTTTAATATGACTTCATGTGCATTATTTATATTGGGTTTCATATGATTTTCTATTTCATATTCACTTGCACATGTTGCGAATCCCATTATCTGCATTCCTAGGCATATTCCTAATAGTGGTATGTTGTTTTCGTATGCATATTTTACTATTTCGATTTCGTTTTTATCGAATTCGTTTCCTCCTTGTAATATTATTCCGTTTGCTATTTTTATTGATTGTAAATTTGGATTTATTCCTATTGGTATTCCATTTGATTTATTGATTTTATCTGATATTTCTTCATATGTATATAGTATTTTGTTTCCACTTTTTAGTTTTTCTTTTCTATTTATTATTCCTATTATTGGTTTCATATTAAATTATATTTTATATAATAAAAAAAAGAACTAGTTTCCTAGTCCATGTATTTTTGCATTGATTTCATCATTTGATTTACTTGTTTTTGTGATGGTGTCCTACCCATTTGTGTCATCATTGCTTTTATCATTTGTTCATTTATTGGTGGATTTTGTTTAATATATTTTTTCATATATTTTCTTGCTATTATGAATCCTGATATACCACCTATTATTATTCCTACTAGTATTTTCAATATATCTAAAAATAATGCCATTTTATCCCTCCTATTTAATTTTACTAAAATTTTTAATTTTATTCAATATTATTTAGCCATTTATATTCTTTTTGTTTGAAGTTGCATATGAATAAATGGTTATAATAATTGTTTAGTATGTATACTATGTTTTTACTTATTCCGTTTGTTTTATATATTATATTTGATGGTTTAATTATTATTATTGATATGTTTTTATTTTCGCTTATCATATATTTATTGTTGCCTTTTCTATGGTTTATCAGTTCTATGTATTGTTCTAATACTTTTTTATTTATTGGTGTACATATTTGGTTATATAGTGTTATTCCGTATTTTAAATCTGATTTATTTAAATTATAAAGATTATATAATAGTTTATAAAGTGAGTATTGTTTGTTTTTATATGCTTTATATACTTCTTTTTTTATTGCGAATATATGATATATTTCCATAAAAAAATCACCTATTTTATTATAGATGATTTTAATATATTTTTTTGTCGTTTTTTTGTAATTAATTTTATCTTTTTTCTATGAACCATGTTCTACTTATATCACAACTACTGCTTGAAGGTGAAGGATTTGGCATATCAAATTTTATAAATACGGGTACTTTAAATGCGCTACCGAATGCTATGCAGTTTCCTGATTGTAGTGTTTTTAATTTTTTTATTATTTCTTCTGAAACGTTTGGAACCATTGATTTTATGTAGTTTAAATCTGCAGGATGCAATATATTGAATATAAGGAAGTTGCTACATTGTGATATTGATGTATCTGATAGTTCTGATGGTCTTTGTGATATTAATCCTAATAGAACCCCATATTTTCTTCCTTCTTTTGTTATTCTATCAAATATATTGTATCCAAGTAGGTTTACATCGTTATCGTTTTGTACGTATCTATGTGCTTCTTCTAGTATTATATGAAATGGAATTGATGCTCTTACTTTTAGTTCTTTTGAATAGTTAAATAGCATTTTTGAATAGATTTTTGTAATTGTTTTTGCAAATCTATCATCTACATAATTAATGTTGAAATTTATTATTTGTGCTTTTCTATCGTGTGGTGCGGATAGTAAGTCTTTTATATATTGTTCTTTTGAGATGAAATGGTCATATTTAAAATATTCTTTATAGTTTCCTGATGCAAGTGAATGCAGTCTTACTTTTAATACATTATATTCATCGAAGACTTTTTCGCTTTTTAAGATTCCTTCACTTATAAGTGCAAAGTCAAGTGCATCTTTTAGGTCTTCTAATGTGTATTTGAATGATCCATCTGGTAAGTTTAGTTGCAGTGTGTCATCTAGAAATTTTTGCATGAATGTCATTAGTAATTCCATATCTCTTATTTTTCCTGATGCGTCAACTAAAAGACATTGTTTTAACGGTCTTGTGTATCCTGGCTGGTATATTTGTGTTTCAAGGTTTAATTCGCTTGTATTATAGTATGACAATACTGATACTATTTGGTCTCTTATTTGTGATGGATTTTTACCACTTGTTAGTATATCTAGAAGTGCTCGTGCGATTATGTCGTTTTTATGTTTTATTACATCTTTTTCTTCTCTTGCGAATACTGTAACTAATTTTAATGCTTTTTCAATTATTGGAAGTTGTGTTGTTTTATCGCATTCTAGTAGTAAAGCTATGTCATCTGTATCTAGCAACCATACTGGTATTCTTAGTATTTTGTCTAGGTTTTCGTCTGTATTTGTTGTGTAGTATTTAAAATTTATTTCTGGTACTACTTCGTGTAATTTTTCGAATGCTGTATGGTATTCACCGTATGCATCGAATATAAATATACTTGATCTATATGGTATTGAATTTGGTTTTGCAAATAGATTTTGAAATATTCTTGCTACACTACATGATTTTCCTGAACCTGTTGAACCGAATATTGCGAAGTGATTACTAAATAAGTCATTGACTTCTACATTTATTTTTACTCCTTCATATATTGGACTTGTTCCTAAATATAGGTGTTTATTTTCTATAAATTCTTCTGTACTTATTATCATTGGTATTTTCTCTTTTGATATAAGTTTTACTGTTGATGAAAAACTTGGTTTATTTATTACACCAAATACGAATTTATCTCTTTTTATTTCTCCTAAAAGATTTACGTAGGCTATGTTGTTTTTTATATTTGTTATTTCTCCTATAATTTTTTTATCTTCACTTTCCATTATAACCATTAAATTAATTAAATTTGGTATTTTAGTTAAGTCGATGTTTAAATTGATTAATACTATGTTTTCTTCTATTCCTATTATATTTCCTAACATTTTTTACACTCCCTTACTATAATTATTATACTAAATTTTATTAAAAAAAAAAAGAACTTTTTTTGTTCTTATTGTATTAGTCTTTCTATATTTGTTATTTTATCTATACTTTTTAGATCGTTTATAAATTTATCTAGTATTTGTTTGTTTTCAAGAAGTATTGATAGTTTGTATTTTTTGTTTTCGCTTAGTGTGTTTATACTTGATACTGTTATATTATTATTTGTTGTTTTTGATATTATATCTATTAGTATATTTTTTGAATCGTTTGTTGTTATTAGTAGGTCTACTTTGTATTTTTTTATTATTTCTGTATTCCATTCTACTTCTATTAGTCTTTCTTCTGTGTTTCTTATATTTGGACATGTTTCTCTATGTATTGATATACCGTTTCCTTTTGTAATATATCCAAGTATTTTATCTCCGGGAATTGGATCACAACATGATGATATGTTTACTTTGATATTGTCTATTCCTTTTACTATTATTTCTGCTTTTTTATTTTGTGGTTTTATTTCTCTTTTTTGTATCTTGTCTAATACAACTTCTTCTTTTGTTTGTTCTTTTTTTATTATTAAATTTATTATTGCGCCTGTCACTAGTTTGTTTGAACCTATGTTAATATATAAATCATTTATATCTTTTAATTTGTATGTCTTAAATATTTTGTTTAGATTTTCTTCTGTTATAAAGTTTGTTATTGGAATTTTTTTTCTTTTTAATTCTTCTTTTAGGATTTCTTCGCCTTTTTTTAGAAATTCATTTTTTTCTATTTTGTTAAAGTAATTTTTTATTTTATTTTTTGCTTGTTGTGTTTTAACTATATTTATCCATTCTCTTGATGGTGTGCTTTTTTTGCTTGTGTTTATTTTTACTATATCGTTTGTTTTTAGTTCGTATGTTAATGGAACTATATTATTGTTTACGATTGCTCCTACCATTGTGTTTCCAATGTCTGTATGTACTTTGTATGCGAAATCTATTGGTGTTGCTCCTGCTGGTAGTTCTATTATATTACCGTTTGGGGTGAATACATATATTGTATGTCCAAATTCTTGTTTTAATGATTCGATAAATTGTTCGTCGTTTTCTTCTTGCAATTCCATTATGCTTTTGAAGAATTCTAGTTTTTGATCCATGAAGTTGTTTTTTATTGATTTATTTCCTTCTTTATATGACCAATGTGATGCTATTCCGTTTTCGGCTATTTGATCCATTTCGTATGTTCTTATTTGTATTTCGAAAAGGTATCCATTATTTCCAAAGACTGTTGTATGTAGCGATTGGTAACCGTTATTTTTTGGCATTGCTACGTAGTCTTTGAATCTATTTGGCTTTGGTGTATATTTACCATGTATTATTCCTAGTACTTGATAGCATTCTTCTTTTGTATTTACAAATATTCTTAATGCATTTAAATCATATATGTCACTAAAGCTTTTTCCTTTGTCCATTTTTTTGTAGATACTATATATTGATTTTGCTCTTCCTTTTATTTCGAATTTTATGTTATTTTCTTTTAAAAGATTTGATACACTTATTAGCATATCATTTACTATTGCATCTCTTTCTTGTTTTGTTTTATTTAGTGTTTCTACTATGCCGAAATATGCATCTGGTTTATAGTATCTAAGTGATAAGTCTTCTAATTCTCCTTTGATTTTATACATTCCTAGTCTGTGCGCTATTGGAACTAGGATGTCTAGTGTTTCTTTTGCATTATATTTTTGTCTATGTTCTTGTAGTGCCCATAGTGTTCTTAGGTTATGCAATCTGTCTGCAAGTTTTAGTATTATTACTCTAACGTCTTCTGTCATTCCTACTAGTATTTTTCTTTGTGTTGCGATTTCTGCATCTTTGTCTGCACCTAAGTCTAGTTTATTTATTTTTGTTACTCCATCTACTAGTATTTTTACTGTGTGCCCAAATTGTTTTTCTAGATCTTCTAGTGTTATGTCTGTGTCTTCTATTGTGTCGTGTAGGAGTGCTGCACAGATTGTTTCATAATCTGCTTTTATGTCTGTTAATATATATGCTACATTTAGAGGATGAATTATATATGCTTCTCCACTTTTTCTAAATTGATTTTTATGTTTTTCTTCTGCTAGGCTATATGCTTGTTTTATTTTTTTTAATTGATTTTCGTCTGTGTTGTATTTTTTTATTTTTTCGTATAACATGTTGAAGTCTATATTTTCATTTTGTTTTGTCATTTTAATTCACTCCTTGGTTTTCTATTTCTTCTATATCGAATTTTAATATGTCGTTTACTATATCATATAGTGTTAAATTTTTGGATGTACTCCATTTATTTTTTACTAAGTAGTTCCATATTTCTTCTTTTTTTATACTGTATTTTTTTAATTTTAGTTCTTTTTCTTTTGTAGCTAGTGCTGGACCTACTCTTTTTTTTAATTCTTCTAAATTATTAAATTCTATATCCATAGTATCACTCCGATAGATATATTATAAATCATTTTTTATTATTTTTAAACATTTTTTTGCATATATTTTTTTAAAGGAGGAACTATGAATAAATTTGTTAAATCTACTTTTATTTTGATTATTGGTGGTTTTATTACTAAGATTATTGGAATGTTTATTAGAATTGTTATGACAAGACTTTTAGGAACAACTGGTATTGGAATTTATAGTCTCGTTTCTCCTACTTTTATGTTATTGATTTCTCTTGCTTCTTTGGGGTTACCTGTTGCAATATCAAAATTAGTTGCTGAGAATAATAGGAATAATAAGAATTTGGTTTTTTTATGTTTTCCTATTACTTTATTTGTTAATTTTTTAATTATGATTTTTTTATTGTTTTTTAGTGGTTTTATTGCTTTAGATTTATTACACGAACCTCGTATCAAATTGGGATTAACTTGTATTGGACTTGTTCTTCCTTTTATTTCTATTTCAAGTATTTTAAGAGGATATTTTTTTGGCAAGCAAAGAATGATTCCTCATGTAGTTAGTAATGTTACTGAGGATTTGGTTCGTCTTGTTGTTATTGCTTTGGGGGTTCCTATTTTTTTATCTAAGGGTATTAGTTATGCTATTGCTTTTATTGTTCTTTCTAATATTGTTAGTGAACTTACTAGTGTTTTTGTTTTGTTTTTCTTTTTACCTCGTAATTTTCATATTTCGCGTGATGATTTAGTATTTGATAAGACTAATGTTAAGGATGTTCTTGGGATTAGTTTGCCTACTACTGGAAGCAGGTTGATTGGTAATATAGGTTATTTTTTTGAGCCTATTATAATGACTTTTTTTCTTCTTAAAAGTGGATATTCTAATGATTTTATTGTTACTGAATATGGTATTATTAATGGTTATGTAATGCCTCTGGTTTTACTTCCTAGCTTTTTTACTTTGGCTATTAGTCAGGCTATTATTCCTGTTATAAGTTATAATTATTCTCATTCGAATTATAAGGTTGTTAAAAATAAAATTAGACAAGGAGTATTTTTTTCTTTGATAATAGGTATACCATGTACTTTTATATTTTTATTTTTTCCTTCTATTCCTTTAAAATTTATATATAATACTAATTTGGGAATTTCTTATATACGTGTTATGAGTATTGTTTGTTTACTTCATTATATACAATCTCCTATTAGCAGTTCTTTGCAAGCAATGGGTTATGCGAATGATTCTATGAAAGGGACTTTGTTTGGAATGATTTTAAGATGTTTAGCTTTAATTTTTGGGTGCTGTATTCATATAGGTATGTGGGGACTTGTTATTGCTACTAGTATTAATATTGTTTTTGTAACTATTTATGATTTGATGAAGGTTAAATGTCATTTAAAAAGGAATCGTTAGATTCCTTTGATTCCATAATTTTCCATTTCTTTTATTTCTTCTTTATTTAGTACAGTTAGTATTTTTGCTTTTCCTTCTTTTATGTCTTTAGGCTTTGTTACTTTGTATAATTTTTTTTGTGGGAGTTCATTTTTATATGTTCCAAATATTCCTTTGTTTGTATTTTCTTTTATATTTCCTATTGTAGTTTCTTTGAATACTGCGTTTTTTTCTCCTGGGTTTCCATCTCTACTTGGTTCAATTGCGGTTACTTTTGAATTGTATAGTTTGCCATCTTTTACTTCTAATATTTTCATTGTTGATTTTTCTATTATTTCGTGTCCAAGTGCACCAAATAGTTTTGTGTTTGGGTCTATATATGTTAATGTTCCTATTCCTTTTATTTGATCTTTAACATATAATCCTGTTTTGTAAACATTGTTTTCGTCTTTTGTTAATTTTAGTGTTGTATGGTCTTGTTTATTTTCTCTTATAAAGTCTATTGCGATTTTGTCATTTGATTCTGATATTATTTTAGTCATTTCATCTATTGTTTTTACTTGTTTATTGTTTATTGATGTTATTATATCTCCAACTTTTAATCCTGCTTCGCTTGCTATATATTTTCCATCAATTTCATATAGACCAACTACCATTATTCCTTTTGATTTTATTTCTATTCCTACATTTTCTCCACCTGCTATTATGTAATCAGAATAAGCTAATATAGAAATGGGCATAATAAAGGAAGTAAGTATAATTATTACTGTTTTTTTTAAAATTTTTTAAAAACACATTAAACAACTCCTTTTGACAAACTACATTATTATTATTATTATTATTATCATTTATATGTTTTTTTATATATGAAAAAAAATACCTAAATAGGCATTTTCTTCAATGGAAAAAACTTCTTTTTAAAAATTACTTTTACCACCAATGACATCCTGTTTGATCATTCATATCAACGAAACACCATCGTCCTACGCTATAATCTCCACAGTATACATAGCCAGATTCATGTGCATAGCAACTAACAGTTTCGGTATCACAATTTAGATCAGAACCATCATCTAATTCACATGTAAATCCTCCGCCAATTGCATTTTCAAATTCTGTTTTTTTATTATGGATATAATCTCCTGCGTATGGAGTTGCTTGTTGATTATTTGATGTTTCCCATTTATTTGCTTCTAGACAAACTGTACCGTTTGCGAATACACCACATATTTCTGATTTATTTGTTTGTGTATTTTCTTTGATATATACAGTCCAATTTTCATCAATTGTGTTTGATTTTTCTGTGTTACATGGGAAGTCTTCACATTCATCTGTAGTAAATGAATAATATACTTCAGCTGAAGGACATTCTCCTTTTTCTGTTTTTGATACACTTCCTTTTGAATCGAATGTTACTTTGTATTCTCCTATTGTTAGGCATCCTCCAGTTAATACATTATTTGAATATGTTAGTGTTCCATTTGTTGGTTTATCACCTGATACAGGGATATCTATATTGTTTAATTTCCCATCTGATACATTATAATTTCCATTTAATCTATAGTTATTATCGTCTTGTAGCTTTGATACATACCATTTGTTTACTGCGTCTTTATAGCCGTATGCTGAATCTGTTACTGCTCCTTTTTTTGAGTTATCAATTATATCTAGTATAATTGGTACTGTTATTACTGCTATTATTGCAAGTATTACTATTATTGCAAGTAATTCAATTAATGTAAATCCTTTTTTATTCTTCATATTTTCCTCCTATTATGTTTTTATTATAACATAAAAAATATTTTTTGTATATTTTTTTATAATTTAATATTATTTTTTGCCATTTATCAATTACACCTTTATAGTCTTTGCCTTTCTTTTTTATCAACGGTATAATTCCTACTTTTAATATAATTTTATGAATTATTGCGTTAATTGGATATTTTTTTCTTTATTAATTGGTATTCCTTGTACTTTGATTTTTTTGATTATTCCACATGTACCACTTAAATTAATTTATAATACTGATTTGGGTGTTAATTATATACGTGTTATGTCTATTATTTGCTTATTTCATTATATTCAGTCTCCTATAAGTAGTTCTTTGCAAGCTATGGGATACGCTAATGATTCTATGAAGGGTACTTTATTTGGAATGATTTTAAGAAGTTTAGTTTTGATTATTGGATGTAGTATTCATATTGCAATGTGGGGACTTGTTTTTGCTACTGGTGTTAATATTTTGTTTGTTACTTTTTATGATTATGGAAAGGTTTGTATGCATTTAAAAAAGAATCATTAGATTCCTTTTATTCCATAATTTTTCATTTCTTTTATAAGTTCTTTTTGGTTTTGTTCTTCCATTTCTATTAGTGGTTCTCTTAGTGTTCCTTCTATCATGCCTAGTTCTTCCATTGCTTTTTTTATTGGTATTGGATTTGTTTCTTTAAAAAGTGCTTTTATTAGTTTTAGCATTTTTATTTGTTCGTTTTTACTCATTTCGGTATTTCCATTTAAATAGTTTATTACTAAGTCGTGTGTTTCTTTTGGTAGTATGTTTGCTATTACGGATATTACTCCTACTCCACCTAATGAAAGTATTGGTACTATTTGATCATCGTTTCCTGAGTATATTTTTATTTTGTCGTTTAGTAATTCTTTTATTTCTGATACGTTGTTTATTCTACCTGATGCTTCTTTTATTCCTTTTATATTTTCACAATTTTCTACTAGTTCTTTTACTGTTTTTGGTTCTATATTTAATCCTGTTCTTGAAGGCACATTATATAGTATTATTGGTATGTTTACTTTATCTGATATTTTTGAATAGTGATTTATTAATCCAATTTGCGTTGTTTTATTATAATATGGTGTTACTATTAGTAATCCGTCTGCACCTAGATTTTCGGCATCTTTTGACATTTGTATTGCTGATTTTGTGCAGTTTGAGCCTGTTCCTGCTATGACTGGTATTCTTCCGTTAACATAATTTATGCATTCTTCTATTACGCTTAAATGTTCTATATATGATAGTGTTGATGATTCTCCTGTTGTTCCTGTTATTATTATGGCATCTGTTTTGTTTTTTATTTGAAAATCTATTAAATTTCTTAAGGCTTGATAGTCTATGCTTCCATCTTTTTTAAATGGCGTCACTAGTGCTACCCCTGATCCTTTAAATAATTCCATATTATCACCTATTTTATTCTATGATTTTTTTTAATTTAGGTGAAAAAAAGAAGCTAGTTTTCTGCTTCTTCTAACATGTTTGTTATGAATATTCCGTATCCTTTCGTTGGATTATCTACTACTACGTGTGTTACTGCGCCTATTATTGAATCTTCTTGTATTATTGGTGAACCGCTCATTCCTTGAATTATTCCTCCTGTTTTTTCAAGTAATTCTTTATCTGTTATTTCAAATAATAAATTTTTTGTTTTTTCTTTTGTATTTGATATTTTTAATATATTTATTTCGTATTCTTTTATTTCTTCTTTATTTAGTACAGTTAGTATTTTTGCTTTTCCTTCTTTTATATCTTTAGGCTTTGTTACTTTGTATAATTTTTTTTGTGGGAGTTCATTTTTATATGTTCCAAAGATTCCTTTATTTGTGTTTTCTTTTATTTCTCCAATTGTTGTTTCTTTAAATAATGCATTTTTTTCTCCTGGATTTCCATCTCTACTTGGTTCTATGTTTGTAACTGTTGAGTTATATATTTTTCCGTCTTTTACTTCTAACATTTTACCTGTTGTTCTTTCGATTATTTCGTGTCCTAGCGCTCCAAAGTTTTTTGTATTTGGATCTATATATGTTAGTGTTCCTATTCCTTTTATTTCGTCTTTTACATATAATCCTGTTTTATATACGTTATTTTCATCTTTTGTTAATTCTAATATTGTTTTGTCTTTTTTGTTTTCTCTAATAAATTCAATTTCTATTTTATTTTCAGATTCTGAAATTATTTTTGTCATTTCTTCTATTGAATTTATATTTTTGTTGTTTATCGCTACAATCATATCTCCAATTTTTAATCCTGCTTCACTGGCTTTATATTTACCGTCGATTTCGTAAAATCCAACTATCATAATTCCGTTTGATTTTATTTCAATTCCTACATTTTCTCCGCCAGCAATTATGTAATCGGAATAAGCTAATATAGAAATGGGCATAATAAAGGATGTTAGTATAGTTATTATTGTTTTTTTAAAAATTTTTAAAAACATTTAAACCGACTCCTTTTGGCAAACTACATTATTATTATTGTCATTTTTATTTTTCTTATTGATGAAAAAAAATACCTAAATAGGCATTTTCTTCTATCTTATGATGTGACCAATTTGTTCATTTAATTCGTTATATCTTTGTGTTTCTGAATCAATGTTTTCTTTTATATTTATGTTTTTTATTCTATTATAAATTTCTAATAATTTTTGTTTTATTTCGTCTGATTTTGAATTTTCTAGATATTCTTCAATTTTTCTTTCTATTATTTTTTTAAGTGTTATTTTATCTATATATGTTTTGTGATTTTCAATAAAAATTTTATTAATTTTCTCATTTAATAAATTTATTAGTTTTTGAGATAATACAGTTTCTATTTTTTTATCTAATATTTGTGTAGGTATTTCATTAAGTAATTCTATTTCATATGTATCCGCAGATTTTAAGTCTTTTTCTGTTAATTTGTAATTATTATTAAAGTCTTTTACACATTCTATAAATAGTTTTTTATTTTCTTCTTTTAGGAAATCATTTTTTATATTTTTAGAATCTTTTAATAATTTTATTATTCCTATTATTGAGTCTGAATATTTTGGATAGTATTTTGCTAGATAAGTAAGCGCTAAATAAGGATATTTTTTTAATTTTTCATATATATTTTCATCAAAAACGGAGCTTACGTATGACGAAAAGTTTTCGTTTCCATTTTTATTTGAAATATTTTCCATTATTTTAATTTCTTCTTCATCTAGAGTATCTATCCATTTGTTTTGATAAAATTTTATTAAGCCTATGTCATTATTCATTATTTTATTATTTACATATTCATCATTTTCTTGCGAATCTTTTTTTATTTTTTTAAATATTTCTTCATTTATATTTTTTATTACTTTATTATTAAAATGAAATACTTTGCTTCTTAAATAATTATCGGATGTAACGTTATTTATGTATCTTATTATTTTTGTTATATCTTTTTCATTTGTTATTTCTATTAATCCTTTAACTCTTATATCTTCAAACATATTTTTATTAACTGTCGAGTCTATTCCATATTTTGATATTATTTCTGTTATGTCATATATTGATAGATTATCTATATTCCATGCATATAAAATTTGTGCATTTATATCTGGTATATATGAGATATTTAGATTGCTTATTATGTTTTCGATTTCTTTTTTTATTTTTTCAAAATTGTCTAATGAAAGCTTTATATTTTTGCTTTTTACAAAGTTTTTTATTAGTGAGTTAATATATTCTATTGGTTCGTAATTATAGTTTGCTTTTTTATATAGTTCGCTCATTTTTTTTACAAAGTATTCTATGTTTATTTCATTTGTTTTAAGTTTCTTTTCGAAGTAACTTATATTTATTTGTTCTTCTATTATATTTTTTAGTGTGTTTTTAAAATATAGGAAGCATTCTTCTTTTGTCATATCTTTAAAAATTTTATATTTTTCTTTTGAAATGTCTATTATTTTTTTAAATTCTTTTTCTTTTAAATCAAAACCACCTTGTTCAATAAGTAATTGTGAAAATTCTTCTTCATTGTATTCTTCATTATTATATATTTTTTTATATGCATATAGTGTTGGAGTTATTATGAATTGATTAAAATTTATAATTTTTTTATATTTTAATAGCTCTAATGATATGTCTTTGATACTGTTATTGTATATTCCATATTTTTTATTTGGATTTTGATATTTATTTATATCTATATATTCTAATAAGCTTTCTTTAAAAGAATCTATTTGGTTTTGATTTATTTCATCGCTATTAAATACTTCTTCTTTTTTATTATTTATATCTGTAAACATTATTTCATACTTTTTGTAAAAATCATTACTTATATTTGGATATTTTGTTTTTAGTTCTTCTAGTGAAAGGCCTTTTTCTTTTGCATTTTTATAAATTATTGCTTGTAGGATAGGGTTTAGTCTATTATATAATTTTTTTGAATTTAATACATCTATTTTTTCTAATGCATTTTTTATATAATCTATTTCATTTTTCGCGATATATTGGGTATTTCCTGTATATTCTTCTATTTGAAAGATTAAATCGGCGCCTTCTTTTCCATAGGCTTGTTCAAAGAATTTTTTAGTTTTTTCTTTGCTTGTATAGTAATTCCACAACAATTCTTTTGATTCATTATTTATTAGGCATGCATTTCTAGTTATTAATCCAGGTATTTCATATACACTCTTTTTATAGTTTATTGTTTCTTGTTTTTCGAATGTTTTATTAAAATAATCAACTAGTTCATCGCTAAATAAGTCTGCGATTCCTTCATCCATTCTAGAACCTATTTTTGAATTTAGGATGTGTGATATAAAATGCGAAAATTCATGAAAATATATTGCGATTAGTCCTTGTTCTATGGAATATATTTCAAGTGTTGTGTCATTTATTTCAAAGGTTTGCGTTTGCAGATTAAATACAGCATTTGAATTTGTTTGTTTATTTATTGTGTAGTGCATGTTTTTGAAATTTTCTTTGATTTTTTTTAGAATTTCTTCAAAGTTTTCTTTATCACTAAATTTTTCTTTTAAGAAGCATATTATAATTTCATTAAAATTTGCTATATAGTTTTTTAATGTATCTGGTAGGTTGGATTTATATAAATTTTTATTATCTTCTTCACTAAAGAATCTCATAAACTCTCCTTTTTTTTATTCGTTTTCAGAAATGTTAAAATCTTCTAATTCACCGTTTTCATTTAGTATTTTATTTACTTTTTCTTCTACTTCGTTTAGTTTTTTTTCACATGTTGAGACTAATTTCATTGCTTTTGTATATTTATCTATTGAAGAGTCTAAATCTATTTCTCCTGTTTCAAGTTCATTAATTATTGTTTCTAATTCTTTTAGATTTTCTTCAAATTTTGTTTCTTTTTCCATTTTAATTCCTTTCTAATATATATCTTTTTTTCTTCTTTTATAGTTTATTGAAAATTCTTTTTTTCCTATTTTATATATTTTTGAGTTTGTTCCATTTTCTTCTGTTTGTATATATGCATTGTCTGTTGATTCAATATCAATGCCTAGTGTTTTTTCTAATAAATTTCTGATTTCTTCAAAATTTTCCAGGTTGATTTCTTTTAGATTTTCTTCTATTATTTTTAGTTTCTCAATTTCAATGTTATTTATATAGTATGTGTATTCTAATTTTTTTATTCTAAGAGTTATTTTTAATATTTTGTTTTGTTGGTCTTCTATTTTTGTTGTTGTTATTGTTTGCTTATGATATTTATCGTAGTCCTTATCAGTTATATATTCTTCAAAATTTTTGTTATCTTTTTTCATATTTTCTTGTTCTATTTGTTCAGTTTGTAATTCTTTTTTTAGTTTTTCTAACTCTTTTAATATATTTTTATTCCACATTTCTAAATTTTCTAGTTTTGTTTTTAACCAGTCCTTTTTATAAATTGTTGAGGTTAATACTGGTGGTTCTTTTGTTATGTCTAGTTTTATTGCTTCTAAATTTTTATAAGCAGTATATATGATTGAAATATAATCATCGTTTGAAATTGTTTTGAAATTATCATGATTTATTTTACTGATATTATCTTTTATGTTAGATAGAAATTGTTTTTTTAATGTTTCTATTGTGTTTTCTAAATAATCTAATGATGCTTTATCTAGTGGTTTATTTAATTTTTTGATTTTTACTTCCATAGTTTCACCTAGTTATTTGTTATTTTTTCTATTTTTGTTTCAATTTCTCCATCTTGTAATTTTATTATTAATGGTTTTTGATTATTTATGTTTTTTATTGTAGATATTACTTTGCCATCTTGTTTAGTCAATGAGTAACCTCTTTTTAGTACTCCAAGTGGATTAACTAGTTCTAGTTTATCTATTAAATTATTTAATTTTGTTTGTGATTCTTTATATAGTGCGTTTGGATTTTTTAAAATATAATTTGTTTTTAATTTTTCTAGTTTATTCTTATTATTATCTAGTTTTTGTTTTAATATTCTATTTGCATTTTCTTTTAATTCTTCTATTTTTAGTTTTTTGTTTTCATAAATAATCATTGGGTTTTTTAAGACAAATGAATTTGAATATTTTTCTAGTAATATTTTATGTATATTTATTTTTTTACTTATATTTTCATTTAATCTAATTGATAATTGTTTTATATGATTTTTAATATCTATCATATTAGGTACTGCCATTTCTGCTGCTCCTGTTGGAGTTGGTGCTCGAAGATCTGCTACAAAGTCTGCTATTGTGAAGTCTACTTCGTGTCCTACTGCACTTATTATTGGTATTGTAGATGCAAATATTTCTCTTGCTACTATTTCTTCGTTGAATGGCCATAAGTCTTCTATGGAACCACCTCCACGGCCTAATATTATTACATCTAAGTCGTATGTGTTTGCGATTTTTAATTTTTTTACTATATCAGCACTTGCGTGTTCTCCTTGCACTAGACTTGGAAAAAGTATTGTTTCACAAATTGGAAATCTTCTTTTTATTGTAGATAAAATATCTTTTATTGCTGCTCCTGTTGGTGCTGTTATTATTCCTATTTTTTTTGGGATTTTTGGGATTTTTTTCTTATATTTTTCGTCAAATAATCCTTCTTTTGATAATTTTTCTTTTAATTTTTCGAATGCGATATATAGGTTTCCTACTCCATCTTCTAGCATTTCTGTTACATATATTTGATAGTTTCCTGTTGATTCATATACACTAATTCTACCCATTACTAATACTTTTGTACCTTCCGCAGGCGTGAATGTTATGTTTTTTGCGTCTCGTGCAAACATTATTGCGTTTATTTTACTTGTTTCGTCTTTTAGAGAAAAATACATATGACCTGTTGAATGCATTTTAAAATTTGATATTTCTCCTTTTAAAAATACTGTTTTTAAATGTTCGTCACTATCTATTTTGTATTTTATATATTTAGTTAGTGCTCCGACTGTTAAGTATTTATCTTTATTCATTTGTTTCTTCTTTATATACTTTATCTAAAACAGCATTTATCATTTTTCTTACGTCGTCATCGCTATATAGTTTTGATAGTTCTATTGCTTCGTTTATTGCAACTACTGCTGGTGTTTTTGTATATATTAATTCATATATTCCTATTCTTAGTATTGCTTGGTCTGTATTACCTAGTCTATCTATAGTCCAGTTGCTTAAATATTTGTTTGCAAGTTTATCTATATCATGCTTATATGTTATTATTCCATATACTGTATCTTTAATAAATTCATTATCTATTTCTGAAACATTTTTTATTGTTTCGTCTAGATTGTATTCGATTTTTCCTAATTCACAAACTGATACTTGATATAGTATAGTCATTATTTTTTTTCTTAATTCACTTCTGTTATTCATATAAATCACCAATATTATTTTATCATAATATAAAAAAAAGAAAAAGTATTATTTTTCCTTTTTGTTTTTTTTAAATTGTATATTTATCGCCCTGTTGTTTTGCATCCTAGTTCTTCTTGTGGTGTAACGTAACATTGTTTATTTTCTTCGTAATGTTGAACATTTACTTGACCATATTTGTCTGAACTAAGTGATAGTCCAGTTGCTTCACATGAGAAATTATCCTCATATATGCTACATCCCATCATTGTTTCGTCATTATATTCTCCTAATATATCAGTTAATAATTCTAGATTTTTTTCATTTGAGGTTCCGTCTGTTGTGCCTTCAATACAGAATGGTATTTTTTCTGTTTCTTTTGTTGTTATTCCACAGACATATGCTTTTTCGATTTTTGAATTTTTATCTAATTTTAATCCTAAAAAATAGTTTTTATTTAGAGTTGTATAATCTTTTACGTATTCGTTTTCATTTAAAATCGTACCGTTTGTTCCGTATTGCATGCTTTCTTCTATATATGCAAATACACATCCAGGACACGAAGGTATTGTAGGTATTACTTCACATTCTCCTTTTTCTGTTTTTGATACACTTCCTTTTGAATCGAATGTTACTTTGTATTCTCCTATTGTTAGGCATCCTCCAGTTAATACATTATTTGAATATGTTAGTGTTCCATTTGTTGGTTTATCACCTGATAAAGGTATTTCTATGTTGTTTAGTTTTCCGTTTACAATATTGTAATCTCCATCTAATCTATAGTTATTATCATCCTGTAGTTTTGATACATACCATTTGTTTACTGTGTCTTTATAGCCGTATGCTGAATCAGTAACTGCTCCTCTTCTTGAATTTTCAATAATATTTAATATTATCGGTACTGTTATTACTGCTATTATTGCTAGTATTACTATGATTGCAAGTAATTCAATTAATGTAAAACCATTCCTTTTTTTCATTTTTTAGCCCTCCTATTATGTATTAATAATATCAAAAAAAAGTACTTTTTTCAAGTTCCTTTTAATAAACACAATTTCTAAATTCTAAATCAATAACGCTCTCATAAGTATTATTAATAAAATCACGATTAAAATTATTATCATAATATAGTTTAAAAATCAAAAGATTTATCAATGGTTATATAAAGATGTTTTTGTATAAGAAAAAAAGAAAATAGTATTTTCTTTTTTAGGTTTTTATTTTGTTTTTTGTTTATTCTTATTATGTGATGATTGTATTATTTTTATTGTTTCTTTGTTTTTGTTTGATGCAACAAATGTTTTAGTTTTTGATTGTTTTGAAAAATATGTTATTGTTATTGGTTTTTTATTTGGGTTTTCTTCTATATCTTTTATTTGTTCTAATATTTTGATTGCTGATATTATGATGTTGTCTTTTTGATTTGATAGATGATCTATTGCATATGTTACGTAGTTATTTTTTTTATCAAATATATATTCTATTATTCTTTTATCATAGTCTTTTTTTGTATCATTAATTTTTATTTTTTGTAAATCAGTATTTATATGCGAAAGAATTATATTGTATTTTGTTTCTAATTCTTTTTTTATTTTTTCTATATTTGATATATCTTTTATTTTACATTTTTTATATAAGATATCTAATGTTTCTTTTATATTTATTTCATCTTTATAAAAGTATTTTTCTTTTAAGTTTTTATTTTCGTTTTGTTCTTTGCTTTCATCTATTATTTCTATTATTTTATTTAATGTTTTATATATTTCTGATTGTTCTTTTTGCTTTTTAAATTTGTTTTTTATTTTTTGTATTATGTTTGTCTTTTTTATTTTTTTTTGACAACTTATATTATTAATTTCGTTTTTTATTTTTTCTTTTGTATTTATTATGTTTGTTTCTAATTTTTCTAAATCGTTTTTTAAATCTTGTTGTTGTTTTTGTTTTTTTAATTCATTTATTTCATTATATAATTTTTCATCATGATTTAGTATTTTTAATATAAATTCTAGATTTTCTTTATTGATACTTATAGTACCATTTTCTTCTTTTAATAATTCTTTTATTCTAAATAGTTTTGTTTCTGTTAGTTTTTTAATTATTTCTTTTATTTTTGTTATTGTCTCTGTCTGATTTTCTTCTTTATATAATTTTTTTGATAAATTAATTAATTCTTGTTCATATGAATCGATGTTTTTCATATTTACTCCTTATTTTTTATTTGTTCTTGCATTTTATATAGTATATTCATTGCATCTATTGGTGTTAATTTTAGTATGTTTAGTTCTTTTATATATGTTTCTATTTTTGATTGTTCTTGTTCTATTAGGTCTTCTATTGGCAATGATTCTTGTATTTTTATATCTCTTTTTTTCTCTTTATTTTCATAGACTTTTAGTATTTCTGTTGCTCTTTTTATTAGTGTTTCTGGAAGATTTGCTAATCTGGCTACATGTATTCCGTAACTTTTATCTATTGATCCTTCTTTTATTTTGTGTAGGAATGTTATATTTCCATTTTCTTCATGTGCACTTACATGTACGTTTTTTAAGTTTTTTAGTGTTGTTTCTAAGTCTGTTAGTTCATGGTAGTGTGTTGAGAAGAATGTTATACATTTAATATTATTATGTATGTATTCTATTATTGATTGTGCTAATGCCATTCCATCAAATGTTGCTGTTCCTCTTCCTAGTTCATCGAATAGTATTAAGCTTTTGTTTGTTGCATTTGAGATTGCATTGTTTGCTTCTATCATTTCTACCATGAATGTTGATTCTCCGCTTACTAAATCGTCTGATGCTCCTATACGTGTGTATATTGCATCGAATATTTTTATTTTTGCTTCGCTAGCTGGTACAAAACAACCTATTTGTGCCATAATTGTTATTATTGCCATTTGTCTCATATATGTTGATTTACCTGCCATATTTGGGCCTGTTATTAGAAGCATATTTGTATTTTTGTCTAATATAATATCATTTGATACGTATTCTTTACCAGCAAGTACTTTTTCTACAACTGGATGTCTTCCATTTATTATTCTTATTTCTTCTTTGTTTAGTATTGGTTTTATATAGTTGTTTTCTTCTGATACTGTTGCGAATGATTGAAGTACGTCTATTTCGCTTATTGTTTTTGCTATTTCTTGAAGTTTATTTATGTATTGTTTTACTTTGTCTCTTATATTAATAAATAGTTCGTATTCTAAGTCTATTATTTTTTCTTCTGCATTAAGTATTAAATCTTCTTTTTCTTTAAGTATTGGGCTTATATATCTTTCACAATTTGATAGTGTTTGCTTTCTGATGTAACCATATTCTTCTTTTACTAGATCTGTATTTCCTTTTGATATTTCTATATAGTAACCAAATACTTTGTTATATCCTACTTTTAAATTTTTTATTCCTGTTTTTTCTTTTTCTTCTCTTTCAAATTGCGCTACAAAGTCTTTTCCACCTTTTCTTAGTTTTTTTAATTCATCTAGGTCTTTATTGTAGTTTTCTTTTATCAGATAACCTTCTTTTATGCTTATTGGTGGCTCTTCATATATGCTTGTTTCTAATAAATTATATAAATCATCTAATGTTTCTATTGTTTTATCATAGTTTATTTTATTTAGTATTTCTTTTATTTGTGGTAAGACTTTTAATGATCTTTTTAATTGTAGTAGGTCTCTAGCGTTTGCGTTTCCGAATGCTATTCTACCGCTTAGTCTTTCAAGATCATATACTTCGTATAAGTTTTTTATTAATTCGTCTTTTAAAATGAATTCTGTGATTAATGTTTCAACAATTTCATATCTTCTATTTATTTCTTTTTCGTTTATTAAGGGGTTTTCTATGTAGTTTTTTAATAGTCTTGATCCCATTGCTGTTTTTGTTTTATCTAATAGCCATATTAATGAGTAATTTCTTTGTTTTAGTCTTAATGTTTCTGTTAATTCTAGATTTCTTTTTGTATGAATATCCATTTTTAAGTATTCGTTTTCTTTTTTTATGATTGTTTTTTGTAGATGTGATAGATTTCTTTTTTGGGTTTTATTTATATATGTTAATAGATGTTTTATTCCGGCTATTATTCTTTGATCGTTTATATCTTCATATATGTATTTGTATTCTTCTAAATCTTCTATTTCTTCTGTTATTGTTAGTGTTATTTTGTATTGATTTTTTAATAGATTTATACTATTTGTATCTATTTCGTTTATGATTATTTCTTTTATTCCTATGCTTATTATTTCGTTTAATGTTTGTGTTTTGTTATCTAATATGGTTGAATAAATTTCTCCTGTTGATATATCTGAATATGTAATTATATATGTATCTTTTAGGTTTAGTAGTGAGCCGATATAGTTATTTTCTTTTTCGTTAAGTATTTCTGAGTCTAGTATTGTTCCGCTACTTACTATATTTACAAGATCTCTTTTTACTAGTCCTTTTGTTGTTTTTGGATCTTCTAATTGTTCGCAAATTCCTACTTTATAGCCTTTTTCTATTAGTTTTTCTATGTAGATGTTTGCTGCATGGTGTGGAACTCCACACATTGGTACTCTTTCTTCTAATCCTGCGTTTTTTCCTGTTAGTGTTAATTCTAATTCTCTTGATACGGTTATTGCGTCTTCAAAGAACATTTCATAAAAATCCCCTAGTCTAAATAGTATTATTACGTCTTTATTTTGATTTTTTATTTCCACATATTGTTTCATCATTGGGGATAGTTTGTTTATATCTATGTTTTCTATGTTCATTTTTACCACCTAGGCTATATTTTACCAAAAAAAATGATATAAGTCATTAGTCTCTTATATCAATTTTTATTTTTTCTCTTTTATATTCTATATGTACTCTTTGAACTAACGCTAATGATATTATGAGCGCTAGTGTGAATGATCCACCATATGATAAAAATGGAAGTGGAACTCCTGTAAGTGGGAGCATTCCAAATAATCCCCCTAGATTAATTACTATGTGTGAGAATATATATGCTGCTACTCCTAGGCATATGTATTTTCCTCTTAGTGATTCTACTTTTGATGAAAGGTTTAATATTCTATAAAGTATTATTGTGTATCCTAGGAATATTATTGAACTTCTTAAAAGGCCTTGTTCTTCTGCTATTATTGCGAAAACCATATCTGTGTGTGGTTCTGGTATGTATGAATATTTTTGTTGACTTTTACCAATTCCTAATCCAAACATGCCTCCATTATTTATTGCTATGTATGCGTTACATATTTGGTATCCTCCGTCTAAATAGTTTTTGCATGGATTTATGAAGTTAAATCTGGCCATTTGTTCTTCTGATAGAATGTATCCTTTTTGATTTTTAATTATTAGTAATCCACAAGCTGCTACTATGATTAAAAAGAGTATTGTTTTTGTTTTTTCTTGTTTTAATATTGGACTTGAAAGAAAAAGTGTCATAAATATAAACATTAGTATTAACATTGTTCCCAAGTCTTTTTCTAAGAAAATTATTACTGAATTGAATAGTCCGACAAATAGTATAAGTCCTATTATATCGTAGTGTTTATATTTTGGATTTCTTAATTTCTTTTTTGTTTTATCGAATATTAGTGATAAACATACTATTATTATAGGTTTTACGAATTCACTCGGTTGGAATGTTATTGATCCTATTGTTAACCAGTTTTGTGCTCCTTTATGGAATGTACCATATAGGAATAGATATAGTACGCAAAAAGTGATTGCTATAAATGATATGAATGCTTTAAATGCGTATTTTTTTGTATCTTTTTTTATTATAAAAAATGATATTACAAATCCTCCTGTTATCATTAGTAGTTGTCTGAAAAAGTAATAGAATAATGATTGTTCGTACCTTATTACTGCTTCACTACTAGATGCTGTTACGATGTTAAAAAGCCCAAATGTAAATAAGATTATTGTTATATATAGTAATGGCTTATCCATGTCGTTGTAATAGTTTTTTAAATTTTTTAAACTATTTTTCATATTACCACCTATTATATATAATATCACATATTTTGTTTTTTTCAAAATTTATTTTTTTAGACATTTACATAAACATTTTTATAGTTTTGTAATAAACTATATTAGAAATGGAGGTTTAATTATGTATTATTATGGCGGATATCAAGGTTATGGAAACAGCTGTTGCGGAGGATACTCTGGTGGCGGATATGGATATGGTTCTGGTTATGGTGCTGCTATTATCTTAGTTTTATTTATTTTACTTGTTATTGTAATTGGAACACGTGCTTTTGGAAATAACTAAAAGAGGCATAGAATTTATCTATGCCTTTTATTTTACACCTTGTTGCGCATAATATTTTAAAATTAGTTTAGCATCTTGTGTTGTTATTTTTCCGTCTTTATTCATATCTGCTACTTGTTTTTGTTTTAGTTCTTTTTGAGTTAATTGTTCGTTATTATCGATTTTATCAATTAATACTAATACTATTGATGCATCACTTCCGTCAATTACTCCATCAAAATCTAAGTCTCCTAGTAACATTTCTTTTTCTATTTCTTGTTTTGGTTCTTGTTTTTCTATTACTTGTGGGTTTAAATATCCTATTAGTTTATCTTTAACTATATAGTTTGCTTTTACTGTTGAATCATCTATGTTTACAATGTTTCCTTTATTTATGTTTAATATTATTTCTTGTTTTTCTTTATTTGTAAATTCATCAAATTTAAAAGTGTATCTAAATATTCTTTTACCATTATTTGAAACATAGTTTGCTTTTACTGTTTTATTTCCAACTTTTACTTCTATTGTTGGTTCGTTGATTATGTTTATTGCTTTTGTGTATTCTATTACTATTTTTCCAAATGTACCTAAATCAGTATATGTTATGTTTTTTATTTCTGCTGGATCTGGTTTTTTTATTGATATTCCTTCACCTATCTTTGGTTCTTCTTTTTTAGGAGCATTTTTTCCAATATAATCTACTGGATTAAGTGTTTCTTTATTGTATTGATATGTAACTACTAGGTTTTTGTTTCCTCCAAAAACAAATTGTGGAAGTACTTCTTTTGCACTTGGTCTTACTTCAAAGTGTAGGTGCATATGTCCTGAGTCTCCTGATGAACCCATTACTCCGATTTTTTGTCCTTTTTTTACATTATCACCGTTTTTTAGAGTTACTGAATTAGCTTTTAAGTGTGCATATAAGAAACATTTTCCTGTTTTAGTTTCTTGTATAACTATGTAGTTTCCATATCCACCACCGTCGTTAGTTGTTCTTCTTTGAAATCTATCTACATATTTTAAACTTGGGTTATATATTTGATCTAAACTTGTTGTTAATACTTTTCCATCTACTATTGATACTACATCATATGTGTTACCTTTTATTCCTGTTATATCTACTCCAAAATGTGGTTCTACTTTACTATATTTTCCTTCGTATGGTGCGTAGTTATATTTTTTATCGTATGCACTTGAATCATATGATCTGTCTCCATATCCATATTCTATGTATGTTTCATATGCATTTTTTTCGTCTATTGGCCATATATAGTCTGCTGCTTTTACTGTATTTTTACTTATTGTAACTAACATAATTAATAATAATGTTCTTATTATTTTTTTCATATTTTTTCCCCCTCTTTTTATTAGTTGTATATTATACACTTTTTTAAAAAAAAGTCAAATTAAAAGTGCCTTGTAGCACTATTTTTGTTGTTTTTGGTATGCAGATATTACGTTTTTCATTAGCATTGCTACTGTCATTGGACCTACTCCTCCTGGAACAGGAGTTATTTTTTCTACTTTTGATTTTACGTTGTTGAAATCGACGTCTCCATATAGTTTTCCATCTTCTTTATTTATTCCAACGTCTATTACGATTGCTCCTTCTTTAACCATATTTTCTTTAATAAAGTGTTTTTTTCCTACTGCTACAACTAGTATGTCTGCATTTTTTGTGTGTTTACTTAGGTTTTCTGTTTTTGAGTGACAGATTGTTACTGTTGCATTTTTATTTAGCATTAAACCTATTAATGGTTTTCCGACTAAATTGCTTCTTCCAACTATTGTTACGTTTTTTCCTTCTAGGTTTATGTTTTCTTTTTCTATTAGTTCCATTATTCCTTGTGGGGTACATGATATTAAGCATGGTTTATTATTAAATAGTTTTCCTAAGTTGATATCTGTTAACCCATCAACGTCTTTATTACGTGCTATATAGTTTATTAATTTATCTGGATTGAATCCTTCTGGAAGTGGCAATTGTAATAGTATTCCGTGAACGTAATCATCGTTGTTTAGTTCTAGTATTTTATTTATTACTTCTATTTCTTTTGTTTCTGCTGTAAACTTTATATGTTTAAAATATATTCCTATTTCGTTACATGCTTTTTCTTTTGCTTTTATATATGTATTGCTTGCTGGGTCATCTCCTATTTGGATAACTGCCAAGCATGGTTTTATCATATAGTGTTTTACTTCTTTTTTTAGTTCTTCTATTATTTCTGCTTTTATTTTTTTTCCGTCTATTATTTTACTCATATCACACCTCTAATGGGAATTTTTTTGTTATTTCTAATACTTGGTTTTTTAGTTTTTCTAGATCTTTTTTGTTTTTTAATGCATATACTATTATATTCCCTATTTCTTTGAATTCTTTTTCTTTTAATCCACGCGTTGTCATTGCTGGTGATCCTATTCTTATTCCACTTGTAACAAATGGTGATTCTGTATCGTATGGAATTGTATTTTTGTTACATGTTATATTTATTTTATCAAGTATTTCTTCTGCTTCTTTTCCTGTTAATCCTATTGATTTAACGTCGACCAAAATTAAGTGGTTATCTGTTCCATTTGAAATTATTCTAAAACCATTTTCTTTTAATGTATCTGCTAATACTTTTATATTTTTTAATACTTGTTTTTGATATTCGATAAAGCTTGGTTGTAGTGCTTCATAGAAACATTCTGCTTTTGCTGCTATTACATGCATTAATGGTCCGCCTTGTATTCCAGGAAATATTGTTTTATTTATTTTTTTTATTATTTCTTCATTATTTGTTAATATTAATCCACCTCTTGGGCCTCTTAATGTTTTATGTGTTGTAGATGTGACTACATCTGCATAAGGCACTGGTGATGGGTGAAGTCCTGTTGCTACTAATCCTGCAATATGTGCCATATCTACCATAAGGTATGCTCCGCAAGCATCTGCTGCTTCTCTGAATTTTTTGAAATCTATTGTTCTTGAATATGCACTTGCTCCTGCTATTATCATTTTTGGTTTTTCGCGTTTTGCTGTTTCTATTAATGCATCATAATCTATTGTTTCTGTTTCTTTATTTACGCTATATGGTATTATTTCGTAATCTATTCCACTAAAATTTATACTATGTCCATGTGTTAAGTGTCCACCTTGACTAAGATTCATACCCATTACTTTATCACCATGGTTTAAAAGTGCTCTATAAACTGCCATATTTGCACTTGATCCCGAATGTGGTTGTACGTTTGCGTATTTACATTTAAATAGTTCACATGCATTATTTATTGCTTGTGTTTCTATTTCATCTATAAATTGACATCCTCCATAATATCTTTTGTTTGGATATCCTTCTGCATATTTATTTGTTAATATGCTTCCTTGTAATTTTAATATATCTTTTGATACAAAGTTTTCTGATGCAATTAATTCTATATTGTTATTTTGTCTTTCGTATTCTTTTTTTAATGATTTTTCTATTATACTATCCATCTTATCACCCTCTATTTTTATTATATAAGATTTGTATTCAAAAAAAAAGTATTTATTAATACTTTTTTAATTTTTATTGTCTATCCAATAAGAATGGTTTCCATAGTTAAATATTTTTCCACCTTTAGGTACTTGTTTAAGTGTATTATATATTTCTATAATGTTTAATGCTGTGATTACGCATGCTAATAAAGATATTATTATCAATAATTTTGTAATCTTTATTGGGATAATTCCCATAGTTATAATTGATAATATATATGGGATAACTAATAATATTATTATTGGTATAAGGCATATTATTATATATCTCTTTTTTGATATTAGACTATTACTTATAAGTACTAGTGCTAAATCCTTTTTTATTAAATAAAAATCTTTGCTTGCTTTAATTGGGTATGATAATACAATTATTATTTCGTAAATTAATGCTAATGGTATAATTAAAAGTATGCCAGATAAATCTATTAGATGAAATTCTAATTCTACATTTTTTAAGTCAGCAACTATTAATGCACTTAGCATAATTATAATAACTGCAGTGAACATAATTTTTTCACTTTTTTTTATGTGTTCCTTCATTGTTTTTTCTTCGTTAAACATAACGCTATTTTTATATAATTTTGTATTTTTCTTTAGTTCTTCTTCGTTTTTACATATTCCTTTAAATCTTATATTTAACATATTATCCTCTATTCGACTGTAGTTTCAGATTTTTTGTTTGATCCTTGTACTAATTCTTGATTTTCTTCAGGTTCTTCAACTGGTTTGATTGGTTCTTCAGTGTTTTCTGGTTCTTCAGGCTCATTTGGTTCTTCTGGGTCTATAGTTGGATCTTCTGTTTTTGTTTCTATTGGTTCTTCTTGTTCTATTATTTGTTCTGTTTTTGGTTCTTCAATTTGAACTATTTCTTGTGGTGCTGAATATTCATACATCCATTGTGGAGTTCCTTGTGAAGGTATATTTACGTTTCCTGTGTTTTCTACATAGCTGCTTTCTAATGTTTGATCGTTTAGGACGTTTTTTATTCTTTCTTTTGCTTGTGCTACTGAGTCTTCATCTGGAACCATTACGTATAGTAATTCCCAACTGTATGAATATGTGTAGCCACTTCCATCATATCCATCAAGATTTTGTGATGTTATGTTCCATTTTGCCATATCGTTTATTTGATTTTTTATTATTTTTGTTATTTCTTCTGTTTTCATATTTGTTTGAAAACTACCTTCTAATGAGCTTAATAGACTTGTATATTTTGTTAGTATTTCTTTGGAACATGCTTTTTCTATCATTGCGCTTATTAATGCTTGTTGGTTTTGTCCTCTTGTTCTATCTCCACCTGGAACCGTTTTTCTTGTTCTAGCAAAGTCTAGTGCTTGTGAACCGTTTACTTTATTAAATCCTTTTTGGAATATTGTTCCTTCATATCCTGTGAATGAATATTCTGAATATACGTCAACTCCACCTAATGCATCTATTATATTTTGTACTGATGAAAAGTTTACTTTTACGTAGTAGTTTATTTCTGTATCTAGTAGGTTTTCTATTGTTTTTATTGATTTATCTATTCCATATATTCCAGCGTGTGTTAGTTTGTCTTTTGAGCCTGTATCTGCTAAGTCTACATAGTAGTCTCTTGGTATTGATGTTAATAATACTTGATGTGTTTTTGGATTTATTGTTGCGACTATATTAACGTCACTTCTTGATACTGATTCAATACTACCATATGTATCTATTCCTGATATGTATATATTAAATGGTTCTTTATTTACGTTTACGTTTTTTACTATGTCGTTTGTTTTTGTTTTTATTTCTATTTTGTATATTACTTCTGTTTTTTCGTTGAAGTCTTGATTTTTTTCTTCTATTAATGTTCTATGTGATTCTTCTATTAAAATTGCGTCTGTTTCTTCGCTATATAGGTCATCTACTAATTCTTGATAGTTGTTTTTTAGTTCTTTTATTGGTGTTATTACTTCTTCTAGCTTTTGTAATGCTTGGTCTACTGCTTGATTTTCTTGTTTATAATAACTTATTTGTTTTGCATCTAATTCATTAATTTCTTTATATCTATCTTTTAATACGATTACTGAATAGTTTTCTATGTGATAACCTGAATCTACTATATTATCTAGGAATCTAAATGTTTTATTCAAATATATTAGTACGAATGCTAGTAGTATTGATTCTAATACTGATAATACTGTAATTGGAATTTTGATTTTATTTTTTATTGGTTTTTTCTTTATTTTTTTCTTAATTATTAATATTGAAAATAGCCCGCTTGTTAGCATTAATGATAGTAATACTGGTAAAAAATATTTTAATGGTAATATGTCATATTTTTTTAGTAATAGTATTGTTGTTAGGGCTAACCAATCTAAAATTATTATTGCTATTTTTGAAAAAATTTTAAATTTATTTTTTTTAATTTTGTTCATGACATCTGCCTCCTATTTTATACATATTACATTATACAATAAATTTCTTATTTCGACAATTTATTTTTTATAAAACACATGTATAGTTTGCGCAAATGTTTTTATTATTGTTGTACTTTTTTTTATTGCTGTTTGTTTTCCTAATGCTTTTCCTCCTATTGTTAGGGATGCTATTATTGATGTTGTAATAAGATTTGTTAATAGTAAGTTTAAGTTATATTTTGTTGATAGTGTTGCTGCTATTATAACTCCTGCACTTCCTGATATTATTCCACATATATCTCCTATTACGTCGTTACAAAATGATGATACTTTTGATTGATTTTTGATTAGTTTTATTGCTGTTTTTGCGTAATTAATTTTTTTTGAGTTCATTGAGTGGAATGGTTTTATATCACATGTTGTTACTGCTACTCCTACCATGTCAAAAATTATTCCTATTATTATAAATAATATTAGTATTATTATGCTTGTTATTAGATTTACTTTTGGCATTATTGTTTCTGATCCTAATGAGAATGTGAATGATATTATAAATGCCATTATTATTATTTTTATTGTCCAATTGTCTTTTTTCATGTTATTTCCTTTCAAAAAAAAATGGCTATTAATATAGTCAACTTTATGTCTTAGGTCAAGTTGGTTTTCCCCATCTTCTACTTACCGTTACCAGTTGAGCGGTTCCCCTTTAAAGAAGATGATGTGTTGTCACCAATCACATGACTTGATTGCCACTTAGTACATACTGCAATACTATATTAATCGCACTCTAGGAGTTTTCCTCGTAAACTTTTCTATTAGTAGTTCTTTTTTGCAAGATAAGTTTCATAATGCGTTAGTTAAATAGTTCTAGCTATTAACTGTTTAACCTGCCATTAATCCCCATATCTCACTCAAGACAAGCTACGCTATCCGTAGTTTCACCACGTGATAGGTTTAATCCTAAGTCGTATAAAGTCCATCAACTTTCGTGTATAGGCTTTACACAAGTTTAGGTCTCCCTGATTAGTGGGTCGTTATCGTATGCCATTACGAGCGCCCATTAATCATTCCTTCCAGCACTCACCCCAAACTGGGCGTAAGAAGCAAGCACCACAAGTTTCATCGATATGCTCTTTGACGGATTTTTAGCCCCGCCTTCTTAATAGAATTGTTGACTAGAATAATGTGCCATCACTACTAATAATATACCATATTTTTTTAAATATGTCAAATTTACACTTTTTTTGTGAGTTTTATTTATTTTTTTCTTGACTTTTTTTGTTATCGCTAATTGAAGCTATTTTAAGCATATTCCAGATGATTATTAATATTATAATTAATATAATCACTATTATCATATTACAATTTTCTGCATCAGTTATTTTTACTGTTAGTGCTTTTATTCCTTTCTTTAGTTTATCTTTATAATAATTATATCTAATTTATTTTAATTTTTCTATATATATTAAAAGAAATTAGTAATTTCTACTAATTTCTTTATTTTCTATTATTTTTTTAGGATTTATATTTGTTAGTTCTATAAATCTTTCTTCTCCTGTTATTTTTTTTATTTTTTTTCTTATTTTATCTATATTTAGGTATATTTTATTGTTTGGATAGTGTATATCTGTTGCGAGAAAATCTATTAAGTCTTTTTTTAATAGTTTTTTGATTGTTTTTTGTGGTCCACTACCATATATTCCTATTATACTTCCATAGTTTGATTGTAATAGTGCTCCTTCTTCTATCCATTCTAGTACAAGATTCGGATTTTTTTCTACGTAATCGTATCTTTCTGGATGTGCGATTATTGGAATTATTCCTTTGATTTTTAACTCATATATTATATTGTTTATATCATTTGGTTTTTCATTCATTGGGAATTCTATTAATAGGTATTTTGAGTTGTTTATTTTTGCTATTTCTTGTTTTTTTATTAGTTCTTCTATATTATTATTAATAAAAACTTCGTTTCCTAAATATAGGTTTATTTTTATGTTTTGTTTTTTTAATTCTTTTTTTAAGTTATTAAGTATATTTTCTTTATCTATATTATTTGTTTTGTATTTTGAGTTTTCAATATAATGAGGGGTTACCACTATATCGGTAAACCCCATCTTTATATGTTCTTTTATTATATTTATACTTTCTTCTAATGACTTGCTTCCGTCATCTATACCATATAGTATGTGTGAATGTATATCGATACTATCCATAGTAATGTCCGTAGTATTTGTTATATGATCCTTTTGTTTTATTTATTACTATACCTGCAATTTCTGCATCAACGTTTTCAAGTGATGTTTTTGTTTTTTGTAATAATTCTGTTGGTGTTACTCCTGCAGCGCATACTATAATAGCTTTATTTACTAAGTTTGCCATTATAAGTGAGTCTGGTAATCCGTTTATTGGTACACAGTCAAATATAACATAATCGTATTCTTGTTCTAATATAGATATAAGTTTTTTATTTGCTTCTGAGTTTAATAATTCACTTGGATTTGGAGGTATCATACCAGATGGAATTATTGAAAGATTTTCAATATTTGTTTTTTTAATATATTTTTTGTAGTTCTTTTCTACATTATCTATTAATAAGTTTGATAGTCCTTTGCTGTTACTGATTTCAAATATTTTATGAAGTCTTCCTTTTCTCATGTCACAGTCAATCATTATAACTTTTGATCCGTCTTGTGCGAATGCTGTTGCAAGGTTTGCTGTTGTGAATGATTTTCCTTCTCCTGGCATTGATGATGTAATCATTATTTTTTTCATTTGTTTATCTACGTTTGAGAATTGAAGGTTTGTTCTAATAGTTCTTAATCCTTCACTTATTGGTGATTTTGGATCGTTATGTACTATTAAGTCTTTTTCTTTTCCTTCTTTTTTCTTTGTTACAAGTGGTACGTTACCTAATACTGGTAAGTTTGTTTTTTCTTGTACTTGTTCTTGATCTTTTACAGTGTTATCAAAGTAGAATAGCATGAAAATTATCATTAGTGATAGTGCTAATGCACCACCGTTTATCATAATCATTTCTTTGCTGTTTGATTCATTTGCTGCTGCTAGTGGTACAAGTGCTTTATCTACTAATCCTAAGTTACTGATTTTGTATAATGATTCTATTTCTTTACTAAATGCATTTCCTATTGTTTCTGCTACTTTTTTTGCCATTTCTGGATCTTTATTTGATACTGTTATTTTTATCATTGATGAAGTTCCAACTTGCTCAACTGATATTTTTTTAGCTAAGCTTGATGGTGTTTCATCTAAATTAAGTTCTTGTATTACTTTTTCTAGGATATTTCTACTTTTAATTATTTCTTTATATGTTGCGATTAGTTTTTCGTTTAGTGTTACTTCGCTTGTAGTAATTCCTTCTTTATTTGAGTCTGATATTAATACGTATGTTGTTGATGATTTGTATATTGGTTTTTTTATTGCTTGTGTGTAGATTATAGATGTTGTTAAAGATAGTACAAGTGCTATTCCTACAATCCATATTTTTTCTTTCATATATTGTAATAGTTCTTTTATATTAATCTCTTCCATTTGGTTTCCCCCTCTTTTTGATTGTGTATAATAGCACAAAATTAATTGTTTGTCAAATTTTTGTTTGCTTTTTATAGAAAAACTTGTGAATTCTTTTTTCACAAGTTATTTTTATGGCTTTAAAGCTGTGATTGGCACTACATATACACCGTCTGGCCTTTGATATGCTGCATTTGTCATACCGCATATTACGCATAGTGCTTTTGGTTCTTTTCCTTTTGTTTCTTTTATTGCATTTTTAATTTCTAGCAAATTTTTAGCTGCATTTTCTATTTGGTTTACTCCTAATTTTATTTCAAATGCGCAATATTCTCCGTCTTTTAATTCTATTATTGAGTCAATTTCTTTATTGGAATAGTCTTGATAGTGAAAGCATTTTGCTCCTATACTGTCAGCGTATATTTTTAAGTCTCTTTCCACTAATGCTTCGAATAAAAAACCAAATGTTTCTAAATCTCCTATTAGTTTTTCTTCGGTTAAATTTAGTAATGCAGCTGCTATTGATGGGTCAGCTAAGTGCCTTTTTTCTGATTGTTTGACCCTTATGCTTGATCTTATATTTGTTGAATATGGTGCATCATTATCTATTAAATACAGTTTATTTAGTGCATCTAGATATGACGCAACTGTTTCAACATCTATATCTTCACTATCTTTTTCTTTTATATCATTTTTTAGAGTTGTATTTGTTGCTGTTGTGCTTTCATTTCGTGCTAGTGATCTTAATAATAGTTTTATTTTGTGTTTATCTCTTTTTATTCCATCTAATCTTTGCAAATCATCGTCTATTATTAAATTAATATATTCATTTATTGATATGTTCGATTCTTCACTATTTAAATTTAAATTTGCTGGCCATCCACCTCTTATTATTAGTTTTGCTAATTTTTTAAGGCTTACATCGCCAGTTGATTCACTAATTTTTTTATTTTCACATATATCATTTAGTGAAACTAGTCCGTTTGAATCACCGGATTCGTATAGTGACATTGTCCTTAAATATATTTTTCCAAATCTACCTGCGCCACTATGTGATATTCCGTTTCTTTTTGGTGTTGATGAACCTGTTAAAATGTATTGTCCTTTTAGTCCTGTTTTGTCTACATCATATCTTACTTCATCCCATAAATTATTTGCTTCTTGCCATTCATCTAGTAACCTTGGTTTTTCCCCTGAAAGTATTATTGATGGTTCTATTTTCGCTAATTCTGCTTCATTTGTTAATTCTCCTGTTGTTTTTTTTAGAAGTACTTCACTTTTTGAATGTTTTCTTGCAGCCCATGTTTTGCCTGAGTATTTAGGGCCTTCTATACATACTGCTCCAAATAATCTTAGGTATTTTTCTATTTTTTCATCTACTAATCTCTTTTTATAGTTTTGAATATCCATAATCATCCTCCTAAATATATTATATGATATTTTTTTGATTATATCAATATCAATCCGAGAGATTTTTAATTTTCAACCCGAGAGATTTTGATTTTTTAATCCGAGAGTTTTATTAATTTATTTATATTATTTGTTGCTTTTTCTACTGATTTATTATTTGGTATCATTACGTATAAGTATCTTCCTGGCATTGAGTATGTTATGTTTGATGAGCCTGTTCCTTTTACTACTTGCTTTTCTATTTTCCATGGTTTGTTATTGTCTAATTGATTTTTTATATATTCTTTTATTAGTGTATCTGGTATATCTGTTCTATATAGATTTTTGAATGATTCTAGGAATTCTTTATATTTGATTATTATGTTTTTATTTTTGAATGAGCTTGTTATTATTGCTTCTAGAACTTGTTGTTGGTTTTGTATTCTATGGTTATCTCCTTCTATATATGCATATCTTTCTCTAGCGTAACTAAGTGCTTGTGGACCTGTTAGATGGTTTAGCCCTTCTTTTATGTATGTTTGTTCTGCACCACCGTCTTTACAGTGTGTTGTGAATGTTGAATCACTTATTATGTCTATTCCACCTATCAAATCTACTATGTCTATTACTGATTGGAAGCCTACTTTTACCACATAGTCTATTTTTATGTTAAATAGATCTTCTAGTGTGTGTTTTGACATTTCTATTCCATATATTCCACTATGTGTTAGTTT
>DFLA01000007.1 GCA_002374055.1 Caryophanales bacterium UBA3631
TCCAAGAAACGGGGTTCATATCAATCAATATGATAATCATTTAAAAATAATAAGTCTTTTTTCTAACTTTAATCTTTGAATAATCTTTTATAAATTCTTTTTCAGGTAATAGTGTTGGTGATGGATTAGTACATTCATTTTCATCCATATTATCTATACCATATTCATTTAAAAATATATCAGCATAATAATTCATAACTTCAGCAATATACTTATCATTTTCACTTAAATCTCCTCTATTTTTAATAAATTCTATTTCACGTTCAAACATTTTTTTTATTCTCTTACGTTTAATATAATCTTCATATTTCCTTTCAGGTAATTCTTCTTTTATTGATTCATCAATTCTTTTTATTTTAAATTCTAATTCATTAATTTTATCTTGCCAATAACTATCATTTTCTTCAAAACTATATAAATTAATATTTCCATCATAATATGAGAATACATCAAATACTTCATTATTAATAAGTCCTTTAACAGATAAATAAGTTTTCATCTTAGAATCTTTTGAGAATACTTGTAATTTATATTTATTTTTATTATTACTAAATATCTTCATCGCACCTTCATATATATTAAAATTAATTATATCATTGCAAATATCAATATTAGATACCATATGACGAGTTTTATTATCAATCTTATCTTCTCTAAACACAGAATATTTTAAATCAATTAAATCATTAAAATATTCTATGATACTAGGACTTAATATACCTTCATATTTTTTTAGTTTTTCTTTTAATTCTTTCTTTGTTAATATCTTATCTTTTTTCATGATATCCCCCTAAGTACTGCATATTATACCATATTTTTAATAATTTATAATATTATTATAAATTTCTTTAAAAAAATGTGTATTTTCTTCTTAAAAACACACATTTTATGTTTAATCAAGCCTAAAATTTAACGATAAAAAGTTCTTTTCTTAACTATAGTATCTGGATATTCCTTTATAAATTCTTTTTCTGGTAGTTTGTCTTGAGAACAATATATTTTTTTATCATTCTCAGTCATAGCATCTATACCATATTCATTTATAAATAAATTAGTATAATAATTCATAACTTCAGCAGCATACTTATCATCATCGCATAAATCTTTTCGTTCAATTAAATTTTCTTTTTGCTTTTCTAAAGTTTCTTTTTGTTTCATTTTTTTAATATAACTCATACATTTTATACGATTTAAGTCATCGCTTGCTGAATCAATTATCATATTTATTTTATTTTCTATTTCGCTAGTTTTGTTTTTATATACCTCATCATCTTTTTCAACATTATATAAACAAACTGAATCACGATGAACACTTGTACCAGGATAATATTGCCATATATCAAAAGTTTTATTATCAATAACACCCTTAACAACTATATCATCTTTGAAAATACCTTTTGAAACTATTTTTAATTTATACTTGTTTTCATTTCCTTTAAATATCTTCATCGCACCTTCGTATATATTAAATCTTCTTATATCTGTATAAATACCAAGATTCAATAATACTTTACGAATTTTATTATCTATCTTATCTTCTCTAAGTACAGAGTATTTTAAGTCAATCAAATCATTAAAATATTTGATAATACGAGGATCTAATATACCTTCATAACTTTCTAATTGTTCCTTTAATTCTAAATATGTTTTAATCATATCCATACGACCTCTCTTTAGTGAGTTTATAATAGCACACACTATCATAATTGTCAATTTATGAAATAACACAAAAGAGATGATAAATCATCTCTTAATATCTATTCCCATGTCCAGTTTCTTACCTCTTCCATGTCTTGTCCATACTCTTTAATATATTCTTTATGTTTAATAAGTTTATCCATACATTCTTGATATAAAGTTGATCTTCTATTACCTAATTGTGGAAGTTTATTTAGTGCACTCATAACCAAGTGGAATCTATCAATCTCATTTTGAACACGCATATCAAATGGTGTCGTAATAGTTCCTTCCTCTTGATAACCATGAATATCAATATTTTTATTTTCTCTAGTATATATTAATTGCCTTATTAAACTTGGATATCCATGGAAAGCAAATATAATTGGTTTATCTTTTGTAAATATTTCATTATATTCATTATTAGTAAGTCCATGAGGATGATGTAAATTTGATTCTAATTTCATTAAATCTACTACATTTACTACCCTAATCTTTAATTCTGGGAAGTTTTCTCTTAATATTTTAGTAGCAGCAAGTGTTTCCAATGTTGGAGTATCTCCAGCACAAGCCATAACTATATCAGTTTCTTTTCCGTTATCATTACTTGCCCATTTCCAAATACCTAGTCCTTTTGTACAATGAATAATTGCATCATCTATGTTTAACCATTGTGGACGAGGATGTTTACTAGCTATTATGACATTAATATAATCTTTAGTAGTTATACAATGATTGAAACAAGATAATAAACAATTGGTATCTGGTGGTAAATATATTCTTGTTATATCTGCTTTTTTAGTTGCTAAATGATTTAAGAAACCAGGATCTTGATGAGTATATCCATTATGGTCTTGTTGCCATATATGAGATGTTAAAACATAGTTAAGTGATGATATAGATCTTCTCCATGGTATTTTCTTTACTACTTTTAACCATTTAGCATGTTGACTTGTCATTGAATCAACTATTCTTATAAATGCTTCATAACTATGGAAGAATCCATGTCTACCTGTTAATAAATAACCTTCTAATACACCTTCACATAAATGTTCAGATAACATTGAATCCATTACTCTACCACTTCGCGCTAAAAACTCATCATTACTATTTGTTGGTAATAACCATTGTCTATTAGTATCTTCAAACATATGATTAAGTCTATTAGATAACGCTTCATCAGGTCCAAAAATACGGAAGTTAGAATTACTATCATTTAATTTTATAATATCTCTAATAAAACTACCTAATTCCATCATATCTTGTTTTAAAACACTGCCAGGTTTATCCATCTTAACACTGTAATCTCTAAAATCAGGTAATCTTAATTCTTTAAGTAATAACCCCCCATTAGCATGTGGATTAGATCCCATTCTTTTTAATCCTTTAGGAGCAAAATTCTTTAATTCAGGTTTTAATTTACCATCTTCATCAAACAATTCCTCTGGATGATAACTTTTTAACCAGTTTTCTAAGACTTTTAAATTATCAACATGTTTATCATCGACTAATATTGGTACTTGATGTGATCTAAAACTTCCTTCAACTTTATTATTATCAACTTCTTTAGGACCTGTCCATCCCTTTGGTGTACGAAGAACAATCATTGGCCATAATTGTCTTTTTTCTTCTCCATTAATACGAGCTTTTTCTTGAATCTTTTTTATTCTTTCAATAACAATATCCATAGTAGAAGCCATAAGTTCATGCATTTTTAATGCATCATCACCTTCTACATAATATGGATACCATCCACAACCTTTCAAAAAACAATCAAGTTCTGATTTTGATATACGTGATAAAATTGTAGGGTTAGATATCTTATACCCATTTAAATGAAGAATAGGAAGTACTGCTCCATCTGTTTTAGGATTAATAA
>DFLA01000016.1:0-62316 GCA_002374055.1 Caryophanales bacterium UBA3631
AATCAATAAAACCAAATTCCTTTTGCTTTCTATGATTTCTAATCCAACCAGATAAAGAAACATCTTTACCAACATAACTTTTTATATCTAAAAATAACTCTTTTAAATCCATAATTTACCTCTTTTCTATTTCCTCAATCATCATACTACGTGTAATACCTGGATTTGCTTGACCCCTAGTTTTCTTCATTACTTGACCAACCAAGAAATCAACAACATTAGTTCTACCAGCCTTATACTTCTCAATATTATCTCCGTTCTCATCTAAAACCTCAGTAACAATCTTCAAAATTTCATCTGCTGAACCAATCTGTTTCATTCCTGACTCTTCAACAACAGTCTTAGGATCCTTATGTTCATCTAAGCACTTAAACAAAACTTCCTTACCTTGTTTACTTGATATAGTACCATCACTAACCATGTCAATTAAATCCTTTAACATATTAGGAGTAACATAAATATCATCAATAGTAATTAATTCCTTATTCAAATAACCAAGAATAACACTACTTATCCAGTTAGAAGCACTCTTAGCGTCAGCTCCACATTTAATAGTATTTTCATAATAATCAGAAACATTCTTCTCTTTTACTAAAATAGTCGCATCATAATTAGATAAACCATAACGATTCATATATATTTCTTTTCTTTCATGAGCTAAAACAGGAATACTAGCCTTAATCTCATCAATCCAACTAGAACTCAATTTAATCTTAGGAATATTTGGATCAATAAAATACTTATAATCAATCGCATCTACCTTATCACGCATATAAATAGTAGTCATTGAATCCTCATCCCAACGTCTAGTTTGTTGAGGCATACTATCATATTCACCAGACTCTTTTAATTTAATTTGTCTCTCAATCTCATAATCAATAACAGCCTTAGCAGCGCCAAATGAATTAACACCTTTAACCTCTACCTTAGTACCATAATTCTCTGGAATTTCATCCAAATCAGCATCCATAATAGATACATTAACATCACATCTTATTTGACCTTTTTTACTATCAGCTTCACTTATATCTGCATATCTATAAATACTTCTTATAGTTTCCAAAAAAGACATTGCTTCATCACTACTATGAAAACAAGGTTCAGTAACTAACTCAAGTAAAGGAACGCCACATCTATTATAATCCAACGTAGAAAATTCTGGATAATGCTCTTGAGCCGCAGTATCTTCCTCTAAGTGAATATTATTAATCAAAGCCTCCTTAAACACACCATCGCAATCATATTTTAACTTACCGTAAATTCCAATAGGAGCAGGCTTAGTCTCTTGAGTAATCTGATAACCCTTAGGTAAATCAGGATAGTAATAATTTTTTCTCTCAAAATATAAATACTCTGGAACCTTACATCCTAACATCAAACTCATCATAATAGACTTACGAACAGCTTCCTTATTAACAACAGGAAGAGTTCCAGGAAAACCCATATCAAGAGGTCTTACATTACCATTAGGGCAATCATTAAAACTATTAGAAGCACCAGAAAAAACCTTAGAATTAGTTCTACTGATTTCACAATGCATCTCAATACCAATTAAAGCCTTATACTTCATAATCATACCCCCTTGCTACTTGATTTTTATAATCCATACTGCTCTCTAACGCATATGCAATATTTAAAACATTAATATCATCATAACAATTACCAGTAATATTAATACCAACTGGCAATCCACTAACAAATCCATTTGGAATAGTAATAGAAGGAAAACCTCCAAAATTTCCAATTTGTAAATGTTCCTCTAATGGTGCAACATTAGAAATCTTAACATTCTTAGAATCATCCAAATACTTAGCAGGACCACTTCCAACAGGTAATATCACTGCATCATATTCCTTAAACAATTCCTTCCAACGATCAACAATTAATCTTCTAGCCCTCTGAGCATTAAAGAAATATCTATCCTTATTCTCTGCTTGTAAAACATAAGAACCAATAACAAATCTTCTCTTAATTAAAGAACAAAAACCTTTAGTCCTATAATTCTTCATCATATCATGATAATTATTACCATCAGCCCTTGGACCAAAACTAATACCAGTCAAGTTAGACATATTACTAGTAGCCTCAGCACAACTAATAACAACATAAACTGAACCAACTGCGTTTAATAACTTTTGATCAATACTTACTTCATGAACTTCCATACCAAGTTCCCTACACTTATCAATAGTCTTCTTAAAATTACTCAAATGTTCTTTCAATTCAAAAGTCGCATCAGGATAATTATTAATATCACATAACTCTTTTACATAACATAATTTTTTACCCTTAACATTTCCATCAATAGAATCAAACAATTTAATATCACTAGAATCCCAACTAGTCATATCATTAGAGTCAATTCCTTTCATTCCATCAACTACAATTGCAGCATCCCTTACACTTCTAGTTAAAACTCCACAAGTATCCAAACTAGAAGCAAAAGGAAATAAACCATATCTAGAAATCATACCATAAGTAGGTTTATATCCAACAATTCCACAATAAGCAGCAGGTTTACGAATAGAGTCACCAGTATCAGACCCTAATGCATAAGGATAAACTCCAGCAGCAACAGCACAAGCAGACCCAGCACTAGAACCAGCACACATTCTCTCCTTATCCCAAGGATTTAAAACAACACCAGTGTGACCAGTAGTACCAGTACCACCCATACCAAACTCATCAAGTACAGTTTTATTAACTGGAACTGCTCCCAATCTTTCCAAATTACTAACAGCTGTAGCTGTAAAAAATGGAACATAATCCTTTAATGTATTACTACTACCAGTAGAAAGAATTCCCTTAGTACTATAATTATCCTTAATACCATATGGAATACCAGATAACAAATTATCATTAACACTAACACCATTAGCGTCATCCATAATAGTTACAAAAGCATTACACTCATCTTGCAACTTATGGCTTCTTTTCAAACTTTCCTCAATCAAATCAGAAGAACTTACATTACCACTTACTAAATCATTATGTAACTCTTCTATACTTTTAAAACTATTCTTCATTATTACCCACCACCTTTGGTATCTTTATTTCACAAACACGATAATCATCACAATTACCTACAACTTCATCTATAGAAATAGACTCCTCTGCTAAATCTTCTCTTAACTCACAACTAAAATCATCCAAACACCAACTCATTGGTTCTACATCAGAAATACCATCAATCTCATTGATAACATTAATATCACTATCAATCTTATCAAACTCAGATAAAACCATTTTATTTTCTTCCTCAGTTAAACCAATTAATAATTTTTCTGCATAATCATTAACCATTTCTTTAGTAAACTTTCCCATATTGCCTCCTTAATAAAAAAACAGTAATCAAATCCCCAAAAAAGGGACGAATTACTGTTAAAATCCGCGGTACCACCCTAGTTACACTAAGTCACTCAATAATGATAACGGAATTAATCCGACCTATTCTACTATTATTTCGATAAGTAACTCCATGGTGTTATTCATGTTTAACATATTACTAGTATCCCACCATCACTAGCTCTCTTAAAACTGTTTTAAACACTACTTCTCCACTTCAAAGTCATATAAGCTATTATAACACAATTTTTTGCTTTTGTAATACTTTTTTACTAATTTTATTATCAAATTTAGAACGAGCTTCATCCTCACGAATATTAATCCATTGATCACCATCACTAATATAATAATTAGTTCTATTCATACTAGAATCATTATCATACGAAACACTATTAACTCTAATACATTGTCCATCAATATAATATTTAGAAATAATAGAACAACTATTTTCATAAGAATCATGATTCGAATCTTTTGTTCTAACGACCTTACTTTCAAAAATCAAATTATCAAAACTATCATATTGTTTTTCAAAACTAACAGTTCTAAAAATACAATTATCATGACTTTCAATAGAAGAAGAATTATTAATAGAAACATATTTTTTATCATCATTTATCTGATAAAAAACTTGCTGTCTAATACCATCAAAATTATTTCTAACAAAAATACTATCAGTACTAAATAATATATATAGTCTCTCATTCTTATCATTAATCAATGAAAACCTATAACTACCATCATCATACATAAAAAAATTAGTAACTCCATCACGATTAATTAAATCACTTATAAGATTATTAATCATAACGTCGTTACTAATAGAATAAATATAATCCAAAACATCACTTTTCTTGTCTAAACAAATTCTTGTGCATCCCATAAAAACAACTCCTATCTTCAAAATAATTATAACAAAACTTAAAAAATTAATAAATAAAAAATTTAAAAAAAATAAAAATTATGCTATAATTGACACCAGGTGATTAATATGAATATACTTTTCGTAATAGCGATGCAAAAAGAAGCAAATAAAATAATTGAACATTACAATCTAACTAAACAAAAAGAAAATTTCTATCAAAAAGAAAATATCTCATTAGTAATTACAGATGTAGGAAGAAATAATGTAACTAAAACGCTATTAGAACTATTAAATACATATAATATGAAAGATTCAATAATAATAAATATTGGATTAGCAGGTTCAAATAATTTAAACATTGGAGAAATAATAGAAGTAAATAATAATTATGGATACCACTTTGATTTAACACCATTTGGAGACAAATTATACCATACAACAAACTCTCCATATAAACTAGATACTATTAATGAATTAAAACAAATAGACTGTTATACATCAGATGGATTTGTACAACAAACAAATATTAAAGAAACATGTGTATTTGATATGGAACTAAACACCATAACACTTTTCCCACATAAAAAAATACATTCTATAAAAATAGTATCAGATACATTAGATGCATCAAGATATAATGAATTTAACTATGATGAATCAATAAAAAACTCCCTAATATATTCAGATAAAATAATAAGCTCATATCAAATTTGATATGAACTTTTTTTAATTCCACAAATCAGAAGGATATACCCCACTATTAACCAATTCACAAATATAATTAGATAATGCCTCTCTATCTTCCTTATAAGTCATTCCAGAAAATTTGGCCCCTGTCTCTAAAACAGATACATTAGCTATACCCTCATCAATAGACTTCTTAACAATAGTAGGTAAATAAAATTCCTTTCTACTCAAATCAGAATTTTCCTTAAAAAACTCAATAAAATATCTATAAGCATCCTCAAACATTCTAGGAGTAAAACCCCATAAATTAACAGATACTAAAGCACCCTTATCAATTAAATGTTCACCCTCATCAATATAAACTAAATTACCATCTTTATTAATAATATTAGTTCTCTCATTAATATCAACAAGTTTACCATCAACTACATTACAAATACCACGAGAAACACTTCCATAATCACTCATAGTATTAACAAGCTTATAAGAAACCATACAATAATCCTTAGAATTCTTATCAACATTTTTTAAATATTCAGATATTCTTAAAAAAGACTCTCTTCCATAAAAATCATCCGCATTAATAACAATAAAATTATCATCAATAACATCTTTCGCACTTAAAACCGCATGCCCTGTCCCCCATGGCTTAACCCTATCACTAGGAACACTAAAACCAAGAGGAATATCATTAATATCTTGAAAAACATATTCCACATCAATCTTATTTTCAATGCGTTTACCAATTGTATTTCTAAAATCATCATATATATCTTTTCTAATAATAAATACAACTTTTTTAAAACCAGCCTTTAAAGCATCATAAACAGAATAATCAATTATAAAAAGATTATTAGGACCAACACCAGTCATCTGTTTGATTCCTCCAAAACGACTACCCAAACCAGCAGCCATAACAACTAAAATCATTTTATACCTCCAAACATCTTATAAGGCTTAATAAAACTATTATCCTTATCATAAACACTATATAAAGCTAATACCAAATCATTGCTATCAACAAATAATACTTCACTAACCCCATAAATATTTTTTAGTAATGTTCCATTCAAAATCTTATTCCTTAAATCATCATCTACTATAACCTTATACTTATCCTTAAAAAAAGTTCCTAAATTAATAATCTTATAATTACCTTTTTCTATATCACTAATACTATAAGCATCACTAATACTAAAACTACCTTGTTTAGTTCTCTCCAAAGAACTCATAACACCATAACAACCTAACTTAGAAGCAATGTCCCTTATTAAACTTCTAATATAAGTACCCTTACTAACCAAACACTTAATAGTAAAATCAATGTAACCATCACTATAACTAATATCACTAACTAACTCAATACTCTTAATATTAACAAGTCTTCGAGGTAATTCAACATCAATTCCTTCTCTAGCATATTCATATAATTTACGACCATTAATTTTAACCGCTGAATACTTAGGAACCTCTTGATAATATTCACCAACCATACTATTTAAAGCACCAATAATATCATCACGGCTATAACTTACATCACACTTATCAATAACATTACCAGTAGTATCCAAAGTATCAGTTAAAATACCAAGTCTAACACCAGCAACATACTCCTTATAATCACTAGTAATCATATCAACCAAACTAGTACATTTGCCAATACACATAACAAGTACCCCAGTAGCCATAGGATCAAGAGTCCCAGTATGTCCTATTTTTTTAGTACCTAAAATCTTACCAACCTTATTAACCATATCACGACTAGTAAAACCTTTTTCTTTATTTACAACAATTATTCCATCCATAAAAATCACATATCAATTCTACATTATTTATGATTATTAATCAATACTTTCACCTAAATAAGTAATCTTAACATAACCATTACCCTTCTTAGGATTACCACTAATAGGTTCACTAGTAACCATAGCCTCATCATTAACACGAATAGTTTTAACAGATAAATCATTAGACTGATCACACATATAACAAGACATGTACTTATCTGTTAAACTAGAATTTCCAATATAACCTGAACCTCCACCTGCAGAAGAACCACCGGAATAACCAGAACCACCACCATAATAGCCACTACCGCCGCCACCACTTTTATAATTATTATCTAATACATAATACATTGAACCTTGACCAAAAGAACCAGATATAATATATGATGAACTTCCTTCAGAATCAATACCAGCAGCATTACCACCCGATTCCTGAGTTCCACCAATACCATACCAATTACCAATACCATTAACACCTTTATATCCGCCACCAGAGCCACCTTTGTTAGGATTCCTACCACTACCATTCCAATGCCATCCAGCGCCACCGCCGCCACCAGCAACAATTAAAATAGACTCCTTATTATTTTCTAAACTCGATAAAACACCAGATTTCAAAGCTATATGAGTAGCTCCTCCTCCGCCAGTCCAAAAAGTAGCACCATCGCTTCCAGCATCGCCACCACCATTATAACCACCTTTTGAAACTTCATTTAACTCTTTTGTTCGACTGCTCTCACCTTTTCCCCCAACATTAATATATAACACATTCGACTTACTTAATCTAACCACCCCAGTAGAATATCCACCATATCCACCTAAATAAGATTCATTAGCGTCTCCACCTTGAGCACCCCAAGCTTCTAATTTATAATATCCATCTGTTGAAACCCTAAAACTCTGCTCTGAACCAGTATAATCAAAAGCAAAAACAGAATTAATAGGAGTATAATCACCTAAAACAAATTCATAATCACCATAATACACATGACCACTAACATTACCATCTTTGTCAACATTAATACTACCACTAGTAGGTAACTCACCAGAATACTCTAAATCACTACATGTATTTACACCACTATCAAAATTATAACTACAACCTTCAAAAGGAATTAAATTAGCCTTCATATCAATCGCATAACTACTCAATACATTTACCAGATTATTAACAGAAGTCTCATAGCTACTTTTTTTAGAATTATTAATTGTACTAACTATTTTAGGTACAATAATCATCCCAATTATCCCTAATACAACAACAACAGCTAAAACCTCTATTAAAGTAAAACCTTTCTTATCATTCATAAACTTGACCTACCTTATCTATTACAATATTAACACATTATTTCAAAATAAACAATAATATATGCAAAACAAAAAAGATAGAAACCTCTATCTTTATACATATAAATGTTTACTCTTTTTAAAAGATATTACACCAGAATTATCATCCCATAAAGAAACTATTCCATTAGATAAACTTTTTTTAACATCAATAAGTCTTTGATTAGTAGAACCTCTATACTTGCAATCAAGAGATTTAAACTCCATCATGAACTTACCATCAACTAATACATCAATACAATTTAGAAAATCCATAATACTTTTTTTATTTTTTCCCATATCTAATAACTGTTCAAATGTAAACCCAGTATAACACCATATATTAAAGCCTAAATCCTTCGCATACTTCGCTATCTCATAACAAGCAGCACTCTGACACATTGGGTCTCCTCCAGAAAAAGTAATTCCATTTTGAAAAACCAAATCATCAATTTCTGACTTAATATAGTCCACATCTACCAAAGCACCACCATCAAAATCATGAGTAGATGGATTATGGCATCCTAAACAATTATGAGGACAACCTTGAGTCCAAATAACAGTCCTAATACCAGGTCCATCTACAATACTATCTTTTTGTAAATCAGCAGCAAGTCTTATTTCCATACTACTTAGAATCAGATGGACAATTAGACTTAATTACTTCTTTAATACCAGTATGTTTTACACGATCTTTTTCCTCAGCTCTTTTACCATTATTAAATCTTTTAACATCCCCTGCTAAATAACCAGTAACTCTTCTGATTCTTTCGAATCCTACACCTTCTCCAACAACTTTTTCCATAAAAATCCTCCTTAACAATCACAATTCAAACTATTTATAACCTCAAGTGGAACACTATCAAACTCTTTTCTTCCACAACCTGGACATACATCACCTATAACACCAACATATCCACAAACTGGATCTCTATCAACTGGATGATTTATAGCTCCATATCCAATTCCACTTTCCTTCATCAATCTGATAACACTTTCAAATGCATCAGTATTCATAACAGTATTACCATCTAACTCAATATAAGTAATATGACCACCATTAGTCAAAGCATGATATGGTGCCTCTAACTTAATCTTATCAGCAATACTTACATTATAATAAACTGGTACATGGAATGAGTTAGTATAATAAGCCCTATCAGTAACTCCCTTAATCTTTCCATACACAGCTCTATCAATATTAACAAATCTTCCAGATAAACCTTCAGCAGGAGTAGCAATTAAAGTAAAATTCAAATTATATTCCTTAGCAAACTCATCAGTCTTATTTCTCATAAAACCAATTATCTCTAAACCTAATTTTTGAGCCTTAGCACTTTCACCATGATGTTCACCAATTAAAGCCTTCAAAGTCTCAGCAAGACCAATAAATCCAATAGTTAAACTACCATGTTTTAAAACCTTTCTTAAACGATCAGTAGGTTTCAACTTATCACCATCAGTCCATACACCTTGCTCTAATAAGAATGGGAAATTATAACATCTCTTACTACATTGAACTTCAAATCTTTCTAATAATTGATCACGAACAAGTTCCATTTTTTCAGATAATTCTTGATAAAAACCATCCATATCTGCTTTATCTCTATCACCTAAACAAATACCATGTTTAATAGCAATTCTAGGTAAATTAATAGAAGTAAAACTTAAATTACCACGTCCACCAGTTGTTTCGTTATTTTTATCAGTAACATCACTCATAACACGAGTACGACATCCCATATAACCAACTTCTGTCTTATAATCTCCTTCTTTATAAAAACTCAAATTAAAAGGAGCATCAATAAATGAGAAATTAGGGAACAATCTTTTAGCACTAACCTTACAAGCTAACTTAAATAAATCATAATTCTTATCCTCTTTATTATAATTAATTCCCTCTTTTACTTTAAATATAGAAACTGGGAATATTGGAGTTTCACCATGACCTAAACCTTCATTAATAGCAAGTAAGAAATTCTCAGTAACCATACGTCCTTCAGCACTAGTATCAGTACCAAAATTTATACTAGAAAACGGTACCTGAGCACCAGCACGAGAATGCATAGTATTCAAATTATGAACAAAAGCCTCCATTGCTTGATAAGTAATACGATTAGTTTTTTCCAAAGCCTTTTCATAACTCTTTTCAAACAATCTGTAAACCGATTCAGATTCTTTATAAAAACTTTCAAATATACTAATATCAAATTCAATACTATTTAATTTATCAACAATATTTGTTACCTTATCCATATTAACAAAACTAGTTAAATCAGTATAATCTAATAAATCATAAATTTGTTGTTTTAATTGTTTTTTAAAAGTCTTTAAAACACCAGGAGCCATATAATAATCAAATGCAGGAATAGACTGTCCACCATGTTGATCATTTTGATTAGATTGAATAGCAATAGCAGCAAGTGCTGAATAAGACATAATATCATTTGGCCTTCTCAAATAACCATGACCTGTTGAAAAACCATTCTTAAACAATCTATCAAGCTCAATTTGCATACAAGTAGTAGTTCCCATAGCAAGGAAATCCATATCGTGAATATGAATATCACCATCATCATGAGCCTCACTAAATTTTGGTTTCATTAAATATGCCTTAGCAAACTCCTTAGAAATAGTACTACCATACTGTAACATAGTACCCATAGCAGTATCACCATCTACATTGGCGTTCTCACGTTTAGCATCATCCTCATTAGCAGTCTTCAATCCCAATCCCTCAATAGACTTTAAAAACTTATGAGTTTTCTTCTCATCAAAGAATAACTTACGAGAATTATTTCTTCTCTCACGATAATCAGCAAAAGAAACACATACATCCTCATAACCCTTATTCTTCATTTCATCTTCTATTAAATCTTGAATTTCTTCAATCTTAATTTTATCATTATCGCGAGCCAACTTTTCTATTCTCTTAATAACAGCATGATATACCTTTTGAATATCCTTCTCAGTATATTTAACTTCATCCTCAGTCGACACACTGTCAAACCCTTTTTTAATCGCAATCGCAATCTTAGTTCCATCAAAATCAACTAACTTTCTGCCATTACGCTTTAAAACTTTTAGATTTTCTAATAACTCTTCTGTATTAGTCATTTTGTTTTCCTCCTACCATCATTTTCAAACTCATTTTATATCAAAAAAATTACCAAGTCAATACATTTTTAAAAGTTTTTTCATACATTTGTTCGTTATACTATATAAACCCTTATTTTACAATAAAAAACAAAAAACAAAAAAATATGTTAATTTACATTTTGAAAATTTTAAAAAAATGTAAAAAGAAAAAAAACAGTTTTTTACCGTAAAATAAACGCATAAACCAAAAATTAACATATAAACATTATTTACAAAAAAATCAAAAAAATAAAGATTAAAAAAAATCAAAAAACGTATTTTTTACATTTTTTGTATAATAGAATTTTTAAAAAAACAAAGTAATATAATATATTACAAGGTGAATCCAAAAATGAAAAATAGAAAAGAAGAAATAAACATATTAAATCTGCAATTAATAACATCACTAATAGTAATAATAACAGTATCAGTATCATTAATACTAACATATAATCAAAAACTAAACTTGCAAAACAAAAAAACAATATTTACAAAAAAACAAACACATAACGTTTCATATATAAATAGATTAATAATACTAATAACCTCTATAATATTCCTGATAATCAACTACAAACTATATCAAATATCAAAAAAAGAAGGTGAAGACCTAAAAGTCTACTACCTTCAAATAATTGCATCAACTTTAACAATAATTGCCTCATTAATAGTATTCTACGTCGTATCAATAGAACCCACAGGAGATGATATAGCAGACATAGAAAATCCAGTTATTTAGATTTATACTCGAAACAAGCTTTATCCAAAGCCTCAATAATCAAATCAACTTGATCAAAATCCTTAAGCCTAACACCACTTGCAAGCTTATGACCGCCACCGCCAAATTCTTCAGCAACAGTATTAATAACAGGGCCACGAGACCTAATAGAACCTCTTATAGTATCACCATTTCCCTTATCAATAGAAAACATACCCCAAGCAATAAAATCATCAATAAAATTAAAATTATTAACCATATTACCAGCAGTAGCAGCATCAACACCAAATTGATCCAATATATCCTGAGTAACTTTTAAATAAGCAAACCCATTTTCAGTAACAGTTAAATTATTTGCAATAAACCCTTCAAACTTAACCTCTTTCAAAGGTCTTAAATATAAATTCTCATAAAGAGAAGTAAAATCAATACCACTCTCACGAATTAATTTAGAAACAAGTTCAAAAGTCTTACTAGAAGTGTAAGAAAACAAAAACCTATTAGTATCAGCAATAACACCAATATATAACTTCTCAGCAACCTTCTTATTTAATACCAAACCAGTATTAAAAATAAGTTCCATAACCATCTGAGAAGCACTACAAGAAGTATCATCAATCCACTCTATATCACAAAACTCTTCAACAAAAGGATGATGATCAATCTTAATAGAATAAGCCGCATCCATATAACCATCAACTCTTTTTTTATTAGGAGTATCAGTTACAATAAGTAAAGACTTAGACATAATTTCAGGATCGACACTATCAAGACCCCCTAAATACCTAAAACGAGAAGCAGGACTCCCTACAGCATAAACTTTTTTATTAGGAAAAGTTGCAAGTATAGAATCCTTCAATGCCATCTGACTTCCCAAAGCATCAGGATCAGGTCCCACATGACGAGCAATCACAATACTATCATACTTCTTAATTAATTTATAAATCCTCTTACACATTCTTTTACACATAAAAACACACTTTCTATAACAAATTATAAGCGTCTCTAGCAATCATAACTTCCTCATCAGTAGGAATTACATAACAAGGAATCTTGGAATCAGCTGTAGAAATCATACCCTCAGTACCAAAGCATAACTCATTAGCCTTTTCATCTAAATGAATACCTATAACACCTAAACGCTTCATAATTTCAGCTCTAAATGGTCTAGACTTCTCACCCATACCAGCAGTAAATACGATCATATCACAACCACCCATTTCAAAATAATACTTAGCGATATAATCAACTACTCTATCAACAAACATATCACGAGCAAGAATACAACGCTCATCACCATTTTCCCAACCAGAAACAATATCACGAGCATCACTAAACTTACCACTAATACCTAATAAACCACTTTGTTTATTCATAATAGTATCTAACTCATCAACACTAAATCCCTTTCTTATCATATAAGGTAAAATAGTAGCATCAATGTCACCACAACGAGTACCCATAACAAGTCCTGCATTAGGAGTTAAACCCATAGAAGTATTAACACACTTACCATTAACTACAGCACTTATACTAGCACCACTACCAATATGACAAGTAATCAAACGAGTATCACTTCTACCTAATATTTCATTAGCACGTAAACTTACATACTTATGACTAGTACCATGAGCACCAAATCTACGAACATTATACTTACTACACCATTCATAAGGAAGAGCATATAAATACTTGCTTTCCTCCATAGTTTGATGGAATGCAGTATCAAAAACAACTACCTGTAATGCATCAGGAAAAACTTCTAATGCAGCACGAATACCAACTAAAGCAGCTGGATTATGTAAAGGAGCAAGAGGTGCAAGCTCCTCAATCTTAGCCATTACATCATCAGTAACAACTACAGACTTATCAAAATAACTACCACCTTGAACAATACGATGACCCATAGCTTTAATCTCATCCAAAGACTCAACAATATTATAAGCCTTTAACTCTTTAACAACAATTTCAAAAGCACTCTTATGATCAGGAACATCAACATGTTTCTCAACCTTATCACCGTTTACTTTCAAAGTATAAAAACTATCTCCAATACCAATTCTTTCAATATATCCAGAAATCAAAACATTCTCTTCTGGCATCTCATAAGCAGTAAACTTCATAGAAGAACTACCTGCATTTATTGATAAAACTTTCATATCATAACCTCATTTCTACACAAATAATTATAACTTATTTATAAAACATAATCAATAAAATAAAGAAAAAAATAGATACTAATGTACCTACCTTTCATTATAAAAATAATTTGATAACAAAATGAATAAAATTATTAATGCACTTTTCTACTTATAAAATTATCAATCTTGATTTTATATTCATCTGTATGATTTTCCCAAATACTAGCATGTTCACTATCATCAACAGTCCAGATTTCCTTATAATCACTACTTATATTATTATAAATCTCTTCACCCATAAAAAATGGAGTAACTTGATCAATCGAACTATTAATAATTAAAGTTGGGATGGTTATATTCTTTGCAATTAAAATAGAATTCGCATCACGATATGAAAATCCAAGTTTTTGCTTATTTACTATATTACCCAACCACAACATATAATCCGTTGGTATTCCAGTATTCATCTTATCCATTTCAGTTGAAATCATGTATTCAACATTTCCCAATGGACAATCAAGTATCATAAAGTCAATATCGCTTTGGGAATCCATACTTGCAACAGCCTGAATAGCAGTTGCGCCACCAAAAGAAGTACCCCATACTCCAATTTTAATTTTTGGATATTTATGATTAACATAATCTATAAGATCAAGAACATCATATTTTTCCCAATAACCATAAGTTGTTCTTTCAGCAGTATTTTCATTTGAGCTTCTTTGATCAAAAGTTATTACATCATATCCATTTTGTAAAAAATACTCTGCAATAGGATAATTAGTATATCTATTACCACCAAGACCATGTATCATTAATACAACCTTTTCATGTTTCTCAGAAGAACTTATATACTCCCCTGGAATAATATGACTATCAAATGTAGAAACAATAGAAATTGGTTCAAAAATATATTTTTTCTTAAATTCAACTGGATCCATTTTCATTGTTTGCCAAAAACTATCCTTAACATCACTAGTTTCATCACAAGTAACAAGTTGAGTAGACCCTTCAAACACCTGAATACCTATATAATATGATCCACCAACCACTAACAATATCAAAACTATCAATATAATAGAAAAAATAAATAAAATTTTCTTACGATTCTTTTTCATGACATACCTCCTTCAATTTCAATAAACATTCGTCACACCAATCAACAACCATTTGAGATCTCCTTCTCCCAAAAGAAATAGTAAAATCCCAAAACATAGAACGATATAAATCTTGTAATTCGTCACTATAATAATCAGAACTTTTATCTGCTACTTTAAAACTATCATATTTTTTCTGATATGCAACCTTAAGCTTTTCAAAAAAAACTATATTTTCATGAACAGATTTTTCTCCAAGAAAAAAAGTTTTCATAAGAAGTGGAATTCTAACACTCTCTTTTAAATCACAAGAAAGCCACTCCAACAATTCTATACGTCCATCTTCAGTAATAGAATACATTTTTTTATCAGGTTTTCCATTCTGCTCTACCCATATTCCACTTATATATCCTGCATTTTCCAATACGATAAGTTCTCTATAAACCTGACTTTTTTGCGCATTCCAAAAATGATTTAAAGAATGACGAAAAGTTTCAAGAATTTCATATCCATTCATATCAGAATAATTTAAAAGTCCAAGAATACCATATCTTAGCATCATACCCTCCAATAGTCCATTTGTAGACTATTAATATAGTATCACATACCTCTTAATTTGTCAAACAAAAGCATTACAAAAAAAAGTAAGTATCACTTACCCAAAAACATTTTTTTATACTTTAAAACATTACTTCGAGATACACTACCAATCTTAAATAATATATTATCACTCGATATTTTATAAACACAATCCGTTTTAACTATACTATCCTTAGATAAATTATTTAAAGAATCCTTCTTCAATAAAACATTTGAATCATACTTCAATTTATTCAATCTAGATGAAATAATAAAACCAAAATAATCAAGGGGAACACTAATATTATTATCATCAATAATTACAAATAAATGATTATAGCCTATACTACCATCAGGAAATAAAAATTCCTTAACATACACGATATCACCGATACTATATTTAGATAAATACTCTACTTTGCTTTCACCAATTAAACTTATCGCATCACCATGATGCCACTCCTCTTCAGGAGGATAATCCTTAAAAGCCTCACTTGAATCTTTAACTCTACCAGCTTCATAAGCCTTCTTAATAAAATCACTATAATTATTTTTCATAAATTCACCTCAAATTAATTGTAACTTATAAATTAATTTATTGTCAACAAAAAAATAGTAGAAAAATCTACTATTTATCATTTGGTTTCATAGTTGGGAATAAAATAACATCTCTTAATGAAGGAGCATCATATGCAAGCATAATCAACCTATCAATTCCAACACCAAGTCCAGAAATTGGAGGCATACCTTGTTCCATAGATAATAGATAATCCTCATCCATATCCATAGTTTCATCATCACCTTGAGCTTTAGCCTTCAATTGATCTTCAAAAGACTTTCTTTGTTCTTCAGGATTTACTAACTCTGAATAAGCATTACATATCTCAGCTCCATTAATAACAACTTGAAAACAATCAACCATATTAGAATCATTATCATTTCTACGAGCTAATGGTTTTAAAAGTGCTGGATAATTATACATAACAACAGGTCCAACAATATTTGCTCTTAATAACTTTTTATATAAGAAATCAGTTAACTGAGCTAAACTCTTATACTCTTCCATATCCTTTAAAGAGAAGAATCCTTTTTCAACTACTTTAGCCTTATAAGCATCAACATCATTTTCCTTTAAGAAATCAAATCCTAAAATACGAGTCAACTCCTCAACATAATTAACCCTTTCAAATGGTTTAGAAAAATCCAACTCATTCCCACCACTAGTAATTACTTCACTACCAGTCAAAAACTTAATAGAATCCCTTAAAAACTTCTCAAAGAACTTAATATTATCTTCAAAATTCCAATAAGCACAGTACCATTCAACTTGCGTAAACTCAGGATTATGTTGTGGATCCATACCTTCATTTCTAAAACACTTAGCTACTTCAAAAACCTTATTAAAACCACCAACAATACATTCCTTTAAATAACATTCTGGAGCAATTCTTAAATTACAATCCAAATCAAGTGCATTATAATGAGTAAAGAATGGTTTAGCAGAAGCACCACTAACACTAGTTTGAATAATAGGAGTTTCAACCTCTAAAAATCCATTATCAGCTAAATAATTTCTTAAAAATAAATAATACTTACTTCTACCTAAAAATATCTTTCTAGAATCCTCATTAGTAATTAAATCAACATATCTTTGACGATACTTCATTTCAATATCAGTTAAACCATGAAACTTTTCAGGTAATGGTCTTAAAGCTTTACCTAAAAATTCAAAACTATCAGCTCTTACAGTTTTCTCACCAGTTTGAGTAGTAAATACTTCACCATTAACACCAATAAAATCACCTAAATCAATATTACTCTTAAAAAATGAATATAAATCCTCACCTACTGAATCAACTTTAATAGAAACTTGAATAGAACCCTCTAAATCTCTTAATCTTAAGAAACTTAACTTACCCATTTTTCTCATAAAAACAATTCTACCAGCAATCCTAACATCACTAGTACCATCCTCTAAAGAAGAAACCTCACTTAATTTATAATTTACATCATACTTCTCAGGATATGGATTACAAACTTTTCTAATCTCCTCAATCTTATCTCTTCTTATAACCTCTTGTTCACTTAATTCTCTCATTTTTTCACCTCTATAACCTTAGTACCTGCAATCAAATCAGGTAAACTCCTTTTGTCATTCCTATATAATACCATAAAAACACTAGAAATTGCTACTATAAATTGTAAAAATGATAATATAAATGTAATATACATATACGATAAATCCTTAACAACAAAAATCAAACATAAACTTATAATAGAACATCCAATTCCATTCATACACAAATACCTAAAAACCAATTGATTAGAATTGACATCACAACCATCATTAGATACTACCTTAATACCAAAATGTTTCTTTCCCAAACTCTGTCCATTATTATAAAGAGGATATACAACAAAATATAAAACATTAATAACAACACCTAATAGACTAGATAAAAACAATTCCCTTTCCAAACTATAATTAATAACAGAATATCTATTAACAAAAGTATTCATATCAATACTTCCATCTAAAAAACTACTATTAATATCATACAATTCATTATGTAAATTCAAAACACTCTGACTACTAGGAATTATAAATCCAATAAAATTAATAATCAAAAAAACAATCATAAAATCAATAATATACGCATATAATCTCTTCTTAAACATTAGAACTCTCCTTTAAAAAATTATCTAAAATATCATATATTTCATGAACACTATTAGCTTTATTAATTAAAACATTAACATTATTTGAACCAACAATACCCTTCAAATACTTAGAAATATGCATTCTCATCTCCAAAACAGTAACCTTCTCACACTTATACAAAAGTAAATAAGAAATATGCTCCTTAATCATATTAATTCTATCAGACAAACTAACTTCACTAGGTAATTTACCACTAGATAAAAAATCAACACATTCCTTAATAATCCAAGGATTACCAATAGCAGCACGACCTATCATAATACCATCACATAAAGTTTCATCAAACATTCTCTTAGCATCATAACAAGACCTAATATCACCATTACCAATAACAGGAATATTAACATTCTCCTTAACAGATTTAATAATACTCCAATCAGCATCACCACTATAACCTTGAGCCCTAGTTCTAGGATGAACAGTAATCATACTAGCACCAGCCTTTTCAACCATCTTAGCAATAAAAACCGCATTAATACTATTACTATCCCAACCACTCCTAATCTTAACAGTAACTGGTACACCTACACTATCAACAACGCTCTTTACAATATCATAAGCAAGATTAGGATCCTTAAGTAAAGAACTACCAGCCTTACTCCTCAAAGCAACCTTAGGAACAGGACAACCCATATTAATATCAATAAAAGAAACATTATAATTATCACAAATATACTTAGCAGCAATACCCATACTTTCCGGATTACCACCAAAAATCTGAACACCAACAGGAATGGACAAATCATTTACTCCATTAAGCATCTCAATAGTTTTACTATTTCCCCTTGAAATTGCCTCAGCACTTATCAACTCAGTAACAGCAAAACCAAGTCCTAAATTAGATAACAATTTAATATAAGACGCATTAGAAATACCAGCCATTGGCGCCAAACCAACTGGGTTAGAAATCTCTATATTTCCTATTTTAAAAGCCATAAAACCACCAGCACCATATTATAATATAAAACATAAAATTAATCAATTACTTTAATACATGAGTTCAAGCAAGAATAAATCCTCATAAAATAATTAATTTCAAAATCATTTCTGACAAGCGACATAGAATCAATAAAACACTTAATAATTCTACTCTTTAATTGATTCTTATAACCATCGCTTCTATCAAAACATAAACTTTCAATTTTTTTAGGTACAATAGAATTTAAAATAGAAAAAATATCATTTTGAATCATTACATCATTAGTTTTATATGTAATCAAATCACTTATACTTCGCAAAATATCACTACTTGTCATATCACAACTATTAATACTATGACTCATAACACTAATATAACTAGAACAAACCTTTATCTTATTTTCCAAACGTTCAATTCTAGATAATACCAAAGAATCAGAATCATCAGACAATTTCATATTATACCAATTAAGATCCTTATTTAAATTTGCAAGTAATTTTCTATTGCTATATATATCCAATAACAAATTAAGTAAAGACTTTCTCTTATCACTCTTATACTCACAACCTAAAATTGGATAATTTTTAATCAATTCCCTAAGCAAATTAGGATTTTCATTTTCCAAAGTCAAATCAAACAATAAATCAATACTACTAGCCTTATCCTTATCATCCAAAACATCTAAAGAAACAGATAAAACATCATAATCATATGAAATATCAATATCCAATTTCAAACCACTTAAATAATCCTTAAAATCAGAAAAAGACTTTTTCCTCAAATAATTAGAAAAACTAATATCACCATAATTACTTTCAAAATAATCCCTATCATAAATACTAATCAAACACAATTCCTTAACCAACTCAAGTTGCTCAAAACTATAATTACTTCCCTCATTTATACACTTTAACAAATATAAATAATCCCTCTGAAAAAATATATCAAAAAGAACACTACAATCAAGCTTATTACCAACCTTTTTACTATAAACAACAATTTTATTTCTTCTATCATAATATGGATCATTTAAAGAAAAACTATCAGAAACACAAAAATCAACATCCATATTCTTTTCATTAGAAATACATAAAGAAAACATTCTATAAAAATAACATACCAAATCAGAAGAAATAGAAATATCATACTTTAACAAATTAAAAACAAAATAATTAACATGACTAATTGGCAATAAATAATTAGGACAAACAAAACAATAGAAAAGTAACATTTTAACTATTTCTTCACGAGAAACAGAACTATTATTAATAACATTCTGGTCATACCTTTGAACAAGAAAGTTTTTAATCGAATGGAAATCAAAATCATTAAGAATATCATTAAAAGAAGAATCCTTAATATCATACTTATATAAAGATAACAATACCCTATTAAAAAATATATCTTCCTTGCTACCCCTATTAATAACAAATTTCCTCAAAAATCTATTAATATAAACTATATTAACCTTAACACTCTCATAACTATTACAAAGAGAAAAAACATAATCCTCCAAAGCATTTAAATAAGAATCACTATTTTCAGACAAATTGACTTTATCGCATAATTCATCGCTAGATATGATTTTTCTAATCAAATCAAAACTAATATCCATAAAGACAACTCCCTTCAAATATAAAACTCTTTTTTTATTCTTTTACCCTATATAAAATTATAACAGAAAAATCAAATAAAAGAAACACCATTTATACACCCTATATACAAAAAAAGTAGACAAACAAACAAAAAACATGTATAATTATTAAGTCTTATACAAAAAAGAAAGGAGTTTATAATGAATTTATTAAACAGCGAAAAAACATTAATATTCGCACTAGGCGGACTAGGAGAAGTCGGCAAAAATATGTATTGTGTAATGCATAAAAATGAAATAATAATTACGGACGTCGGTATAACATTCCCACAAGGAGAATTACCAGGAGTAGACTATGTCATTCCAGATTTTACATTCTTAAAACAAAATGAAAGTAAAATAAAAGCATTATTTATAACACATGGACATGAAGACCATATAGGAGGAATTCCATTCTTACTACAAAACATAGAAATTCCAAAAATATATGCGCCAAATCAAGCTGTAGGATTAATAAAAAGAAAACTAGAAGATAGAAATATTAGATATGATAATCTAATCACATTTAATGAAGATACAATAGTAAAATTTAAATACATACAAGTAGAATTCTTTATGACAACACACTCAATTCCAGATTCACACGGAATATGTATAAAAACACCAGACGGAACAATAGTAACAACAGGAGACTTTAAATTTGACTTAACACCTATTGGACCAATGGCAAACCTACACAAAATGGCTCGTATTGGTTCAGAAGGAGTAACACTACTTCTAAGCGACAGTACAAACGCGTTAAACCCTGGATTTTCAACAAGCGAATCAAAAGTAGATGAAACACTTGGAGAAATATTTAAAGAACATCATGGAAGAATAATAATTGCAACATTCGCATCAAATATATATAGACTTAAACATATAGTAGATACATGCAAAAGAAACGATAGAAAAATCGCAATATTTGGAAGAAGTATGGAAAACAACATAGAAATATCAATACAAGACGGATACATAAAACATAAAGAAATATTTGTAACACCAGAAGAATCAAACACACTTCCAAGTGAAAAAGTATGCTTACTATGTACAGGAACACAAGGAGAACCACTAGCTGCACTATCAAGAATAGCAAATGGAACACATAAACAAATAAAACTAAAAGAAAATGATCTAGTAGTATTCTCATCATCTGCTATACCTGGAAATGCATTAAGCATATCAAGAACAATAAATAAACTATATCTAAAAGGTGTAAAAGTCTATACAAATACATCACTTAATGATGTTCATACAAGTGGACATGGAAACCAAGAAGAACTAAAACTTATGATAAGACTAATAAATCCAAAATACTTCATGCCATTCCATGGAGAACATAGAATGTTAAAAGCACATACAGACATAGGAGTTGCATGTGGAATACCAAGAGAAAACACATTTGTACTAGAAAACGGCGATGTACTAATAATGGATAAAGGAAAAATAACAAAATCAGAAGAAAAGATACAAGCCGGAGACGTATACGTAGATGGAAATAGAATTGGAAATGTCGGAAATGCTGTAATGAAAGATAGAAAAATAATGGCAAGTGATGGAATAGTCGTAGTAATCGCAAATATCGATACAAAAAATAACATATTATTGGGTAATCCAAACATAACAACACGTGGATTCGTACTAGTTAATGACAACATAGAACTATTAAAACAACTAGAAGAAATAACAAAAAAAGCAATAAATAACAAAATAAAAAATCACATTAATTACAACGAAATAAAAACACAAATAATTACAGAATTATCAGACTTTATAAACGAAAAAACAGGAAGAAAACCAATAATATTACCCGTAATTATGGACATAAAAAAATAAAAAAATATAAGATAAAGGACCATTGAAAAATCAATAGTCCTTTTAATTTAAAGCAACCTCACTAACAACATCACAATTACCCTTAGAAACAGAAGAAACCTCACCATTACTTATTAAAACAGAATAACCTTTAATACTAATACATCCATCAATTAAATTATTATCAACATAATTTAGATATCCACCATCTGGTACATTACCACCCATTAAAATATTATAAGTATTATCGCCACTAACTAAATTACCAGAAGAAATAATATAACTACCATCAAATTTAAAACCACCATCATATAACAATTGACTTACATAATAATTTTCAACACTTTCCTTATAAGAATAAGCACTATCAATTGCACTATTCATCTTTATTTTACCATAAGCACCCTGAGCCTTAGGAAAAACTACAAAACCAACAAGAAACAAAACAAAAGAAATTACAAACAACTCAGCCCTAAAATGACCATGTTTCGAATAACTAACACCACTAAATTTTTCCATATCAACACCTCTTACTAACTTAATTTTAACACACAAAGAAATAAAAACAATAAAAAGTGTAAACTATATAATAAAGTTTACACTTTTATTTACAATCAATAAAATTACAAACATCCAATAAAGTATTAGAAAAATTATCAAAATCAACATCAAACCAATTAATATCCATTTGATTATTAAACCATGTATACTGACGTTTAGCATAATTACGACTTCTCTGTTTAATTAATGAAATAGAATCATCTAAACTACAATCACCAGAAAAATAAGTAAATAACTCCTTGTAACCAATAGGAGTCATAACAGCCTTACTTCTAACACCACTATCATAAATCGCCTTAGCCTCATTAATTAAACCATTGTCTAACATTATATCCACTCTTTTATTAATCCTATCATATAAAACATTCCTATCAGTTGTTAAACCTATAAATACAGAATCATACAACAACTTAGAAGACTTTTCTTTAAAAGACAACACTTTACCAGTAGAATCATAATAAGATAAAAATCTTTCAATCCTCTTCCTATTATTCCTATGAATATCAGAATTAGGATCAATACTAATTAATCTATTATATAAAAAATCAGTAGAATATCCACTATAATCAAAATGTTTATCCTCTAAATCAAATTTATAATCGTACAAAGCAGCCTTAACATAAAGACCAGTACCACCTACAATAATAGGAGTCTTACCACGAGATAAAATATCAGAAATACAATTCCTACAATCCCTTTGAAAATCAAAAACAGTATAATCATCACTAATATCTTTAATATCAATTAAATGATGAATAACACCCTCTTTTTCAGAATCTGTAACCTTCGCAGTAGCAATATCCAGTTTTCTATAAACCTGAGTGCTATCAGCATTAATAACCTCTCCATTATACTTATGGGCAAGCTCAATGCTAAGCTTAGTCTTACCAACACCAGTAGGACCAACAATAACAATAACCATAAAATCACCCTACTTTATAAACATCGCATCACCAAAACTAAAAAATCTATACTTTTCATTAATAGCTTCATGATATGCATTCAAAATATTCTCACGACCAGCCAAAGCACTTACCAACATAACTAATGTAGACTTAGGTAAATGAAAATTAGTAATCAAACAAGATATTGCCTTAAACTCATAACCAGGATATATAAATATATCAGTATTACCAGAACACTCCCTAAACTCACCATACTTATTAATAACACTCTCCAAAGTTCTAGTACTAGTAGTACCAACCGCAATAATTCTTCTACCATCACACTTAGCCTTATTTAAAACATTTGCAGTTTCACTGCTCATTTCATAATATTCAGAATGCATATGATGATTATTAATATCATCAACCTCAACAGGTCTAAAAGTACCTAATCCAACATGTAAAGTTACATTAGTAATAATAACACCTTTATCTCTTAACTCATCTAATAACTCACGAGTAAAATGTAATCCAGCAGTTGGAGCAGCAGCACTACCAATATTCTTAGCATACACAGTATTATACCTATCCTTTTCAGATAATTTTTCATGAATATAAGGAGGTAATGGCATTTCACCTAATCTATCCAATATCTCAAGTAAAATACCAGAATAAATTAACTTAACCCTAGTAACACCATCAGAAAGCAATTCAATAACCTCAGCACTTAACTCATCACTAAACCTAACAATAGTTCCTAAATGCAATCTCTTTTGAGGTCTAGATAAACACTCCCATATATCATTACCCATATCCTTAAGTAACAATAATTCAATAACAGCTAAAGTATCCTCCTTAACACCCATAAGTCTTGCAGGAATAACCTTAGTATCATTAATTACCAAAACATCACCAGCACTCAAATAATCCAAAATATTTCTAAATTTTTTATGCTCAACCTTACCAGTTTCTTTATCCAAGACAAGTAATCTAGACTCATCCCTATTTAACAAAGGAGTCTGAGCAATTAACTCCTGTGGCAAATCAAAATCAAATTCATTAGTCTTCATAAAATCACCTTCAAAACAAACATATTATAACAAAATATATATAAAAACACAAACAAAAAGAGATAAAACTATCGTTCTACCTCTACCATTTCATATGCCTCTATAATATCTCCAACCTTAATATCATTAAAATTAGAAATAGTAATACCACACTCTAAACCTTTTTTAACCTCTTTAACAGAATCCTTTTCCCTTTGAATAGAACCTATCTCACCATCATAAATAACAATACTATCTCGAATAACGCGAGCCTTAGAATCTCTCTTAATAACACCATCATTTACTAATGATCCAGCAATAGTTCCAACCTTAGAAAACTTAAATAATTGTTTAACGGTAGCACTACCTACAATCTTTTCCTCATAAATAGGATCAAGCATACCCTTCATAGCAGCTTCCATATCCTCAACTGCTTTATAAATAATATCATAAAGACGAATATCAACACCTTGATTAGTAGCATAATCCTTAATAGAATTATTAGGTCTAATATTAAAACCAATAATAATAGCATTAGTAGCCTTAGCAAGAACTATATCACTCTCAGTAATAGCACCAACACTACTTCTAATAACATTAATCTTTACTCCATCAACCTCTATTTTCTCAAAAGAATTCTTAACAGCCTCAGCTGAACCATTAACATCAGCCTTAACAATTACATTAATTTCCTTAATTCCCTCTTGAATCTTAGAAAATAAATCATCCAAAGAAACAGACTTAGGAGCATTTTCCCTTTGTTTAGCTTGACTCTTTCTTTCCTCACCAATACTACGAGCTTGCTTCTCAGTTTCAAAAGCCATAAACTTATCACCAGCAGTTGGTGTATCATTAATACCAGTAATAAATACAGGAGTACCAGGTAAAGCACTTGTAATTTCATCACCTAAATCATTCTTAAGAGTTCTAATCTTACCATAAGCATTACCAACAACAATAGGATCCCCTAGTCTTAGAGTACCATTTTGAATTAAAACAGTAACAACAGGACCTAAATGTTTATCCAAACGAGACTCAATAACTGTACCCATAGCATATCTATTAGGATTAGCCCTATAATTTTGTAACTCAGCAACTAATAAAATATTCTCTAATAACTCTTCTACACCAGTACCATTTAAAGCAGAAATACGAGTGTAAATAGTATCTCCACCCCATTCTTCTGGAGTAAGACCATATTCAGTTAATTCAGTCATTACACGCTCAGGATTAGCACCAGGTTTATCAATCTTATTAATAGCAACTAAAATTGGAACCTTTGCAGCCTTAGCATGGTCAATAACCTCTTTAGTTTGAGGCATAACACCATCATCAGCAGCAACAATGATAATTATTATATCAGTAATACTAGCACCTCTAGCTCTCATCTCAGTAAAAGCAGCATGCCCCGGAGTATCAATAAAAGTAATTAACTTATCATTACACTTAACTTGATATGCACTAATAGCCTGAGTAATACCACCAGCTTCACCTGATGCAACAGAACTTTTTCTAATAGTATCAAGTAAAGTAGTCTTACCATGATCAACATGACCCATAATAGTTACAACAGGAGGACGACTTACTAAATCCTCTTCATTATCAATAACCTCAAAATTCTCAAAATTAACAACATCAGTAGTTTCACTACGACGTAACTCTTTATTATAATCTAAAACCAAAATTTCAGCATTCTCATAACTAATACTATTATTATTAGTAGCCATAATACCTAAGCCGAATAACTTCTTAATTAAATCAGCACTCTTAACTCCAATTGCATTAGCAAGATCACTAACAGTCATACCTTCCTTAAAAATAACAAAATTATCATTATTAACAACAGTATTAGAAATAAGTTTCTCCTTATTCTTATACATTTCCTTCTTTTTATTAGCTAAATCCTTCTTGCTCTTAGCATTACTATCATTTTTCTTCTTTAACTTCTGCTTACTAGCATTCATCTCAATATTCTTACTACTAGCAACATCAAAAGCTATTTCCTCAGTCTCATCAATAATAGAATCATCATCCAAATTATTATCCAAAATAATAATATCATCTTCCTCTAATAAATCATCAACCGAAGACACACCTATACCTAACTCCTTACACTTATTAAGTACATAATCAACAGTTCTATTAACATCACTCGCATACTCTTGTACACTCATCATATTAAGCACCTCCTTATAAATTTATAACTATATCTCTACCTGCCATTTCATATTCTCTATATCTAACACCACAATTATCAAACATCATACGAGAAGCACGACAACCATCACTATCATGATACTTATCACTTAAATAAATAACTTCCTTAATACCAGATTGAATAATAGCCTTCGCACACTCATTACAAGGAAACAAAGTAACATAAACCCTTGCTCCCTTAACACTAGTCGGACAATTTAATATTGCATTCAATTCAGAATGACATACATAAGGATACTTTGTATTCAAATTATCCCCTTCTCTATCCCATGGCATAACATCGTCAGATAAACCAGTAGGAGCACCATTATAACCCATAGATAAAATTTTATTATCATCATTAACTATACATGCACCAACACGAGTTGATGGATCCTTACTTCTTTCACTAGAAAGTAAAGCAATACCCATAAAATATTGATCCCATGTAATATAATCATTTCTTTTCATTAAACCAACTTCCTTAACTCATCAAATACACTTAAAGGAACCTCAACCTCAAGAATTCTATTCAAAACCTTAGTATTATATGCCTTTTCAAAAACAGACAAATCTTTTTTTAAATAAGCACCTCTACCATTAGCCTTACCAGTTAAATCAACAATAACTTCTCCTTCAGGTGTTCTTACAACACGAACAAGTTCCTGTTTAGGCAACTTTTCACGAGTAACAACACAACTACGCATTGGAATCTTCTTAATCTTCATAAATATTTATACCCATTTCCTTTGCCTGTTCATAAGTCTTAACATCAATCTTATAATGAGTTAAACGAGCCGCTAATTTAATATTAGAACCCTTCTTACCAATAGCCAAAGATAAATTATCACTATCAGTAACAACTAAAGCCTCATTCTTCTTTTCATCAGTAATAAAAACATGAATATTCTTAGCTGGAGAAAGTGCATTAAGAATAAACTTAGAAGCATCCTTATCATACAAAACTAAATCAACTTTCTCACCATTTAATTCTTTCAATATATTAGCAATTCTCATACCTCTCTCACCAATACAAGAACCAATTGCATCAACTCTCTCATTAATAGATTCCAAAGCAACCTTAGTCCTATTACCAGCATCTCTAGCAACACTATGAACTAATATAATACCCTCATTAATTTCAGGAATCTCTAACTCAAACAATCTTTTAACAAAACCATAATGACAACGAGAAAGTAAAATTGTACAACCCTTACTACCATTATCAACCTTAGTAATATAAACCTTAATATTAGAACCCATCTTAATAGTTTCACCTGGAATAATCTCAGTCTTAGGTAAAATTCCCTGAGTCTTACCTAAATCAATATAATAATTACGAGCATCTTCCATCTCAACTATACCACTAACAAGTTCATCTTGCTTGTCACCAAAAGCTTCCGCAATACTATTTCTTTCAGCCTCACGAATCTTTTGGATAACAACTTGCTTAGCAGTAGCAGCAGCAACCCTTCCAAAATCCTTAGGAGTTACCTCTTCCTCAATAGTCTCACCAACTTCAATACCAGGAACAATTTCCCTTGCCTCAGTTAATGGAATATGAATTCTTTCATCAAATATAAATGGTTCCTTTTCCTCACCATCTTCACCATCAGAAGATTCATTCTCTTGATCAAGTAAATTCCACTCTTCTAATTCCTCATAATTATCAGGAACAACAGTTCTAAATGAATAAACAGAAATCTCACCTGTTTCCTCATTAATATCAACACGGACATTACTTAAAGAATGATAATTCTTCTTATAAGCACTTGTTAAAGCCAATCTCATAGCGTCATAGATAACTTCCTCACTAATACCTTTTTCCTTAACAAGCAAACTAATAGCCTTCTTAAACTCTTTACTATCCATACTACTCTCCCTCCCCCATAGAACAAACATCTAAAATATAACTTTCCTTAATTGGATCAGCTTCATCCAATATTGGATTAATAAGCCTAGTAACACAACTACAATCATCAACAGTAATAATACCATCCTTATTAATAATAACCCTTAAAAAATAACTATTACCTTCCTTAACATATAAAACATCCTCTAACTTATAACCATTAGAAGTAACAGTATCAGAAATCAAATCCTTAACAATACTAGCCTTATCCATAAATACCTCCTTAATTTTAAAGAGTGGTTTTAAGCCACTCTTTTCTGAAATACAAAGATATTATAACACAAAAATAATAAAAAAAACAAATTTTAACAAAAAAAAATTAAAAAAAATGATATAATTTATAATAGGTGATAAAATGAAAAACGAAACAATAAAAAAAATTAATAACTGCTACAAAAACTTATACTTATCAATAACTACAATTTCAATACTAATAATACTACTACTATCAAAAAACATGTATTTTGATCTATATAACATAAACCTTAAAAATTTTACACAAAACGAGCAAACAATTGCAAATATAACATACCTAATATTCTCAATTACAACATCACTTGCATTCCTAATAAAACATAAAAGCGATACAGAATCACAATTTAAAAAATACATGAAAATAGCACTAACAGGATTTGCTACAATACTAATATATAAACTAACACCAATACTAGAACTTGCAATACTCTACTACTCAAAAATAAATATTTCAAAAATGACAATAATGGCAAAAACAATATATCTAATAATTTGTGAAATAATAATTATGGGTATAATCGCAATAATAAATAAAGAAAAACTCAAAAAAAACTTTAAAGATATTAAAATAAATTACAACGAATACTTTAAAAAATATTTAAAACTCTATATACTAGCACTAATAATAATGATGATAAGTAATTTAATAATTAACTCAATAACAAACAATATAGCAGGAAATGAAGAAACAATAAGAAACACATTCAATAAAGCACCTATATACATGTTCTTCTCAGCAGTAATTTTTGCACCATTCACAGAAGAAATGGTATTCAGAAACTCAATAAAAAACATAATAACAAATAAAAACACATTTATATTAATCTCAGGTTTAATATTTGGAGCACTTCACGTAATTGGAAATATAACTACAATATATGATGTACTATACATAATACCATATGCAACACCAGGAATAGCACTTGCAATAATGCTAGAAAAAACAGATAATATCTTCGTACCAATGGGAATACACTTCTTACATAATGGATTATTAATGACACTACAAGCAATATTACTATTTTTAAAATAAAAAAAAGAATCAGAAAAATTTTCCGATTCTTTTTTCTAATCACCCAAATAAGTAATAACAGCGTAGCCAGCACCAATTTTTGCACATTTACTAATTGGACTAGATGAAAAACCATTTGAACAATTAATACTATCCTTAAATTCACTAGTTCCAGTAGTAGAAATAGTTTTAGTAGATAAATTAGAATTTTCCACACAATCATAACAATACATCACACCATCAGAAAGTATAGAATTTCCAATATATCCAGAACCACCATTAGCGCCATGAGCAAAACCTGCTCCACCTCCATAAAAGCCACTTCCACCACCAGAAGACCATTCAGAATTAGAAGCACCTATACCGAATCCTGCATTTGATATAATCTCAGGTCCACAAAAATTAGAGCCACCTGGACCCTCTTGAGAAGATGAATCACCAACATGCAAAATTCTACCTTGACCACATGTACCAGTAGGAGCAATTGAACCATTAAATCCTCCTCCGGAACCACCAGAAGACTTAAAATCATTATAATAATATGATCCTCCGCCGCCACCAGCAACAATCAAAATATCACTTAACTCACCTTCATCAGCTTGACCATTTTCATTAACATCAAACGAAGATAAAACTCCAGATTTCAAAGCTATATGAGTAGCTCCGCCTCCGCCTCCTGACTTATCATCAGAACTAGCAGTTATACCAGTACCACCACCATTATAACCACCACATATTAAACTATTACTACCACTACAGCCTTGGCCTCCAACATTTATATAGAGCTTAGTTTGCTTATTTAAACTGACTACTCCAGTAGAATATCCACCATATCCACCTATATATTCATCAGTGGCATTTCCACCTTGAGCACCCCAAACTTCTAACTTATATCGACCATTCTTAGGAACAGTAAACTCTTTTTCAGAATTCATATAATTAAAAACAAATTTCTTTCCAACCTTAATTTTTTCATTAATAATACTGTCTTCATCTTTATTCTTTCCAATATATGTTATTCTAGCATAACCATTACCAACCTTAGAATATTCACTAATAGCAAAATCACTATAAGACGATATACCAGAATACATTGCACCATCAGTTAAAGAAGAGTTTCCAATATATCCAGAACCTCCTGCACCTCCAGCAACACCATTTGGTCCTATCTGAGAAGCAGTACCGCCATAGAAGCCGCCTCCGCCACCTCCACGACCAGATTCTCCCCAATTGTTATTATAACATTCACTACCATCTTGACCTAAACCAAAAGCATAACCATTCTCTTGATTACCAGCAACAGTAGTAATACCCCTTCCAGAACCATTATAACCAGAAATTCCACCACCAGAACCACCTGAATAATTACTAGAAATATAGGCACCTCCGCCTCCACCTCCAGCAACTATCAAAACACTATTCCTTTCATTATTATAATTCTTTAACTCACCAAGATTATTATCCAAAGCTATATGAGTAGCGCCGCCTCCGCCGCCTCCATCTTTATAAGAAGAACCATTTAAACAAGCAACACTACCAGAACCACCACCATTATAGCCACCAGTAGTATTTTGACCTGCACCACCGACTACAATATATAATTTATTACCTTCTGATAATTGTATTATTCCAGTCGAATAACCACCATATCCACCAGTTCCACCAGAACTAGCACCTTGAGCACCCCATACTTCAAGTTTATAATAGCCATCCCTTAAAACATCAAAACTTTGCACATTACCAGTATAATCATAATCAAATTCATCACCAGCTATATACTGTTCAGAACCAGAACTAACTATTTCATCAATACTTTCACATTCACCTTTTGAAACATCCGAAACAGAACCATCACTAATTAAAACAGAGTATTGATCAAAAGAAATACATGCATTTTTTACATCATTATTCTCAATTTGAACAAATCCACCTTTTGGAACCTCACCATCAAACAAAATTTCATAAGTTATATTATTTGAAGGATTACTATCACTATACTGTAAATATCCATATTCATCTATAGAATAAATATTATCCACTAATTTAAAATCATAATCATAAGCTAGCCTAGACATATAATACTTATGCACTGCATCTTTATAACCATATGCAGAATCTCTAACAGCTCCCTTCTTAGAATTTTCAATTATATCTAAAATAATAGGAACAGTAATTACCGCAATTACAGCCAATATCACAATAATAGCCAACAACTCAATTAAAGTAAAACCATTTCTCTTTTTCATTAATGACACCCTCTTATTATAAGAATATATTATCATATAAACATCAAAAATTCAATATAAAAAGAACTTAATCAAATAAAGTCCTTTATATCTTATAGGGATTTAAATCAATATCAATCAATACATTCTTATTATCAACATATTTACTATTAATATAATCTAACTTATCAATTAATCCAAGGGTATTCTTATACTTAATAATAATCTGAATACTATAAACATTATTAATTTTAAACATATTACTATTACTTGGACCCAAAACCATATTAGAAGAATCTAAACAGCCTCTTAAATAAGTAACAATCTTACTTGCTTCATCCATAGCATTATTCTCAAACCTACTCTTAACCTTAATAGAACATAAATTATAATAAGGAGGATACTTAAGTAACTTTCTAATTCTCATCTCCTCATCATAAAAAGACTTATAATCATGATTACCAGCATATACAATACTATAATGATCAATATTAAACCCTTGAATAATAACCTTACCAGGTAAACTAGACCTACCTGCACGACCTGCAACCTGATTTAATAATTGAAAAGTTCTTTCGCCACTTCTAAAATCAGGAATAGATAAAGTAGCATCACCATTAATAACTCCTACTAAAGTAACATTAGGAAAATCAAGACCTTTAGCAATCATTTGAGTACCAATTAAAACATTATACTTTAAAGACCTAAAATCATTAATTATCCTTTCATGAGCACCTTTCCTACTAGTAGTATCAACATCCATACGTATAACAGAAGCATTAGGAAAATTATTAATTACAAATTCTTCCAACTTTTCAGTGCCCATACCAAAATCATTCATACCTTTATTATGACATTCTGGACACTCATATAACCTCTTACTACCATAACCACAATAATGACATCTCATAGTATTAGAAGATTTATGATATACAAGAGGAATATCACAATTAGGACACTTATGAACAAAACCACAATTACCACAACTAGAAATAGTAGAAAAGCCCCTTCTATTTAAAAGCAAAATAACTTGTTCACCATTATCTAAACAATCATTAATAGAATCAGTCAAAACTCTAGAAAGGACTCTATTTCCACACTTAATTTCATCCTTCATATCAATTAAAGACACAACAGGCAAATTATTATTAACTCTATTTTTCAAAGTTATTAATTCATAAATACCAGACTTAGCCCTAGTATAACTTTCAATAGAAGGAGTAGCACTACCCAAAACAACAGGAGAATTATGATATTTTCCCCTAAAAATTGCAACATCAATCGCATTATACTTAGGAGTAGTATCTTGTTTATAAGTACTAGAATGTTCCTCATCAATAATAATAACACCTAAATTTTTTAAAGGAGCAAAAACAGCACTTCTCGCACCAATAACAATACTAACCTCTCCTTTTAATATCTTACGATACTCATCATACTTCTCACCATCAGATAAACCAGAATGCAATATCGCAATACTAGTCCCAAAACGCTTTCTAAAATTTAAAACCATTTGAGGAGTTAAACTAATTTCAGGAACTAACACAAGAGCCTCTTTACCAATATTCAAATAATAATCAATAATATGCATATAAACCTCAGTCTTACCACTACCAGTAACACCATGAATTAAATAAGGTTTAAACCCATTACTATTAATAACACTATCAACAGCATTCTGCTGTTCATCATTCAAAACAATATTAGACTCTTCCCTAATATCAGATAAATTATTTCTATAAACTTCTTTTTTTACTTCCTTAATAAATCCCTTTTCAATAAAACTCTTAACAACATAACTAGATATAGAAGTACATTCTTTCTTTAAAACAAATTCATTACTACATAATAAATCATAAATCAGCCTTTGTTTATCAGACTTTATATTATTATGAATCTCATCAGAACAAATAGTTAAATAAGTATCATACTTCTTATTAACAACAAAATCCTTATGAGCCTTCAAAGCACTAGGTAACATAGTCTGATAAGCACTTATCAAAGTACACAAAGTTTTTCGCTTTATATATTCACCTAACCTCATCATCTCACTATTTATAATAACATCTTCATCAATGACATCTATAATATCCTTTATCTCATAATCAAAAGAACTCTCATGCGATATACCAATAATAAATCCTTCTAGCTTTTGTTTGCCAAAAGGAACCAAAACCCTCTTTCCAACAGCAACACTATCAATCAAATCAGAAGGAACCTTATACGTAAAAGTTTTATCCAATTTCTTTGCTTTTAACTCAACTAAAACCTCAATATACATAAAACCCCTCCAATGCTAAATACATTTTAACATAAAAAATAATACACTAAAAGAAAAATCCTAAAAAATTAGGATTCTTTTTTAAAAACAAATAACTTACTAAAAATATAATTCAAAGCAATAACAATAAATTGAACAATAATCTTCGCTATCATATCATCAATAATAAATACTTCCACAAATAAATACATAAGTAAAACATCTATAACCAATGAAAACAAACGATACTTAAAAAACTGATATATTTCAATAAGAACAGCCTTATCATTATTGCATTTACTCTTAAAAACGAATTTCTTATTAGTAACATATGCAAAAGATACAGAACATATCCATGAAATTACATTACTAATCATATAATTAACATGAAAAACCTTAGTAAAAATACCATAGATAACTACACTAACCAAAGTAGTTAAAACACCAACAATCAAATAATTAACTATTTCGGAATATTTTTTATATAACTCAATTATCTTCTTCATTTCTTATCCTTTTCTGTTTCCTTTACTATATAAACAGGACGATTTTTAACCTCTAAATATAGCTTAGATAAATACTGTCCAATAACTCCAATACTAAATAGTTGAACACCACTTACAAAAAATATTATACATACTAAAGATGGCCATCCAGCTACAGGATCTCCAACAGTCAAAGTCTTAACAATTATAAATATAATCATTATAATTGAAACTAAAAAGAATAATAATCCCATAATAGAAGCAATTGCTAAAGGAACAGTGGAAAAAGCAACAATACTCTCTAAAGAATATAGAAATAACTTCCAAAAATTCCATTTAGTAGTTCCTGCAACCCTCTCAACATTCTTATACTCTAACCATTTAGTCTCATAACCTACCCAACTAAATATACCTTTAGAAAAACGATTATATTCCTTCAACTCCAAAATACTATCAACCATTTGTCTGCTCATTAGTCTATAGTCTCTTGCACCATCAATTATTTCAGTCTTAGAAATTTTATTAATTAACTTATAATAACACTTCGCAAAAAAACTCCTAATAGGTGGCTCACCTTGACGAGTAACACGACGAGTCGCAACACAATCATATCCCTCATTCTTTATACCATCATACATCTCATGCAACATACTTGGTGGATCTTGTAAATCAGCATCCATAATAGCAACATAATCACCCTGAGAATACTCTAATCCAGCAAGTATTGCAGCTTCCTTTCCAAAATTACGTGAAAAAGAAATATATCTTACTCTCTTATCCTTCTTAGATAAATCACGAGCTATACTTAAAGTTCTATCACGAGAACCATCATTAACAAATATAAATTCAAAATCAACCTTTTTAAATTCAGAAGAAACCTTACAAATTTCCTCATAAAATAAAGGCATAGATTCCTCTTCATTATAACATGGTACAATTATTGATATTTTTTCCATAAATACCTCCCAAATAACTACAAAAAAATTATAACACATTATTAAAAAAAAATCAAAAAAAGAACTCATTTGAGTTCTTAAATTAAACACTCACTATGGAGCTGGTGTTACAGTTGTTTTAGCAGATGGAGTAGTAGCTTTTCCACCATCATAACTATAATTTGGAGAAGTACTATCATTTACTGTACACCCTTGTAAAGAAATAATTCCAGAAGTAATTGTATTCTTATATTCTTTATCGTTTTCTCCAGTTACTGCACCTTGTTTACATACAACCTTATCACCATCAAAATCAACCTTCAAATTAACAGCTGTACCATCAATTGTAATTGCAATTGTCTTACCTGAATTAATATTTGTAGTTAAAGTATCACCAGTAGCAGTATCTATATGACTATTAGTACCTGTTCCTAAAGAAGCTTCATATTGATATTGTGTATAAGCAAGCTCAACAGCTTTACCATAACCAATAACACTATTCTTTCTAGCGCCATTTCTAGCTTCGTCGATAATGTTCAAAATAATAGGTACTGTGATAACAGCGATAATTGCTAAAATTACAATAATTGCAAGTAACTCAATCAATGTAAAACCTTTCTTATTCATTTTTTTCATCTTATCACCACCTTACCCTTTTCTATCAATATTCTATCACACTATCAAAAATAAAGTCAATACACTAGTATATTTAAAAAAATAAAAATGTAAATTTTACACAAGAAATATTAATCTACCAATGATGCTTTTCCATCAGAATAATCATATAAATCACCGGTATCATTAACCTTACAATTTTTTAATGAAACTCTTCCTGACAAAATAAGATTATTATCAGTTCCTGTTGGAGAACAAACTACACTATCACCATCATATTGAACCTTTAAATTGATTGGATCAGTAGAATCATCAATAATAATAGAAATAACTTTACCATCTTTAGCAGTATCAGAAGCATTCTTCTCAACACTACTTGCTAAAACAGTATTAGTACCATTATTTAATTGTCTCTCATACTCATACTTAGTATATGCTAATTCAACAGCCTTACCATAACCAATAACACTATTTTTTCTAGCACCAGTCCTAGCCTCATCAATAATATTTAAAATAATGGGTACAGTAATAACAGCGATAATTGCTAAAATTACAATAATTGCAAGTAACTCAATTAATGTAAAACCATTTTTCTTATTCATTTTTTCACCACCATTCATTTATATTCTAACCAATTTTAAAAAAAATATAAAAAAAGAATATAGAATTAATCTATATCCTTAAGTTTAATATTTAAAACCTCTAATTCATGTTCCTCACGAGCTAAATCTTCTCTTTCCTTATTAACAATAGCCTCAGGTGCCTTATTAACATAACCTTCATTAGACAACAATTTTTTTCTTCTCTCAATAGAAGAAACCAATCTATCCCTTTCCTTAATGTTATTCTCTAATTCCTTTTGAACATTCTTACTTCCATCATAATAAATATAAACCTCACTACCCATAAAAGGTATAATAACACTCATCAAATCACTATCATATTTACCTTTATAACTATCACTCAATTTCAACATTCTAGCAATTATATCAATATTATTATCAATAAATTCATTATCATAAACAAAAGTAAAATCCTTAATATTATTCTCCAACTTAACTCTTCTTACATTTTTTATCAAATCAATAATAAAATCAAAATTAGTATCAAAAACATAAGCATCATTATAAACAGGATAACTACTAATAACAATACTTTCAGAATCCTTAACTGGCAACATATTATAAATTTCATCAGTTACATAAGGCATGAAAGGATGCAACATCTTCAATATATTAGTCAAAACAAAAATCAAAACTTTCTTAGTAGTATCATTCATATTCCCCTTAGATAATTCAATATACCAATCACAAAAATCATCCCAAATAAAACTATATAACGTACTACCAACAACATTAAAATCATAAGATTCCATATGTTTTCTTACAGTACTAATAACACCTTCCATACGAGATAAAATCCACTTATCATAAATAGTTAAATCATTAATATCAAAATCAATATCACTAATATTTTCACAATTCATCAAAACATAACGACTTGCATTCCATAACTTATTAACAAAATTCCATGTTGACTTAACCTTTTCCTCATCATACCTTAAATCCATACCAGCTGCAGTACCAGTAGTCAAGAAAAACCTCAAAGAATCAGCACCATATTCATTAATAACATCCATAGGGTCAACTCCATTACCTAAAGACTTACTCATTTTTCTACCTTGCTTATCACGAATTAAACCATGAATTAAACAATCCTTAAAAGGTCTCTTACCAGTAAAATGTAACCCTTGAAAAGTCATTCTATTAACCCAAAAAGGAATAATATCATAACCAGTAACAAGTAAATTATTTGGATAATATCGCTTTAACATATCAGTATCATTAGGCCAACCCATAGTACTAAAAGGCCACAAAGCACTACTAAACCAAGTATCCAAAACATCACTATCTTGTACCCAACCATCTTCAGAAGGTGCTTCCATACCAACATAAACTTGATCACCTTTATACCAAGCAGGAATCCTATGTCCCCACCATAATTGACGAGAAATACACCAATCATAAGTAATTTCCATCCAATGGTTCATAATCTTTTCATATCTCTCAGGAACAAAATTAACCTTTCCATCAACATCCTTTTGATTCTCTAAAACCCTATCAGCTAATGGTCTCATCTTAACAAACCATTGACGAGATAAATATGGCTCAACAACAGCATCACTTCTCTCACTATGACCAACAGAGTGAACCATTTCCTCAATAGAAATCAATAAATCTTTCTCTTTTAAATCCTTAATCAATTTTTCTCTACATTCCTCACGAGATAAACCTGTATAACCAACAGCATTCTCATTCATAGTTGCATCAGGATTCATAACAATAATACGCTCTAAATTATGACGATTTCCAACCTCAAAATCATTAGGATCATGAGCAGGAGTTATCTTAACAACACCAGTTCCAAACTCTGGATCAGCATGAAGGTCACCTACAATTGGAATCAACTTACCAACAATAGGCAATATAACATTCTTACCAATTAAATGCTTATACCTATCATCATCAGGATTAACCGCAACAGCAGTATCACCAAATAAAGTTTCAGGACGAGTAGTCGCAACATCTAAATAACGATCAGTACCCTCGATAAAATACTTTAAATGATAAAAAGCTCCCTTATCATCTTTATAAATAACCTCTTCATTAGAAAGAGCAGTCATTTGTACAGGATCCCAATTTATAATACGCTCACCACGATAAATTAAACCCTCATTATATAAATCAACAAATACCTTTCTAACAGCTAAAGAAAGACCATCATCCAAAGTAAATCTTTCCTTAGAATAATCCAAAGATAAACCTAACTTTGCCCATTGTTCATGAATAGTATTCGCAAACTCATCTTTCCAACTCCAAGCATGTCGAAGCCACTCCTCACGAGATAAACCTCTAGGATTAATACCATTATCACGTAACTTTTTATCAACCTTAGCCTGAGTAGCAATACCTGCATGATCCATACCTGGAAGCCATAAAGCATCATAACCATCCATTCGCTTATAACGAATCATAATATCCTGTAAAGTAGTATTCCATGCATGACCTAAATGTAATTTACCAGTTACATTAGGAGGAGGAATAACAATCGCATATGGTTTCTTACTCAAATCACCACTCGTAAAATATCCTTTTTCCTTCCAATAATTATACTTACCATTTTCAACTTCAATATGATTATACTTTTTATCCAACATAAAAAATCACCCTTTCAAACAAAAAAATCCATGAATTTAAGGACGAATTATCGCGGTACCACCTTAATTCATAGATTTACTATGCACTTTAATTCTCTTAACGCGAGATAACGTAACTTCCTACATATTCAGAAATCAAACTCCCTTGCTACCTTCAAAGATTCTTATTATTAGTTCACACCAACCACTAACTCTCTTTAAATAAAAAATCATTTACTCCTCAAGTTCAACATTTCTAATACAAATTATTATATACTAAACATTAAAATATATCAAGGGATTAAAATAATTTTTATTAAAATACATACATATACAATAAATATGATATTACAACCAAGAAAGCAATAAGAATAATAAAGAATAAAACAATTCCACCCTTACCCTTTTTTTTCTTAACATCAGAAGCACCCTGATCATCACCAATCTCAGGTAAATCATTTTTATCACTTATAACTTTATTTTTTAAATCAACATTTTCATTAGGAACAAAAGAACCATTAGAGTCAAAACTACTACTAGACACTATCCTATTCTTAACCTCATCAATATAATTATTACTAAAATCAGCAACTTCATTAACTTGATTAGATGCTAAACTATCATTAGGTAAATTATCAATAACAGGTTCTAAAAGCTGATTATTTAAAACATTATTATCAGATTCAGAAACACTACTAGAAAAATTACCAATATCAGATAAAATCATGTTAAAATCATCAACATCATTATTATTCAAACTAGAAGAAACATTATCTACAATAAAATCAACATTTTCATTATCACTTTTATTAAAAGTATCAGAAATAATATCATCATCAATAATTTCCTCAAAATCATTAGAAGAAAAATTTACCGAATCATTTAATACAACATTTTTAGAATCAATATCATCAATTTCAATTACCTCATCATCAACGATTTCATCATTTGATTTACTGTTATCAACAATCTCATCAGATATTTCAAAATCTAACTTTTCATCATTAACTAATTCACTATCATTAGCTAAATCATTAGATACTTCAACATTTAACTTATCATCATCAACGATTTCATCATATGTATGACTAGAAAAATTAAAATTATTAACGTCAACATCATTTACAATATTTTTAGAAAGAGAACCATTAAAAACAGAAACATTATTATAATCAACATATGTTTCAATCTTAAATTTATCAATATAATCTAAAATTCTTTTTTTATTAAATTCAAAATTATCAACATCAATTTTACTCATCAAAGATCCTTTTAAAATCTTTTTTAAATTAACATCACCTTCAATAGAACTATTAATCCCACTAAGATAATCAATTATTTCAACATCATTAACAAAATAACCCTTACCTAAAGCAATATTAATCCTACTAACCAATTGATTCATAAAAAAATGCTCATTAACCAAAGTCATAGATTTGCCTTCATTATCATACAAATCAAAATTAGTAATAGGCATAACATATTTATCATTAACTCTTTCAAAATAAATAACCTTATTACTATTCTTTATAACAACATAACAGCGTTTTCCAAAATTAAAAGAACACAACTCACTATAATTTTCTTTCACTATTATCACCCTTTAACATACCCCTATTATAATTATAACAAAAAAAACAAAATTAAAAAAGACTTTCCTAACAAAAACAAAACATAAAAAAAACAATAAAACATACTATTAACTAGAAAGGATGAAACATGAAAAAAATACTAACAAATATATTCTACATTTTTTTCCCATTATTAATTGGAATAACAGTATCAATACTAACAAGAGGAAACTTTAATCTACAAGAAATAAAAAGTCCACCATTAACGCCACCAAGCATTCTATTCCCAATAGTTTGGACAATACTCTACTTATCAATAGGAATATCATACTATCTATATAAAAAAAATACATATACAAATAAAACAGAAATAATTATATATTATACGCAACTACTAGTAAACGCCCTATGGTCAATAGTATTCTTTACACTAAAACTTAGATTTTTCTCGATAATTTGGATACTTATACTAGTAATACTAATATACACATTAATAACACTATTCCTACAAAAATATAAACCATCAGGATATATACTAATCCCATACTTAATATGGTGCATATTCGCAACATACCTAACAGTAGGAATATATCTACTAAACTAAAAAGATACAAACGTATCTTTTTTATATACTAGGAAAGTTCTTTTAAATTATCAAAATGTGTTGACGCAATTTGTTTGTGTAATATGTTTCTGATATATGGTGGTGGTACAATGAAAATAAATAGAGCATATAAATTTAGATTATATCCAAATAAGCAACAAAAAACTTAAATGTAAGAGAATATGAATGTCCAAATTGTCATAACAAGTTAGATAGAGATTTTAATGCATCAGTTAATATAATGTTTGAAGGTTTAAGACTATATACAAAAGAATTATTAGTCTGTGGAGAAGTCAGGTTACTGAGTCTATGAAGCAGAAAAATAATTACGTGAGTAATTATAATTCAAAATTTATTTTGATTTTGTTCTAATATATCAAAATTAGAATCACATTTAATAAAAACATTCTTACCACTAACAGGATGAATAAACTCTAAAATATTAGAATGTAAATAAAGTCTTTTAGCCTTACTACCACCATACTTCTTATCACCCAATATACTAGTACCAATCAAATTCATATGAACACGAATCTGATTCTTACGTCCGGTATCAATAAACACTTGTAACAAAGAATAATTCTTACTACTCTTAACAACACTATAATGAGTAATAGCAAGTTTCCCCTTCTTAGAATCATTACATGACCTAACATTAAAATTCTTATCCTCATATAAATAACTCTTAATAGTCCCATTACCATTAATCTTATTAACAACAGCTAAATAACCACGTTTTAAAACAACATCATTCCAATTATTCTGCATCTTATCAACAATACCTTTATCACGACAAAACAAAAGTATCCCAGAAGTATCACGATCTAAACGATGTAAAACATATAGTTTTCCACCAACATACCTCTTAACAATGTCATAAGCACTAACATTATGTTTCATATCAGAAACAGACAATAATCCACTAGGTTTATTAATACCAATAAAATAATCATCCTCATAAATAATATTAATTAAACCATACTGTTTATCCCTAATCTGCTTCAAAACAACAACCAACTTATCACCAGAATGTAATAAATAATTAGCCTTAGTTATAACTAAATCATTAACAATACAACATCCATTAGATATAAAACTCTTAATATTATTTTTAGACTTCTCTATATTACTCTTCAAAAAATCAATTAATAAACAATCGTCATTAATATTAAATTCTAATAAAGCCCTATTCATAAAACTCACCAAAGATATTATATCAAAAAATAAAAAAAAAGATAGAATAAACTACCTCTAATTAAAAATACCAAATAAATGAGCTAAAAAATTAACAATAAAAGTTAACGACATTATAGAAGTTAAAATTGAAAAAATACTAAAACTAACTTTTAATAAAACTTCATGATTAGACTTAATACCTAATACAATATAAATAACCGCAAATATATATAATAAAATATTATCAATCCACATTAACCAACCATTCACATAATTAACTAAGAAACTATTTATCCTATCAACATTTAAATCCTCATAAACTTGATAAGTAAAATTCAACATAGTAATAATCAAACTTATAATAGTTAACCCTATTAAAATATTTCTAACAATTCTCTCTCTCTTATTCTTTTCCATATTTATAACCTCTTATCTTAATACAATTACATTATAACAAGCAAATACTTATAAATCAATAACAACATTAACTAATAGATATTATAAACAACACTTTATATAAATTATATTAAATAGTTCTTCAGTCTCGAACCATCATAGTTTACGACTAATCTCCTTTCAAAACAAAAAAAAAGAGACACTTATCATAAAATAAGTATCCCGCATGCAATCTTTTTATCTTACCCTAAAAAGAGAATACGAAAAATAAAAATGTCATATTAATTATCGGTAAGAATTAATACAAATAAAATATATCATATACAATTAATGTCAATTAAACTATTAATTTTTTTTCAATAAATGCCTTCAACATAATAAATACGAAGTCGATAAATAATTATTTTTTTATCACAATATCTTAATCTTCCGATCATTCTATATAAATATAAGCATAAGTACATCTGCTATTAAGTGAATTAATCCATGTGATATCATTGCATAACCAATACCATATTTTCTATAAAGATATCCAAATGCTATTCCTAATCCTCCATTAAATAAGAAACATCTAAATACTATTACAGGTGTTAATGTAGTCATTGTCATAGTTGCTGGAAGATGTAATGCTGCGAATACTATTCCAACTATAATATTGGATATTATATATAATTTAACAGGTATTACTTCTTTATTCCTATAGAATATCTTTGATCCAATAAATACTATTAATGACATTAAGAATAATCTCAACATTACTTCTTCAATAATTCCACCAGCTAGTAATCCACCAATTATCTTTGAATTTGTTGGAGATGAATTATATTGATCATTTACCCAAGTACTTAATGATCCAAATATTAATTTATCTCCAGGGAATAAAATTAATGCACCAATAATAGTAATAATTGCTGTAACAAAAATAGCCTTTTTATTAAATTCAAATTTCTTCCATAGATTAACCTTCTTAGAAATAAATACACCTATACAAGCAAGTATAAATCCATAAAGAATACCATACTGAATTGCTGAAACTAATCCTAACATTTCTTTTGTTACATTTTGTTCTTGCATTTTTCTTAACACTTCACCAGATGATGAATCATAACTATATAATCCAACACAATATCCTCCAATTAAACCTCCAAGTAATACTAATAATAAAAACTTCCAATTCTCTTTAATAAACTTTTTCATTATTCATTTTCTCCCTTATTCATAACTTTTTTAGCCATTGATTTTTTACCACAGTTAGGACATTTTTGATATCTAGATGTACCAATATGTGGAGCCATTAATAATTTAAAATATTTTTTTTCTTCAAATATATGATGACAATGTTTGCATTCATAATATCCTGCATCTACTTCAAGTTTAAAACCATAAAAGCACACAATTAGTAATACAACTGTTGAAATACAAATAATTGTACCAAGTATTGGACCTTCTTCCAACATACTACAAGATATAACTATAAGAGCTATATAAAATATAAATGCTGTTATTGTTATTACCCACATATCTGTAATTAATCTTTTATTTTTTAATTCATCTTGTTTAGCAAGTTCTAATAATAATTCTTGCGTTTTCTTTTCATAATCTTTCATATCAATCTTCTCACCATTTAAAAGTTCATTGACGTTTATATCAAATATATTACACAAATCCAACATTTTATCAGCATCTGGTAAAGATAAACCTCTTTCCCACTTTGATACTGCTCGATCAGTAATATATAATTTTTCCGCTAATTGTTCTTGAGTAATCTTTTTTTCTTTTCTGCAATTAGCAATAAATTTTCCAATTTTAATTAAATCCATGAACTTTTTCTCCCTCTACAACTTAATTATAAAATAAGTCATTTATAAATTACACATACCAATGGTTGAGTTAATACTCTATACTTATTTTACCATAAAAATAGTAAATATTTTTATTTATTAATGAACAAAATATTACTAATTTAAGATTTTTTTTCCAACAAACAAACACTCTCAACATGATGAGTATTAGGAAACATTTCAAACAAACTAATCTCTTTAATATTATAATGTTTTTTAAATATATTCAAATCACGAGCTAAAGTTACAGGATCACAAGAAACATAAATAACCCTATTAGCTCCAACACTTATAACCTCATTAATAGATAACTCTGATAAACCACTACGAGGAGGATCAACAATAACAACATCAAAATTCTTATTTAACCCCTTTAATACCTTTCCGCTATCACCACAAATAAACTGACAATTACTAACACCATTCAAATCTTTATTAATATTCGCATCATGAATAGCCGATTCATTAATCTCAACACCTACTATGGTCTTACCACCAACAAATAATCCAATAGTACCAGTACCACAATATAAATCAAGTACATTAGAACTATCCAAATTACCAGCATACTCTAAAACTTTACTATATAACTTATAAGCCATATGAGTATTAACTTGAAAAAATGAATCAGGAGAAATGACAAACTTCTTATCCCCTATCATATCAATAATATATTCATTACCATAAATAAGTTTATAATTATCACTTTTAATATAAATACTTGAAGCAATATCCTTTAAACTATCAACAAGATAACCATCTAAAACCTCACCTACAACATGAAATATAACCATAATTGATTTATCATAATAACTACTACGAACAACAACACTATCCACATTACTTAAATTCATTTTTTTTAGTATGCTCAAAACATTATTAATCTCATTAGAACAAATTAAACACTTATCAATATTAATTAACTCATAAGTCTTTTCCTTATAATAACCAACACCTTCTTTAACATGAAAAGTAGCCTTATTACGATAATAAAACTGATTATCATAACTAATTTCATTAATCTTAATATCATCATGAACAAATTTTTTTATTATATCTTTAACCTTATTAATTTTATAATCATGTTGAAAACTATAATTCATATGCATGATATCACAGCCACCACAAAATTCATAATAAGGACAATCTACATTAACTCTCTCATTACTCTTAGAATAATACTTTAAAACAATTCCTTCATAAAATTTTTTATTCTCACGAATAACTTTAATCCTTACACTTTCACCTACTAAAGCATCCTTAACAAAAACAATTTTTCCATCTATATAACCAATGCCTCGACCTTGATGATCAAGCCTATCAATTAAAACATCATACATAAAAATCACCTAAAATAATAATACATAATAATTACAAATTTGTAAATAATAAATAAAAAAAGGTGATAGAATGGACATAGAAAAAACACTAGAAAACATAAAAAAACAACTAAACAATAGCGCCGATATCTCATCAAGAATAATAAATATTAAAAACAAAAAAATCGGATATATATTTCTAGAAAGCGTATCAAGTGATGACAAAATAAGCGACTTTCTAGTAAAGGCACTAACGAACACAAAACTAAATATATTCGAAAACATATCAAAAGAACTAAAAAACACAATATATAACAGTAAACTAAAAACAATAAAAAAAGAAGAAATACCATTTTTTCTAACAAGTGGATTTACAATAATAATAACAGAAAAAGAAATACTAGCAGTCGAAACAAAAACAAATCTAAATCGAGGAATAGAAGATTCAAAAAGCGAAGCCATAATAAGAGGACCAAAAGACTCATTTACAGAAAACTATATGACAAACATCGGACTAATAAGAAAAAGAATAAAAGACGATAACCTAGTATTCGATGAACTAAAAATAGGAAGAAGAACTAAAACAAAAGTATCCTTAACATATATAAACAATATAGTAGAAGAAAAATATATAAAACAAATAAAAGAAGAACTAAAAAAACTAGACGTGGATGGAATAATAGATAGTGGACCAATAAGAGACTATCTCACAAAAAATAATCATTGTGCCTTTCCAACAATAATATCAACAGAAAGACCAGACAACTGTACAAACTCATTACTCAATGGAAAAATAGTAATAATAGTTGAAAATACCCCTTTCGCATTAATAATACCAGGAATGTTTATAGATATATTTCATACACCCGAAGATAACTACCAACAGCCAATAAACGTAACAATAACACGTATACTAAAATTCATAGGATTTTTAATAACACTATTTACACCAGCTATTTACATAGCACTAACAACATATAACTTTGAAATAATACCAGATAACCTACTAATATCAATCGCAATACAAAGACAAGGAGTTCCATTTCCGACAGTAATAGAAACAATAATAATGCTAGTAACATTTGAAATACTAAGAGAATCAGACATAAGATTACCAAATCAAATGGGAGCAGCTGTATCAATAGTAGGAGCCTTAGTACTTGGAGATGCAGCAGTTTCAGCAGGAATAGTATCACCCATAGTTATAATAGTAGTCGCAATAACAAGCGTAAGCGGACTACTCTTCACAGATATAGACGTAGTAAATGGAATACGAATATGGAGATTTATATTCATAATATCAGCAGCAGTATTAGGCTTAATAGGACTAGTAATATCAATAATAATGTTCATAACCAAACTATCAAGTCTAGAAATATTAAATATTCCATACCTATCAACCATCTCACCATTTAACCTCGAATCACAAAAAAATGGAATACTAAAATTTCCAAAAACGAAAATCAAAAAAAGACCATTCTACCTAAAAACAAAACAAAAAAGAAAAGTTGGTGAAAAATGAAAAAACTATTAATAATACCACTAATACTACTATTAACAGGATGTTGGAATTACTATGAATTAAATAATCTAGCAATATGTACAGGAATCGCTATAGATAAAAAAGAAAACAAATACGAAGTAACATACCTAATATCAAATGCAAAAAAAAATGAAGTAAGCGCAAAAGAAGGAGAAGCAGGAACAACAACATATACAGGAATTGGAGAAACAATACAAGAAGCAATAAACGACCTACAAATAAAAATGCCATTTGAACCATATAGCGGACATCTTGTAGTTACAATAATATCAGAAGAAATTGCAAAAGAAGGAATAGAAAACATACTCGACTATCTAGCACGAGACACAGAATCAAGAAATTTCTTCTATATATTACTAAGCAAAAATACAAAAGCCAAAAACATACTAGAAATAATATCCCCACTTCAAACTTTTCCATCACAAACAATCGCATCAGATATAGAAACATCATCAGCTGAGTCCTCATTAATATATAAAATAACATATAATGACTTCATATATACATTACTAGAACAAGGAATAAATCCAGTATTAAACAGTATCACAATAATTGGAAATAAAGAAAAAGGAACAGATACAAAAGAACTATCAGATACTATACCACAAGCAACAATTAAAATAGATACATTAGGAATATTCAAAGATGACAAACTATTAGGATGGGCAACACAAGACGAATCAAAAGGAATAAATCTACTAACAAACAATATAGAAAACTTTTATGTAAAAACAAAATGTGAAGATAAATACATGATGAACTATGTAGAAAACATTAAAACAAAAACAAATATAGACCTACAAAACAACAAAGTAAAAGTAAAAATCAGTGGAAAAGCAACAATACTAGAAACAAACTGCAAAATAGATTTAGAAAATCCAGATAACATAAAAAAAATAGAACAAGATATAAAAAATGAATTAAATAGAATAATACAAGAAAGTGCATACTTAGTTCAAAAAAAATACAACACAGACGTATTAGGATATGGAAAACTAATACATAAAAAAAATCCAAATAATTGGAAAAAAATAAAAAACAATTGGAATGAAATATTTAAAAACCTAAAAATAGAACCAGAATTTGACATAAAAATAGAAGACCAAGGATCATTAATCCAAACTATTAAGGAGGCACAATGAAAAAACTATCATCACTCCAATTTTGCGCAATAGAATACTTTTTAATACTAGCAAACAATGTTGGAATAACAACATATATACTATTTAACTATGCAGCACAAGACGGAATAATAAGCATAATATTAGGAACAATTTTAGGATTAATTCCGCTAATAATATATCTAAAAATAATCAATACAAAACCAGAATTAAATATATTCGAAAAAATTGAAGACAAATTTTCAAAGACAGGTAAAATAATAAACTTAATTCTAACACTCGCAATAGCATTCTTTATAGCAACAAACTACAATAACCTAATAGACTTTATATCATCACAATACCTATCAAAAACGCCGCATATAATAATCGCACTATCATTCTTACCAGCAATAATATATATATTAACAAAAGGAACAACAGTAATAGGAAGAACAGTATTTATACTACTAATAATAAGTCTATCATTCGTTTTTTTAACAATAATCGGATTAATATGGCAAATAAAAATTGACAACATACTTCCAATACTAGAAAATGGAATAAAAAATCCATTAATGTGCTCATTAATATATATAACATACAATATAACACCACTATTTCTCCTAACAATAATACCTAAAAACGAAATACTAGACAAAGAAAAACTAAACAAAAGAATAATAATAACATACATATTAGCAAACATAATAATACTAATAATATACTTCTTAACACTATCCATACTAGGAGCAAATCTCGCAAACCTATATCAATATCCAGAATACGATGTATTAAAAAAAGTATCACTTATAGGATTTATAGAGCGAACAGAAAGTACAATATCACTAAGATGGACATTCTATGCATTTACACTAACAGTAATAGGAATACTATTCATATCAAAATACATAATACATACTTTTAAAATTAAAAATGAAAAAACAAACAAAAAAATAATAGCAATAATATCATTAATAATTGTACTATGGGGAAAATTTATTTTTCAAAATAGAGCTAAATTTAATAAAACAATATTCAATAAACTCCCAATACTAATAAGCATAATAATGATTTTAATACCTTTTATAATATATAAAAAAAAGACTAATAAATAGTCTTAAAACATTTTAAAAACAATATATCCTACAACTCCCGCAACAACCAAGAATAAAAAGAAAAACAAAAACTTAATCATTTTATTATTACTATCTATCGATTCTTGTATATCCTTTAACTGTTCAAAATCCTCTTCCTTAAAACTCAAACTAGAAGTATAAAAAGACCTATCCAAGCCATCCTCATCATGAGGCTCATACCTATCCTTTGCTTCCCTAACCTCTTTCAATAAATCCCCAACATTAGTTCTATCAACAAAAGTATTACCCGAAGATTTTAAATCACTAAGCATATCCAAAGATAATTCATTATCATCATACTTTTTCAAAACACTAGTATTAACAAAAGTTCTATCAATTTCAGCTTGATCATACTCATCAACCTTATCCTTAATATTAATATTCTTCAATATATTATATTGAGTATTTTTTAAACTTCTATTTTTATTATCATCAACATGCTCATCCTTAGCCTTAACTAAAATATCACGAATATCATAACTCCTATCCTGAGCAGGCGATTGATAAACTCTTGAAACATTTGCCTTAACAGTAGAACTCTTTTTTTTCTTTTCTTCACGCTCTTTTAATAATTCCTTAATTTGTTCAAGACTTATCTCATTAGTCTTATCCATAACAGCTACTTTCTCAATATTGGAATACTCATTTTTTTCATAAATATCTTTATACAAATTCTCATTTCTAATACTTCTACTACTAGACGAAGCATTAGAATGATACTTTTCCATTCTACTAGCCATCCCTATCACCTAAAATAATAATATCATAAAATCAATATTTTTAAAAGTTTTATTGCAAAATAATAAAAAATTATCTATAATAATTTCAGGAGGGATAAAAATGGAAAAAATAAAAGTAAATGAAAATTGTATAGGATGTGGAGCATGCACTGCAATCGCACCAGAATATTTTGAATTTAATGATGACGGATACGCTAAACCAATAAAAGAAGAAGTAGAAAAAATAACAGACGATATAAAAGAAGCAGCAGAAGGATGCCCAGTAAATGCAATAGAAATATAAAAAGAATTATACAAAAAATGTATAATTCTTTTATTTTACCAAACTATATAATTGCTTAACCTCTTTAACACTTAAATATCTATATTCACCACTTTTAAGACCATTAACATTTAAAAAAGCAAACATTTCTCTTTTTAACTTCAAAACATCAAAATGAACAGCCTCAAACATTCTTTTAACTTGATGATTACGTCCTTCATGAATAATAACCTCAACAATAGAAGTATCACTTTTCTTATCATACTTTCTTAACTTCACAAAACTTCTAGCAGTCTTAACACCATCAAGCAATACTCCACGGCTCATTGTTAAAGCACTTTCCTTATCAAAAAAACCCTTAACCTTAGCAATATAAACCTTATCAACCTTATTACGTGGATGAATCAATAAATTTGTTAGCTCACCATCATTAGTAAGTAACAATGCACCAGTAGTATCATAATCCAAACGTCCTACTGGATATAATCTCTTATCAGTATTAATTAAATCAATAACAGTTTTACGATTTTTATCATCATTAGTAGTAGTAACAACACCTCTTGGTTTATTAAGTAAAATATACTCCTTCTCCTCACGAGAAATAACCTTACCACCAATCATTATTTCATCATTGCCATCAACCTTATAACCTAACTCAGAAATAACCTCACCATTAACCATGACCTTACCTAAAGAAATTAGCTCCTCAGCCTTTCTCCTAGAACAATAACCACTATTAGCAATAACCTTCTGCAATCTTTCCATAAAAATCACCTACAAACATTCTATCACGTTTAATAATATAAAAGCAAATAAAATAGGCATAAACCTATTTTATTTCACCAGTTTCAGGATCAACATCAATATCCTTAGAATTAGATCCTTTTAAATTATCCTTTTCAAAATAAAAATCTCTAACCTTCTTATTTATCTCTTGACGTAAATTAGAATCACGCTTAAACAATTCCTTAACATTTTCTCTTCCTTGGCCAATTTTTTCACCATTATAAGAATACCATGCCCCACTCTTATCAATGATACCAGCCTCAACTGCTAAATCAACTAATTCACCAGTTTGAGAAATACCTTCACCATACATTATATCAACAGAACATGATTTAAAAGGAGGTGCCATCTTATTCTTAACAACTTTAATATTAGTTTTATTACCGATAATATCAGTACCTAACTTAATTTGTTCAGAACGTCTAATCTCTAATCTAATAGAAGAATAAAACTTAAGTGCCCTTCCCCCAGGAGTAACCTCAGGATTACCAAACATAACCCCAACTTTCTCCCTTAACTGATTAATAAAAATCGCAACAGTATTAGTCTTATTAATAATACCAGATAACTTTCTTAAAGCCTGACTCATTAACCTAGCCTGTAATCCAACATGAGAATCACCCATCTCACCTTCTATTTCAGCCTGTGGAACCAATGCAGCAACAGAATCTATCACAACAATACCAATAGCACCACTACGAACCAAAGCCTCACATATCTCTAAAGCTTGCTCACCATTATCAGGTTGAGACAATAATAATTCATCAATATTAACACCAAGCCTTGCAGCATATTGAGGATCCAAAGAATGTTCAGCATCTATAAAAGCAGCTCTACCACCTTTTTTTTGAATCTCAGCAATAGCATGAAGAGCAAAAGTTGTTTTACCACTCGACTCAGGACCATAAATTTCAACAATTCTACCCTTTGGATATCCACCTATACCCAAAGCAACATCCAAAGAAATAGAACCACTTGGAACAACATCAATCTCTCTATGTTCATGACTACCAAGTTTCATAACAGCGCCTTTACCAAATTGTTTTTCAATATCAGCTAATACTTGATCTAAGGTTTTATCACCTGAAGATTTAACCATTTATATTCCTCCTAACTAAGTACAAACCCATTGTACAATAAAAAAAAAACAATGTCAATACTTTTATCAAACATTTGTTTGTTAAAATTTGCTAAGTAAAAATAACAAAAATAAAAAAACATACATACAAAATATTACAGATTTTAAAAAATTGAAAAATAGACAAAACAAATATTAAAAAACATAAAAAAAATAAAAAATAAAAAAAACGATAAAATCGTTTTTTTCGGAGGATATCATATTACCAAAATGTAGTTTGCCTTAAATACACACTGGTAAATGCGTATCCATATATATTATTAACAAAAAATCAACTATTATTCCTAATATAATCCTTATAATCCTGAACATTTATCGCAATACCAATAACAAGAGAATATGCAAGAATATAAATCCACATAATCATAACAATAATATTTGATAAACTACCATAAAAAATATCATAATGAGAAAAATTAATTACATAAAAAGAATAAACAAAAGAAGAAACAATCCAAGCAAAAGTAGTAAACAAACAACCTCGAACAGTTAATTTACCTTTAATATAAGAATCAGGTGCAAGAATAAAAATTAGTTTCATCATAAAATAAATGAAAATAACAGCAATAGGCCATTTCAATAATAAAAACAAATAATATATAGAATCACCAAATTCACCAAAAAAATTAAAAGATAAAACAAACTTTAAAATAGTATTTCCAAATGCTAAAACAAATAAAGTAAAAATAAAAAGAAAAACCAACAAAATAGTTATAAACAAAGACTTTATTCTTCTTTTTATATAATTACTATGCTCAAAACCATATAAAGTATTACAGCTAACAATAATAGAATGAGCACCATTAGAAGCAACAATATAACCAGTTATAATTGAAAAACCTATATGGAAATCCATACCGCTACCAGTAATATATGGAACCAAAATATTATTAACATCACCAGGTAAAACCTTACTCATCAAATCAACAACACTATCAAGAGAAACATTAAAAAAAGAAGCTAAAAAACCACATAAAGTAATAATTGGGAATATAGATAAAACAAGAAAAAATGCAATATTTCCAGGTAAAACCTTCAACTCAGGTCTCATAAATAATCTAAGCAATTTCTTAATATATTTTTTAGTTATTTCCATAATAAAATCCTTTCAAAAAAGCAAAGCAAACGCTTTACTTATTTTCTTGTTTAACATTTCTCATATCAAGAGTAGCCTCATTAATAGCATCATCAACAGTCTTAATCTCATCAGTAATTATACTATACCCAATGGCAGCACCAAAACTATGAGATAAATCCTTAAACTCCTTATTCAACTTTCTTATATATGAAACAATTTGTTTTTCATCATATCCTACCATATAAATTAAAAACTCATTACCATTTGTACGCATAATTTCAGTATTAGAAATTTGAGTCCTAATTAATATATTAGCAGCTTCCTTAATAACCTTATCACCCTCAGAATGACCATAATTATCATTTATATACGCGATATTATTCAAATCAACAACAACCAATCCCTGAGGATATACTAAACTTTCATCCCAAGCATCAATATTATCATTTAAATAATTTCTATTTTTTAAAGAAGTCAAAACATCTATATACTTCAACTTATTGTCCTTTGGAATAATTAAACCTTTTCTAGGATTTTTCCTATTCTGTAAGAATAAATAAACCATCAATCCAACAATAATAACTAAAATACAAACTATTAATATCATAATAAGATTTGAACCACTTGTAGCAGAAACCAAATCAGAATAACCAATATTTGCTACTTCCTGATTAGATATAAAAGATAAATAAAAATTAAAATACTTAATAAACAAATCATTCTCACTACTATTCAAAACTTTAAACGAATACTGTTCAGGCAAATCAAAAGTATAAATTGCCTTATAATTTTTTAACCCAGATACACTATAATAATCATATATCTCCGAATCCAAAACTATAATAGCATCATCATCTACCCTATCTAATAAAGAAGAAATAGAATCATAAGACTTAACACTAACACCATTACTTTCTAAATAACTTGCGAGCTTTGTATTTGAAATAGTAGCAACATCATAACCTACTAAAGACTTAACAGAACTAACAGTAACCTTATTACTAGGTAAGGCAAGAACAGAAATTTGTTCATCATAATTAGATATTAAATCAACACTTTCCTTAGAATAATCACCATAACTCAAATTATTAAAAAACAAATCAATCTCTTCACTATTAAAAGAATTAACAAGCGAATCAACAGAAGAATAATTCTTATAATCTATGTCGATATCAGCAATATCAGAAAAACTATCTAAAAAAGATCTATTAATACCATACAAAGTATCATCAACTAAAGAATCATATGGTCTATTCTCAACATATCCATATACATATCTCTTACTTTTAAATAAAGCCTTACCCTTATCATCTATATTAGAAAAAGAAAAATAATTACTAGAAAAAGCCTTACCAAACGAATCATTATAATTCATTTCATTCCATTTTTTAAAATACTTAGTGAATATCTCATTTAATTTTTGATCATCACCTAAACGTATAACATAATCTTGCTTAATCTCATTAATATTATAAGAAATATTTAAATTAGAATTAGAAATAATTAAATCAAAATTGCTAATTTTAGGTAATATTATAGAATCAACAGAACCCTCTTCATCACTATTAATAGAAGAAACTAAATCATTCAAACTTGAAAAAGTTTTAAATGAAACATCATTACCATCCATTACACTGTTAACCTTATCAAAATCACTTTCCAAAACACCAATATTCAAATTAGAAATTTCAGACAACTTATTAAACTTAACATTTTTCTTCGTAAGTAAAGCATAATTATCACTATATATCAAAATATCATTATTTTCCCTTTGAGAAACCACTTGAAAAGAATAACCAGTCTTTATCTCTTCACCCTCATTATAAGCAATAGGATTCAAATCCAAACCAGTAACTTCCTCAAAATCATTCAAAAAATCAAACAAAACACCAGTACCATTATAATTAATTACAGGTATATCCTTCAAAATAGAAATATCTACAACCTTACTCTTATTATTTTCGAGCCATTGCTTTTCAAAAATAGTAAACGAAGTATTTTTATCTTGCTTAGTAACAACATAAAAACCTAATAAACAAAAAGCAAATACAATACCCAAAATAATTAAAATATTCTTTTTACTTTTCATTATTTTTCACCCTCATAATTCCAATATAAATCATCAGAATTCTTATTTTTATAACCAATCATTGGATATACATCTTTATTAGATCCAGTAACAAAAACTTGAAAATCATAATACTTCAACTCATCCTCACTAAAAGACTTAACAAGTTTTAAAGAACTAGACTTAACTTTATCTAAACCAATACTATCACTAGCGCTTATAAAAATATTAACAATTTTCCCAGACAATCTAAAATTATTTATAGTAAAACCTTCAACAGAATCAAATCCATTCTTTATATCATTAAATCTAGAATCATTCAACTTAACATTTTCTATACCATCCAATCTGTTTCCATAATTAGAAACCTTATAACTAGGAAAGATAAAAACCTTAATTAAAACTAGCATTAATATAAAAATTAAAATAAATAAAAATAATAATATAGATAACAATTTATTTTTCAAAATAAATTTCTTTAACTTTTCAAAAAAATCCTTCATAGTAAATCACCTAGTATAATTATACTATATATAAAAAAAATTATCAATAAGAAAAAAAAGATGATTACTCACCTTTTAAAATATCAATAGTCTTTCTCATTTTTAAATCATACTTAACCATTTCAATTCCACCAAATGCATTTAAGAAATCTTCTTCCTTCATATTATATTTTGAAGCCATTTCCTTAACCTCAGCATTGGCATCCTTATCACTTATATCAATTTTTTCAACCTTAGCAATTTCCTCTAACATAAGTCTAAAAGTAATTCTTTTAATAGCCTCTTCCTTCATTTGCTCCTTCAACTTAGACTCATCAGAATTTGTAAATTGATAAAATTGTTCCAAACTTAAACCTTGCATTTTTAAATTTTCCTCATATTGTCTAACCATACGATTCAATTCTTCTTCAATCATAACATCAGGAATATCAACAGAAACATTTTTACTAGCAGCATTTAATAATTCATCAATATACTTGTTCTCAGCATCTGCATCTTTTCTAACCTTAAGATTTTCCTTAACTTGTTTTTCTAAACTTTCCTTAGAATCAATGCCTTCCATACCTAAATCTTCAAAGAAATCAGCATCTAATTCAGGAACTCTCTTAACCTTAATCTCATTAACTTTAACCTTAAAAACAACAGGAGCACCTTTTAAATCTTCAGCATGATAATCATCAGGGAACTTAACATTAATATCCTTCTCTTCACCAACAGCCATACCAATAACTTGATCCTCAAAACCAGGAATAAATGTATTAGAACCAATCTCTAAAGAATAATTCTCACCTTTACCACCAGCAAAAGCTACACCATCCTTAAATCCTTCAAAATCAATAACAGCGATATCTCCATTTTCAACATTTCCAGATTCCTTCAAAACATTCTCAGTATAATGACTTCTTAAATGTTCTATTTCATGTTCAACTTCTTCCTTAGAAACAGTTACCTTATCTTTCTTAACACCTAAACCTTTATACTTACCCAACTTAACCTCAGGCTTTAAAGTCAAAGTAAATAAAAACTCAACACCGTTATCAGAAATATTACTTAAAGTTATCTCAGGTTGAGCAACAATCTCTAAACCCTTAGCCTTCTCAAACATTTCTGCATATGCATCATCTAAACATGCATCAGCACAATCAAAATTTAATCTTTCTTGAGTATATTTCTTCAAGAATACACTTTTAGGAGCCTTACCCTTTCTAAAACCATCAACTTGAAAATTACTGCTTGCCTTCTTATAAGCCTTTTCCATAGCAGCTTCCCATTTTTTACCTTCAACTTTTACTTTTATCTCTTTAATATTTTTTTCCATTTTTACCTCCATTTACACCTATATAGTATATAATAAAATAAAGTATTTGACAAGAAAAAATAAAATAATCAAATAAAAAAATCAAAATATATAATTAATATTGAAAAAAAAACAACATAAATGATAAAATTAAATTGGTGATAATTATGTATGATGTAGCAATAATAGGCGCAGGCCCAGCAGGACTATTCACTGCATATGAACTAAGCGAAAAAAACAAAAAACTAAAAATAATACTACTTGAAAAAGGAAAACTAGCAAAAAATAGAATATGCCCAATGAACAAAAAAAACATTCCATGTCAAAATTGCAATCCATGTCAAATAATGTCCGGATACGGAGGAGCAGGAACATTCTCAGACGGAAAACTAAACTTCATTCCAAAACTTGGAAAATCTGATTTATTTAAATATATGAGTGAATCAGAAGCAAACCAATTAATAGACGACACAGAAAAAATATTTAATAAATTTAATATGGATAGTACAGTATACCCAACAAATATGAATGACGCAGAAAAAATAAAAAAACAAGTCGCAATACAAGGAGCAAAACTACTAATAATTAAACAAAAACACTTAGGAAGCGATAAATTACCTATATATATACAAAACATGACAGATTACCTAGAAAAAAACAAAGTAGAAATAAAAGAAAACTGCAATGTAATAGATATAAACACAGATAAAAACAAAATAAATACAATAACATATAAAGAAAAAAATAAAGAACTAAAAATAAAAGCAAAAAACGTTGTAGTAGCTCCAGGAAGAACAGGCGCAAAATGGATACAAGAAATAGCAGATAAATACAATATAGAATATACATCAAGAAGTATAGAAATAGGAGTAAGAATAGAAACAAGAAAAGAAATATTAGAAAATATTACAAACATAATATATGATCCAAGCATATTTATAAAAACAAAAAAATACGGAGACGAAATAAGAACATTTTGTACAAATCCTGGTGGATTCGTTGCAAAAGAAAACTACTATGGATATATATGCGTTAATGGGCACTCACTAAAAGACATAAAATCAAACAACTCCAACTTCGCATTTATAAATAAAATAAACCTAACAGATCCAGTAACAAACACGAGAGAATATGGAGAATCAATCGCAAAAATTGCAAACGTTTTAGGAGATGGAAAACCAATAATACAAGCACTAAAAGATTTAAAACAAGGAAGACGATCAACATGGGAAAGAATCAATAAAGGATTCATAGAACCAACACTTAAAGACTGCGTTGCAGGAGACTTATCCCTTGTACTTCCACATAGAATAATAACAAATATAATAGAAGGACTAGAAATACTTGATAAAATAATACCAGGAGTAAATAATGATGAGACATTACTATACGGACCAGAAATAAAATTCTTCTCAAACGAAATAACAACAAACAATAAATTTAAATTAGAAGATAAAAACATCTACATGATAGGAGATGGAGCTGGAAAAGCAGGAAACATAGTAATAGCAGCATCTAATGGCCTAGTAGCTGCAAGAGATATATTAGAAAAGGAATCTGAAAAATAATTCAGATTCCTTTTATTTAAATTTTATGTGTGTGCCTTACAATCATTTAAATTTTTGAACCGTTTTTTAAAACTCGCTCCCTATTAGATATCAGAGGTTGAGATAACTATAACCGGACGTACACCATCATAGTTCGTGTAAGTAAAGGCGCTATAGGTTATGTAGCCATGCCATCCATTCACACCATCACCATAACTAGCTGAATCGATCCAATAATATTCACCGCTATTTATATAAGATTCAGCTATTCCTCCAGATACTACTTCTGATTTTTTTAATATTCTTGCTCCTGTTGTTTGAACTTGTGTAAATCCCACACTTCTTAAATTTGTTACATAATTATTAACATGGTATGCAACACTATAATTCATTCCAGATGCATCATTCTTTGATGAATCATATATATCATCAGTACAACTTGCCCAATATTGACTTCCTGCGAATGCTACTGGATAATTTTGACCATTTACCCCTTGGAATCCTGTAGATGTATTTATATTATTATCTGCAAGTAATGTAGCTGTATTATTTGTTGGATCCACTTCAATTACTACAAATCCATCATTATAACTTCCATGTCTTAACGTTACTGTATCAGCGACTGATATCGTTTGTTCTGCAGTTAATACAGTTCCATCTCTTTTAATAATTATCTGTACTGGTACTTGCTTTTGACTTAATAATTCACCATTTAAAACTGGTGATGCTACAGTTCCATCAACGCTATTTATAACAAATGTATAATCACCTTTTGTTATTTTTATTGAATAATCTGGTGCTATTACTGATGATTCTTCTTTCTTAAAATATATCCAACTATTTGTATCTACTCCTTCTGGTGCAGAAGGTGTACTTATTTGAGATACCTTCTTAGAAACATCCTCCGTATATGCCTGTATTGTACTATCTAATAAAAGCAAAGATATATAACTTGCTACATCACTTGATGCCTCTGCTTGAGCCTCAAGTCTTAATCTTGCAGCCCTAGTCTCCTCATTTTCTTCTACATTTCCTTTTTCACACACTACATCACTATCTTTATATTTAGTAACTGTATAGTCCCCAAATTTTAGTGAGTATGCTACTATCTGTCCCTTTTCTAATTGTACCCAACTATCACTTGTTGGTACATCTCCACTTACTGAAAAATCATTAGGCAATTCAGACACAAGCTTATATCCACTTGGTAACTCCTCTTCCATATCATAAGACAACTTAGAAACATAATACTTCTGTACTGCTTCCTTAAATCCATAAGCCGAGTCCTTAGCAGCTCCCTTTTTTGAATTATCAATTATATTTAATATAATTGGTACTGTTATTACTGCTACTATTGCTAGTATTACGATTATCGCTAATAATTCTATAAGAGTAAATCCATTTTTCTTCATAACTACTCTCCTATTCTGTATTTAATTATACAAAAAAAAGTACTCTATTTCAAGTACTATTTTAAAGCATCAATTAACTCAGCTTTTTTCATTGTAGAATAACCTTCTACATTCTTAGACTTAGCTAAATCTCTTAATTCAGCAACTGTCATCTTAGAGATATCTTCTTTAACTTCTTTTTTTGATTCTTTTTTAACTGTTTCTTTAACAGCTTTAACTTCCTTAGAACCATTTTCTAAAGCCTCTTTAGCAATATTAACTAAATTTGTAAATGTTTCAGCATTATCAATTGCTATTTCAGCTAGCATTTTACGATTAATAGTTACACCAGCAATATTTAAACCATTGATGAACTTAGAATAACTGATATCATTCATACGACATGCAGCATTAATTCTAGTAATCCATAACTTTCTAAAATCTCTTTTCTTTTGTCTTCTAT
>DFLA01000016.1:62368-64287 GCA_002374055.1 Caryophanales bacterium UBA3631
CTCTTTTCTTTTGTCTTCTATCTCTGTAAGCATATTTACCAGAATGCATTACTTGCTCTTTAGCACTCTTATATAATCTATGTTTACTTCCAAAATATCCCTTTGCTCTATCCATTACTTTTTTACGACGAGCACGATGTATAGTTCCGCCTTTAACTCTTGCCATATTTATTCCTCCTTAATTACTTAATAACATCTTTTAATCTATTGTAATCTGCTTTACTCAAAAGTGATGCAGCTCTTCCTGTTCTATTAGAAGCAGCATTCTTCTTACCAGTATTATGTCTAGTTCCTGGATGACCAATTTTAACAGTTCCACCAGGTCTTACATTACAAACCTTAGCAGTACCCTTATGAGTTCTTTGTGTTTTCTTTGCCATAATTTCCTCCTATTTTTCCTTTTTAGGTGCTAGTATCATAACCATCACACGTCCATCTAATGTTGGCTGAGATTCAATATTAGAAACCTCAACTAAAGCATCAGCAAATCGAAGTAACACACCACGGCCCAAATCAGTATGAGCCATTTCTCTACCCTTAAAACGAATAGAAACTTTTATTTTATGTCCTTTTTCTAAATACTTACGCGAATTATTAACACGAGTATTAAAATCATGAACATCAATTGTAACAGACAAACGATACTCTTTCATATCCAAATTTGACTCACGCTGTTTCTTTAAATTTTCCTTCTGTCTCTTCTTATTTTCATACTTAAACTTATTGTAATCCATTATCTTACAGACTTGTGGATTAGCATTTTGATTAATCAATACCAAATCAAAACCAGCATAATTAGCCAAAGTTAAAGCATCCTTTATAGGTTTAACACCCAACTGCTCTCCATTTGGTCCAATAACCATTACTTCCTTTGCGCGTATTTGTTCATTTATAAACAAATCTCTTTCCTTGCTTATACTAAACACCTCCAAAATATTAGCATATAACCACTAAAAAAGTGAACGCAAAGACATTCACTTAAAAAGCACCATAAACAATCATTATTGGCTTTTAACCCAAAGCTTAAGCAATCGGGTGAGATAGTGAATATCTTCTTTCCTTTTTCGGTTTCTTATTGATTATACATATTAATAATTAATTTGTCAAGAGAATTATGCTCTTGAATCATATTTTCCATCTTTTGTAGAAACAACAACTTGTTCCCCTTGTTCAATGAATAAAGGAACTTTAACCATTAAACCATTTTCCATAATAGCTTCTTTCAAAGCATTATTAGTAGTATTACCCTTTACAGCAGGTTCAGTATGAGTTACAGTATATGTAATCTTTTCAGGTAATTCCATACCCAACATTTCGCCTTCATAAAAAGTAACATTAACACTTAAATTTTCAATCAAATACTTAGCATCATCACCAATTTGATCACGAGTTAACTCAATTTGTTCATAAGTTTCCATATTCATAAAATAATACAAATCAGAAGTATTATACAAATATTGCATATTTTGCTTTGTTATCATAGCTTTCTCTAACTTAATACTAGTATTAAAAGTTTTCTCAACAATAGAACCAGTTCTTAAATTTCTAATCTTAGCCTTTACAAAAGCAGCACCCTTTCCAGGTTTTACATGCTGAAACTCAATAACAGTATAAATATTACCTTCAAATAAAAAAGTAATACCATTTTTTATGTCATTTATGTTAAACATAATATCCTCCTAAATTATTTTTCTTCTTTATGTTTAGTAGTTCTACCACATTTACTACAATACTTATTTAATTCTAAACGATCAGTAGTATTCTTCTTATTCTTTTCAGTACGATAATTCTTCTCTTTACACTCTGTACAAGCTAAAGTAATTCTTTCCCTTGCTTCACCTTTTTTTGCCATAATTAATCCCTCCTTCTTGAAACATCTACCATATTATAACAGATTATTTATAAAAATCAAAGTATTT
>DFLA01000035.1 GCA_002374055.1 Caryophanales bacterium UBA3631
TTTAATAGAGGTGATTTGATGTATGAAACTTATACTGTTAAACCAGGTGATACTTTATATGGTATAAGTAATCAGTTTGGTGTAACTGTAACTGAACTTGCTGAATTAAATGGGATAAAAGGTAGTAATTTACCTGTTGGTACTGTTTTAAGGATTCCTAGCAAGAGTGGTGTTAATCCTGATAATATGTTTATGTATACTGTTAAACCAGGAGATAGTTTATATAGTATAGCTCGGAAGTATAATACTACTGTTCAAGATATTATTAATTTAAATTATTTGAAGAATAACAATTTAAGTATTGGTCAGGTTATAAGAATTCCTGAAAATTATTTTAAACCTGATGAGATGACTATGCCTAATTATATAAGTTATACTGTTAAACCAGGTGATACTTTATATAGTATTGCTTCTAATAATGGCGTTAGTGTTGATACTATTATTAGTGATAATGTTTTGCCTAATAATAGTTTAAGTGTTGGTCAGGTTTTAAGGTTAAGGGTTAGTGATGGTGAAGTATTAGAGTGTTTTGGTCCTGATTTTGAAATACCTGAAGAGATTGTTCCTAGTGTTAATTATGTTGTCAAAGCTGGAGATAATTTATATAATATTGCGAAGCAGTATAATACTAGTGTAAGTGAGATTGTTCGTTTAAATGGTCTACCTAATAATAATTTAAGTGTAGGTCAACAATTACTTATTCCTGTTAGTGATAGTTCTGTTGATTCTAATCAGTCTAGTGGTTCTGGTAATACATATATAGTTCAAAGAGGTGATAATTTATATAGTATTGCTCGTAGGTTTGGTACTAGTGTTAGCGAGATTACTCGATTGAATAATTTATCTGGTATTAATTTGAGTGTTGGTCAGACTTTAGTTATTCCGAATAATTCTAGTGGAGGTTCTAATACTTATGTTGTAAAGAGTGGAGATAATTTATATAGTATTGCTCGTAAGTTTAATGTTTCTGTTGATAGTATTAAGAGTAAGAATAATTTGAAGTCTAATTTATTAAGTGTAGGTCAAACATTGATTATTTAGGGGGTTTTATGACTTATAATATTGATGATAAAGAGTTTTTAAATAGTGAACTTTATAAAAGTTTTATTAATGCGAATCCTGGATTAGGTTTTTTAAAGATTAGGGCTTATGCTGCTAGTGGGGCTGTTCCTATAAGTGGATTAAGTGTTCAAGTTTCTAAGGATATTGGTGGTAATAAGGTTATATTTTTTGAGGGTGTTACTAATGAGTCTGGTGTAATTGAAAGGATTTCTTTGCCTGTTCCTAGAATGGGTAGTGATAATATGATGGCTCCTATTATTAGTACTTATGATATTAGTACTATGTATGAGGGTGAAAGTAGGGTTTATAAGGTTAATGTTTATGATGATATTTATGTTGTACAAAATATTAATGTAACACCAAATATTAGTTATGGAGTTGTTGATTAATGGCTGTTAGATATCCTGTAATTCCTAATAGTATTACGGTTCATTTGGGTGAACCTGATTCTGCTGCTCGTGATATTACTATTCCTTTTACTGATTATATTTCTAATGTTGCGGCTTCTGAAATATATCCTACATGGCCTCGTGCTAGTTTGGAGGCAAATATTTATGCAATTATTAGTTTTGCTTTAAATCGTGTTTATAATGAATGGTATAGGAGTAAGGGTTATAATTTTGATATTACTTCTAGTCCTATTTATGATCAAACTTATACTTTGAATCGTTCTACTTATGAAAATATTGATGATATTGTTAATGATATTTTTGATAATTATGTTGTTAAGGGTGATCAGGTTCAACCTTATTTTACTAGGTATTGTGATGGAAGAAAGACTACTTGTGATGGTCTTTCTCAATGGGGAACTGTTAGTTTAGCTAATCAAGGAAAGAGTGCTTTGGATATTTTAAAGACTTATTATGGTAATGATATTTCTATTAAGTATGATGCTCCTGTAGGGGACGTGGAAGAGGGATATCCTGGAAGTCCTGTGGGACTTGGTTATGCAGGGAATCCAGTACTAGCTATTCAACGTGATTTAAGACGAATTCGAAAGAATTATCCTGCTATTCCTGATATAAGTGGTTCTTTAGGTATTTATGATAAGGAAACTGAGGACGCAGTAAAGAAGTTTCAACAGATTTTTTCTTTACCTGTTACTGGTGTTGTTGATAAAGGTACATGGTATAAGATTAAGTATGTTTATAATAGTGTTAAGAAATTATCTGATTTATATTCTGAGGGTTTAAGTGAGGAAGAGGCAACTTTCTTATATACTGATTTACTTAAGTATGGTGACACTGGTATTGAGGTTGAGTATATTCATTATTTTTTAGATGCGATTGCGTTTTTAGATAAGGATATTCCTAGACTTCCTACTAATTCTATTTATAATAATAATACTGTAACGATGGTTAAGGCTTTTCAAGAAAAGTATGGTTTACCTGTAACAGGTGAATTTGATTATACTGATTGGACTGTTTTAAAGAATGCTTATAGGACTATTTTGAAATCTTTTCCTTTAGAGTATCAAGAGTTTGTTAATGATTTATATCCTGATTATTTTTTGGTTCGTGGTACTGTTGGTAACGATGTTAGAAGATTTCAGATGTTTTTGTATGAAATATGCCGTCGTGATAAGACTATTCCTGGTGTTCGTGTAAATGGAATTTTTGATGAATTAACTGAAAAGTCTGTTCGTAAGTTACAGAGTGATTATGGTTTTGATGTTAATGGTGTTGTTGGGCCATTACTGTGGAGAAAGGTTGTTGAACTTTCTCGTGGATAATCTCGTTTTTGCGGGATTTTTTTTTGAAACTTTTGTGAAATGATATTTTGGTTATAGATTTATTTTTTAATGTATGTTATATTTTTGTTAGATAGGAGGATTATATGAGTAAGAAAATAACTATTGTTAGTGTGGTTTTGGTTATATGTTTAGCTTGTGCTTTTATTGTTTTTAAAATTAATAAGAAAACTGTTAAGAACAAAAGCATTAGTGTAAATTTAAGTGATTTGACTTATAAGGAGAATAGTGGTTATACTGATTTAAAGGTTTATAGTATTGATGATTTTGAATCTTTTTTAAGTGATTATAAATCTGATAAATTACCTTTAGTTTATGTTACTGAGTTTGTTTTTGATGGAGTAGGCATGTATAAGACTTATGACTTGGATGATTTTATTGATGATGGTAATGATATGGATGTTGATGTTTTATCTACTAGTGCTTTAAATATTAATACTACTGGTGAAGTTATTCTATCTGGTGATTTAGATGGTATGGTTTTAGTTAATACTAATGGTATAAGTGATGACATTAATATTGTTTTAGATGGTGTTAATATTGATACTGATTCTAAGAAGATACCTGCGGTTTATGTTTATAATAAGGATATTAGTTATACTGATCATAAAGTTACTATAAGTGCTAAAGAAGGTACTAAGAACTATATTGAAGGTGGTAAGTTTAAGAAGGTTAGTTTAATTGGAAGTGACGAGCTTTCTAATTATTCTAATAAATATTCTGGTGAAACTAGTGATTGGTATGGTAAATATACTAATTATTATGGTGTTTATACTAGTAGTCAAATTGATGATATCTTATTTGCAAAGGTTACTGCTTCATCTGATGATTTAAAGGATGGAGACCCTTATTATTTTTACAAGGGTGCTGGTGCTATTTCTTCCGATATAGATTTATATTTTGAAGGTTCTGGATATTTAGAGGTTAATAGTAGTAAAGAAGGAATTGAGTCTAAGGGTAATTTAGTTTTTAGTGGTGGTATTGGCGATTATGTTATTAATGCTTCAGACGATTGTTTGAATACTACTACTAAGAATGGCGATAATGTTAGAAATGATATGATTATTGATGTTAATAGTTTAAGTGCTATTGTTGAAATGGAAGCTGATGAAGGGGATGCACTTGATTCTAATGGTACTTTAACTATTAATGGTGGAACTATTATTGCTTTATCTCATCCAGGAAGTGATGCTGGTCTTGATTCTTCTGATGGTACTTATATAAATGGAGGAACTATTGTTGCTACAGGTGACATGTATGATGAGATTAAGAGTGATTCTAAGCAAAGTTTTATAGGTTTATCTTTTGGTGATAGAATTGTTACTGATGATATTATTACACTTACTGATAGTAGTGATAATGTTATATTTAGCTATAAGACTGATAGGACTTATTCTAATTTAGTTTATAGTTCTAGTAAGTTAGTTGATGGTGATTATTCTTTATATAAGAATGGTAGTGTTTCAGGTGATAGTTTTAATGGTTTTTATGATAAAGTAGATAGTTTTAGTGATGGTGTTATTTTAGGGTATACTGGTACTGGTATGGGATTTGGTGGCAGAGGTAATTTTAATGGTGAAAGACCTGAAATGCCTAATGGTGAAAGACCTAATATGAATGAGAATGATTCTAATAGACCTCAAAGACCTGATGATATGAATGATAAAGCTGATATGCAAGGAATGACTCCTCCTGATAATAGTCTTATTGATTCTAATAATTTTGTAGGTTTTGAAAGTGCGAATAAGGTATTTACTATAAGTGGTATTTCTAATTTATTTAGTGGTATTGTTATTTATAGTGTAGAGTAAGATAGATTTTTCTATCTTTTTTTATTTATTTTATTTTTATTTTGTTCTATAATTGTTTTAATAATAGAGTGGTATATGGAGGTTTTATGAAGAAAGTTTTTATTTATGGCGATTCTAATGTGTGGGGAGATAATTTTTTTGAGGGTGTAAGGATTCCTGATTGTAAGCAATGGCCTAATATTTTACAGGGTAAGTTAGGTAATGATTATTTGGTTTATCAAGAGGGACTACCTGGTAGGATAGCTGGAAGTTTTGAAGATTCAAAAAAATATAAGAATGGTAAGGATTCTTTTTTAGCAACTTTTAGAACTAAGGCTCCTGTTGATTATATTTTTATTATGCTGGGTACTAATGATTTACAGTCTAAGTATGATAGAGATAGTTCTTTCATTATTTCTGATTTATTATGGTATAAAGATGTTATTTTAGAGCAGTATTCTGATTTAGATGACAGAAAAAAGTATTTTGTTAATGGTAATTTACCTAAGTTTGTTTATATTTTACCTGCTAATTTTAGTGATAATTATGTTTTTAATGATAAGAGTCATTCTGCTCGTAATGATATTATTAATTATTTTATTAAAAATTTTAGTTCTGATGATTTTATTGTTTTAAATGATATGCCTTTGTTTCCTGATGGAATTCATTTGAATTATGAAGGTCATAAAAAAGTTTCTGATATGGTATTGGAGGTAATTAAGAATGGGTAAATTAGATGTTTTAAAAAGTATTCGTGATGAGATAAATATTAGTATTAGTGGTTCTGAAAATATTAATTATGATAATCCTTGTTTGTTTGTTTCTAATCATAATTGTTTAATGGATATATTTTATTATAAAGTTGCGTGTCTTTTTTAAGTGTGTTATACTTTTATTGTATGTATTGGAGGAATAAAAAGTGGAAAAGAAAAAAAGTAGTAATTGTGTTATGGTGTTATTTGTTGTGATTATTATTTTATCAGTGTTAGTTATTTTAACAGGTACAGGAATAGTAAGTTTTAAGGATAAATCGAGTGATAATGTACATGTAAGTGAAAATAATCATGATGATAATTGTGAATCTTCAATTGTAAGTGATGTTAGTCAAAAAAGTTCAGTAAGTAAGTCTCAGATTCTTTCATATTACAAAGATAAGATATCTGATTTGTCTGTTTCTGATCATTTATATTCAATAGTAGATATAAATGATGATGATATTCCAGAATTATTTATTTATGTTACTGGTGTAATTGGAAATCAAATTGTTGCGGATACTTCGGTTTATACATATGATGAGAATAAGGGTAATGTAGATAATAATTATATTGTATATGTTGGAAGTGTTAATGGTAGAATTGATAATAATACAATATTATATAAAATGAATGATGGAAGGCTACTATCTGTATTTGGTCATATGGGATATGAGAGTATTGCATATTATGAGCTTAAAAATGATTGGTTAGTTAGAACAGATTTTTCTTCAAAAGAAACAAATGATTATATGATAGGTGATACTGAAATTCAATTTGTATCTTGTGATGATATTTCTTTAATTGATAATTATAAGTAATTAAAAGTCTAGAAAATGAATTCTAGACTTTTTATGTTTACTTAATATGTTATTGAAGATGTAGTTCATAAAGTTGCTTTGGTTGATAATGTTTGTGTTTGATTTAGAGTACAAAAAAACCAAACAATTATGTTTGGTTAATGTCTTAATGGAGCGATTAAAGTTCAAAGTAAGTCAAAATGTTTTCTTTTGATAAATTAATTATACAACAATTTTTTTGAAAATAAAATATTTATAAAATTCTTTAAAATTAAGAAAATCGGAAAATAGTAATATTTTATTCATTAATAAATAAAAATATTTACTATTTTTATGGTAAAATAAGTATAGAGTATCAACTCAACCATTGGTATGTGTAACTAATAAATGGCTTATTTTATAATTAAGTCATGAAATGAGAGTGGTTATATCTTCTATATTATTAGAAGAAGGTCCAATATTAGCTACAATTATTTGTGTTTCAACAGCTATATTACTAATTGTGTGTTTCTATGGATTTAAACTTGAAGTAGATGCAGGATATTATGAGTGCAAACATTGTCATCATATATTTGAAGAAAAAAATCACTTTAAATTATTGATGGCTCCACATATGGGTACATCTAGATATCAAAAATGTCCTAAATGTGGTAAAAGAACAATGGCTAAAAAGTAATGAATAAGGGAGAAAACAAATAATGAAAAAATATATAAAAGAAAATTGGAAATTCTTTATATTTATGATTTTAATGTGTATTATTGGTGGGTATTTTACTACAATATATTCAATAAATTCATTAGATCAAAAAATAATTGATGATGCAATAAAACACCAACAAAAGTATTTATCATCGCAAATGTAATATCTGCATTATTATTTGCCTTATTACATATACCTGCAACTATTCAAACTTTTGGATATATTGATGGATTACTATTATTTAGATGTTTATTGATTAATGGATTATTTGGATTATCATTTGGATGGCTATATAGAAAATATGGAATAGGATATTCAATGCTAGCACATTTTGGCTGTCATTTGATTTCTAAATTAATATGGATTTTATATATTTAAAAAGATAATATAATTATAATGGTGATAAAATGAAAAAATTAAATTCGAATCATTTAAAACTTATTGCAATAATTGCAATGACAATAGATCATTTAACTTGGTTGGCATTTCCGGGATGTCAAAAAATATGGTATGTAATGTTACTTCATATTATTGGAAGATTAACAGCTCCAATAATGTGGTTTTTCATCGTAGAAGGGTATAATCATACTCATAATTTAAAAAAATATTTAATAAGATTATTTTTATTTGCATTTGTTTCTCATTTTGCTTTTTGTTTAGCATTTGGTATACCATTCATACCTAACTCTATATTTAATGGAA
>DFLA01000003.1 GCA_002374055.1 Caryophanales bacterium UBA3631
AAAAAAACAAGTAAATATCTATAAAATTACTTGTCTTTTTAAACTATTTTGTTTTAATTCCATCAACAATTTTCTCTTCACTAGTATTCTTCAAATTTTCTATTATGTATTTTTTATACTTAGAAACATTTATATAAAAATAAGAATCATAATTTTCCTTACAATAATTCAAAACAATTTTAAGCTGTTTAGCTGACAAAGAATTATCCTCAAAAAAATTTTCATAAAAAGAATCAACTCTATTTTTAATATATTGGTCCCTTAATTCAATAGATGTTTCACCATATTGACTAATAATCTCAGCATCAATTTTACTAAAATCATTATCATCATGTAATTTCTTAAAAAACAAATCAAATTTAGTAAAAGCCTTCAAAAAATCATAATTATTAACAATTGCTTGCATAATATTTCTATTAAAATTCAAATATTCCTCATTATTATAATGAATATCAATAGATAACTTACCATCCTTACTATACAATAAATGCTGTGGTGTCGGACCAACATAAACACAATTAGGAAATTTTTTACAAAGCCTTTTTAATTTTCTATTCTCTAAATATACTAAATTAATACCAGTAATATTAGGCATACCACACAAATAAACCTGAGTATTAGGATTATCATCATAAATCTTTTTTAAACTAGCATATATATCATCCTCATCAATCTTAAATCCACCCAAAAGTTTATGCTGTCCACCTCTAGTAACATTATCTAAAAAAGACCCAGTGAAACCATTATAAACAACAATATTAGCAAGATCAGAATCACTCTGCTTTATCAAATCATCCATACCAATATCATTTTGGACTTCCAAAGGATAATACTTTTCAACAGCAGATTTTATATCAGAAATCTTACCATCTAAATATAATAACTCATCTTTAAGTTTCTTTATCTCAGCCTGTGTAAGAGATTTAGGAGAACTACTAATTTTAAAAACCTTTTTAAATAAACCAACTATTTTATTTTTTTCCCTAGTACCATCTAAAACTTCAAGAATCTTTTTTCTCTTTTTAAAAAGCCCCTTAAACATACCAACTGTTTCAGATAAATAATCATTTCTTACATATTTATTAATCTCAGCCTGAGTGATATTACTATTCAAATAATGAAAAGTCTTACCATCACAATTATCCTGTGCCCTAGAATATGCTCTAAGATTCAAATCGAAATCCGCTCTTTCTACTAAATCCTCATTCCTTTTAAGCAACGGAATAAGAGAATCATTAAATGAAAAACCTGTCGCAATAGAATTACCAAAACTACTTAAATTAACATTTTTAATTTCATTCTTATTCATTAAATCTATAAATTGAGTATTTACCTCACTTAAACTCTTTTTAGCAAGTTCAACCTTTGCACCATTACAATCATTATTCTTAACTAAAGTAAACATAAAATCACCTACAATAATTATATCATTAATACATAGAAAAACATATAAAATTTGACATTTTATAAAAAATGTATATAATATACAATTAATGAAAAGGAGCAAGTAAAATGAATAAAAAGAAATTAGAAGAATTAAAAATGTTAGCTATTTATACTGGAGACGCAATGAGAATTGCAGCTGCTTGCGCAATTGAAAGTGCTAAGTCACATATTACCCCTGGAATTGAAGGAAAAGCAAAAAGAAATGAAATAAAATTATTTAGAACAGCCATAAAATATAAATTCATACCATTAGGAAACAAAAACCTCCAAAAAAGAAAATTAGATATCCTTGATAAAAAAGATAAACGTTATTGTAAAATAGATGCTATTGACAATGGATATATAAGAGAACTATCAAGAGAAGAACAAAAAGCATTAAGAGATAAATGTTTAAAAGAAATTCATACACTTGATAAAAAAGAAAAACAATTAAAAAAAATAAAAAGAAGATAAAATCTTCTTTTTTTATTGATGTATAGCCCAAGTATTCGCAACATCACAGTTACCACTAGATGGAGCAGGATTAGGCATTTCCATTTTAATAATAGATGGAACCTTAAATGCAGTACCAAACGCTACACAAGTACCAGATTGTAAACTCTTTTGTTTTTCAACAATTTCAGCACTTATATTAGGTAACATCTTTCTAATATAATCCAAATCTCTTGGATGGTTCATTTTAAAAATCATAAAATTAGAAATCTGAGAAATAACTGTTTCAGATAATTCAACAGGTCTTTGAGAAATCAAATTAAGTAAAATTCCATACTTACGACCCTCTTTAGCAATTCTCTCAAATATATTATATCCAAGTAAGAATACATCACTATCATTTTGAACAACACGGTGAGCTTCCTCTAAATAAATATGAAAAGGAATACTTGCTCTATTCTTTAACCCCTTACAGAAATTAAATAACATCTTACAATAAACCTTATTAATAACCTTAGTAAACCAATCCTCAACATCCTCAAAGTTAAAATTAATAATTTGAGCCTTCCTATTACCTACAGATACTAAACTTGCAATATAATTATCACGAGTTATATATTGTGGATAATCAAAGAATCTTGCATAATCACCAATAACAATAGAATGTAACCTAACTTTCAAAGTAATAGCTTCATCACGAGTAGAATCATTTCTCAAAAATCCCTCAGAAATTAAAGTAAACTCTAAAGCCTTCTCTAAATCCTTCAAAGTATAATATCCAGGAGCACCTGGTTCATACTCATCAAGTTCCTCCTTAATAAAACTTGTAATATATTCAGTCATCAAATTACTCTCAGGAAAATTACCATGAGTATCAATAGCAAAACAATCCCTAAATTTTCTAACATAACCAAGTCCTTGTACAGGAGCCTCCAAGTTAAATGAAGTAGTACTACATGAAGCAATAATAGCAAAAACATCATTTCTCTTACTACTTGCAGTTTGATTAGTATATAAAATTGTCATAATAGCCTTAGCAATTAAATGATTCTTATAAGCAGTCGCAAACTCATCATCCTTAGAAAAAATACTAACAACCTTTAACATTCTCTCAATAATAGGAATTTGAGAATGACTAGTAGCAGAAAGTAAAAGTGCCATATCATCAACATCTAATAACCACAAAGGAATACATAACTTTTCACCATCAGTATCAGCCTTATTAGTAGTATAATACTTAAAATTATAATTAGGATTTACCTGATTAATATTCTTAAACGCATTATGATATTCACCATAAGCATCAAAAATAAAGAAATTAGATCTATATGGAGGAACCTTAGACTTAGTAAAAATATTCTGTAAAAGTCTCGCAACACCACAAGACTTACCACTACCAGTATTACCAAAAATAGCCATATGTCCAGCACACAAGCCATTAACATCTACCCTAATTGGATAATTATTATAAAGTGGACTAGTACCTAAAATAAAACTAGAAGGACTATCCTCACCCATAATTAAAGGAATTTCCTCAGAAGAAATAACCCTTATAGAAGCAGCCATTGTAGGTTTCTTTAAAACACCACCAACAAACTTGCCATTAATAATTTCACCCAAAAACCTAATCTTAATTAATTTAGCATCAATATCTTCAATTTCACCCATAACCTTATGGTCATTATCCTCAAAAACAACATGCATATTCATTAAATCAGTCGCAAGTCTAGACCCTTCTTGAACCTCAACATGCGCCATATTATCACTAATATAAACAATCTTTCCAAACATAACTATCCCTCAATTATTCTTTCTATCTCACTAATTAGTTTATCATTTTTAGTCTCATTTATCAAGTCCATAATTTTACTATTTTTAGAAACAATACCTAACTTAGACTCATAAAATCTTAACATATCAGCAATCTTCTTTATCTGCCTATGAATTGCATTACGACTAATATCATAATTTAAAGACATCTCAGACAAAGTCAAATTATCCTGATAATAATCAATAAAATACTTTCTCTGCTTATCAGTCAGCAAATCCTTATAACAATCATATAAATTATTTAAATAAATAACCTCATCCATTATATAGTAACCCCAAAATAACCTAAAAAGCCAATAACTAAACTAATAATACCAAAAATAATATAAATAGACGTCAAGCCTTTTCTCTTAAATAATTTATCATTATTATAAGCCATAATAAGCAAAGTAACACCAATCAAAACCTCAATAGGAACCGTAAAACTATGCTCAAATATAGCTAAAACAGATATAGCTAAAACACCAATAACACAAACAGCCTGAGCAAGCAAACTTACATGATAAAATGAATCAGCTTCCTCCAAAGTAATCGAATTCTTAACATCATCAGCCTTCTTATCACTAGATTTCTTAGTTGCTACCTTCTTTGTAGATTCCTTTTTAACGCTTTTTTTTACTGAACTCTTTTTTTTAATATCTTTCTTTTCAACTTCTTTACTCATTACTATCCAACTCCTTAAATAAACCATAAATATACTTTTCAATATCAAATACCCTTAAATCCTCTTTTTGTTCACCAAGACCAACATACTTAACAGGAATACCAACACTTTCCTTAATAGCTAAAACAATACCACCCTTAGCAGTACCATCTAACTTAGTTAAAACAATACCACTTATATTAGTTATTTCCTTAAAACTCTTAGCTTGACTAATACCATTTTGTCCAGTAGTAGCATCAACAACCAATAGAGTTTCATGAGGTGCCCCAGGTATAAGCTTACCAATAACACGATTAATCTTTTCTAATTCTTTCATCAAATTATCCTTATTTTGTAACCTTCCAGCAGTATCAACTAAAACAACATCAAAATCCTCATCAAGAGCCTTACTAATACCATCATATATAACACTAGAAGGATCCTTAGAAGGATTAGAAACAACAGGACAACCACAACGTAAACCCCATTCATTAATCTGTTCAACAGCACCAGCTCTAAAAGTATCACCAGCAACCATTAAAACCTTCTTACCCTCATTAACTAACTTATAAGCAAGCTTACCAATAGTAGTAGTTTTACCAACACCATTAACACCAACAAATAAAATAACAGTTGGTCCGTCACTAGAATAATTAATCTTATTAACAATGACATCATTATTAACATAAATAATAAACATCTCATCAACAATTATCTCTAGTAAATCCTTAGAATCAACGATATTCTCCTTCTTAACACGCCTCTTTAACCTGTCAACAAAATCCATTACAGTATTAACACCTATATCAGCCATAATAAGAATTTCTTCCAACTCATCAAAATACTCACTACTAACCTTCTTATACTTACTATTTAATATATTTAACTTAGAAACAAACTCATTACGAGTCTTAGATAAACCCTTTTCATAAGACTCCACTTCAACTTGTTCCTTCTTACTAAAAACATTTTTAAATTTGTCAAATAATCCCATCTCATCACCTACTATATCAATTTTACACTAAAACAAATCAAAAATAAAGACAATAAGAAAAAATAGTAGAAATTCTACTATTGTAAATCTTCTGCATTAACAATTATAACAGGACGAACACCCCAACAATTATTATAGATTATTTTATTAAGCACATTACTAGTTACATACCATCCATTCGAAGCACTATAAGCAGAAGCAAGCCAATAATTTTTTCCATTCCACCTTGATGCAGCATCAGCAAATATACTAGAATCACGTGCCTCTTCATATGTTAACAATCTTCCTATCGCATAATCTGGTAATCCATATGTATCTGTTTTTAATAGTGTTAAATAACCTTCAATATATGCATATGCATTATTTTCCGAACTATATATATATGGATACGGATTACCTGAATAACTAGCAGCATTTCCATTTAAATCTTTCGAATATTTTTCCTTTAAAACACCATTAGTTTTATCATGCCAATAAGCAGTTGAAGCAATACTTATTTGATCTGGATTTTCATCTTGCCTATATGTATTATTTGTTTTATCCTTCTTCAAATTATAATTTGCAAATAACATTACCTTTTGGACATCATTACCATTCTCATCTTTCTCAGTAAATTTATTTATTATTTTAAAACATTCTTGTGACCCCTCTGGACCATAACATTTCTCACGTCCAATAGCAACAACTATTGGCTTATTTCTAGCACCATCAAATGTAGAAACATACTTTCCATCAGTTAAAGCCGAATAATTAACTGTAAAATCGCCATATGTTAAAGAATAATCAACTACACTAACCGTTCCAGCTTCAACGCCAAAATGTATCCATCCTAAATCCGGTACGTCCACTGTAACATCAGACATTTGATCAACTGTTTTTGCCTCTTCATATGAAAGTGAAGAATTAGCTGACAAAGCAGCTTTTACATACGAATCAACTTTTGAAGAAACAGCCTCTCTAGCTAATCTTATCTCTCTCTCCTCTTCATTTTCCTGAACATCACCTTTTAAACATATTGGATCCCCAACTGTATACTTTGTCACAACATAATCACCAAACTTTAAAGAATATGCAATAACCTCACCATTCTCTAACTTTAACCAACTATCACTAGTAGGCTCATCACCACTTACTGAAAAATCACTTGGTAATTCAGACACAAGTTTATATCCATTTGGAAGTTCCTGTTTAACATGATTTAATTCATTCGAAACATAATACTTATTTACCGCATCAACATATCTATGAGCAGAATTCTTAGAAACATCCTTCTTAGAATTATCAAGTATATTTAATACAACCGGCACAGTAATAACAGCTATTAATGACAATACTATTAAAACTGCTAATAACTCAATCAAAGTAAAACCATTTTTCTTATTCATAACTATTCTCCCTATCATAAAATATCTATAAAAATAATAGCACACAATTCATTTTTTTTCAATAAGAAAAAATAGTAGAAATCTACTATTTAGCCATAACACTCTTATTATGAAGAGGTAAAAATATAAAACCCCTACTCCTTAAATCATCAATAATCCTTTGTAAATTATTAAAAGTAGAATAATTATAATCATGCATCAATAATACAATTATATTCTTGTCCCTTGTAGTATCTTCGTACCAACTCCATGTATCCTTCTCTGCCAATTTCTTACTAGACCCATCCCCAGTTTCACTAGTCCAATCAACATAATTATAACCCATTTCATGAAGCCTATTAACTATCTCATCCTTATACTTGCCAGCAGTAGGACTTCCACCAGGAAATCTAACAATGCTTGTTCTATAACCAGTAATATCATATAAATAATCCTCTAACTTCTTAACCTGATAAATAAAAGAATCAACACTATCATAAAGTCCTTTACCAATGTTATGATAATAAGTATGATTTGCTAAAGTATGACCTTCATCCACAATTCTTTTATATCTATCTTCTACACCTTCTTTACCTAAGACAAAAAAAGTCGCTCTAATATCATTAGATTTAAGTAAATCCAAAACTCTATAAGTCAAATCATAAGGTCCATCATCAAAAGTAAGATAAGCAATCTTAACACTGCTTTCACCTCTATTAATCTTATCCTCTAATAAAGCTATATTACTATAATAAAGGTCATACATATCACTAATACTCTTATCAAGATTTTCATAAATAGAAATTTCATTAAGAATAGGAGTAACATCTACTTCTTCTATATTAGAAGACAAATCATTAATTTTACCTTTCAAACTTTTATTATCAGAAAAAATCAAAAAAACAAAATAAGAAATAATAAAAACCAAAACAATTAAACAACCAACTATTAATCCAAATAACTTTTTATTTCTTGATTCCATTTTTTCACTTCCTCATATTTCAAAATTTTATCCTTATTCTTTAGTTTTAATTCTTCCAATTCCTTTTTCTTACTAATATATTTTTCCCTATCAATTTCATTCTGTTTAGCCCTTTCTTGTGTCTCATTATACTTATTTTTTAAAGACACATTTTCACTCTTAACAAAAAATAATAAACCAATCAAACAACACAATATAACAAATAATATAACAACTATAAAACTTTTATTTTTCATCTTTAATTCTTCTTTCCAAAAATAAAACAATACAAAATAAACAAATACCTATACCAGATAAAACCTTACCTAAAAGAAGTCCTGGTGAAACATAATTAATATCTATATCATAATATCCAGTATCCAAATAAAAACCAATCAATCCATTAATCTCACTATAATTAATACTACTACCATTAACCCTAATATTAAAACCTTTGTCATATGGAATACTTAAAATAAAATATCCAGAATCAGTAACACTAATATTACCACTTATACCTTCAGTACTAATAGAACCAATATTAAATAAATCATAATCATTATCAAAACTATAATCCATAACATAAGTCTTAATAAAACTGATATTATAAACACCTTTAGATACTTTAACCTCTAATTCATTCCCACTAACAACATAATTAAAATCATAATTATTATTTGGATATAACCATCCCTTATGAGTTAACAAATTACTCTGATTATTAATAGACATAACAATATCATTATCCTGTTCAAACTGATTTAAAACACTTATAAATAATAACTTACCACTTAAATCATCATTAATATGAACACTTATAACATCATCACTATTAACATATAACTTACCATCATCTATATAAGAATTACTACCCAATTCATATTCATAATCTAAATCAATTTCATGAATATTACTATCTACAATATTAGAACAATTACCAGGAACATAATCCATTAAAATATCCAAATTATAAGGATATTCCAAAGAATCAAAATAATCCTTATTAACACACCTACTATTAACATATCCAATAGGTAAACTATCTAAAATATATAAATTATCACTAATCTTCTTATAAGGAAAACCTAAATCATAATTACTATAAATATACTTATTACCAATATATCTATTAAATAAAGGATTACTAGTACTAACCAAAGACATATTATTAATACTACCATTATTAACCTTAAATACATTATGATATAAATCACTATAATACTTATTAATAGTAGAAGAATAAATACTAGAAATCATATTACCACTATTAATATTAACGCTATCACCACTAATTAAATTACCAACCCTATAATTAGTATCAATATAATAATCGCCATTCAATAACTTATAATAACCACGACTAAAATAACTCTCACCCATATTATAAACAATACAAATAATAAAACTCATTAAAACAATAGGACCATATAAAATATATTTTTTCTTAAACTTATCATATAAAAACAATAAAGCAACAACTAATAATAAATCAATATAATAAATAACTACATGATACCTAATTAAAACAATTAAATTAATAAATATCAAAAATACTAAAAACTTCTTAAAATCAATACTATCAATATTCTTAAAAAATAATCCAACAATATAAACAAATAAAGGTAAAAAAGGAATTAAAGCCTTACCTCTAACATATAACCCACCATTTAATAAATATAAACTAATAGGAATAAAACAAATTAACCCTATAATAACAAATAAAAAAATATTATTCTTTTTCTTGCTAAACAACAAATAAGCAAAACTAATAAAACAAATGCTAGTTAAACCTACACTATATCCACCATATAAAATATTATCCAAATTAACATTAGGAATCATTAAACTAATATCAAAACTATTTACCCCACTACGAGTAGATAAAATAGAATAAATAATAGGAATTAACAATATAGAAGAAATTAAAATAGATATAAAAATATAACCAATAAACTTAAACAATTTCTTAATACTAAACTCATTAGAATTAACATAAACAAAATAAATTAAAATAACCAATATAGAAGGAACACTATAATAAAAACTAATCATAATAATCAAAAAAATATCAATAATTACCCTACTATACTTCTTCTTATCAATATTAATTAAAGAAAGCATCAAAAAAGGCATATAATTAACAAACATAAAATGTCTATGAAAATGAAATAATAATGGTCCCGCTAACATAAATAAAAAAGTTAAAAATAAAGAATTATCAAATTTATCTCTAATAAATTTATAAAATAATAAATTAGATAAAACATATAAAATAATATTACTAATAATAATATAATCAAGCATCCTTATAAAAGGAAATAAATAAGAAATTATAATAATAGGATTTAACAATCCATAATAAGCAATATTAAAAACATTCTGTCCACTACCAATATGAATCATAAAATCAGGAATAATTTTAAAACTAGAATAAAACACTTCCCTTAAATAATTAGGAAAAACAATATGTTGATTCAAAAAATCCATACTAGAACCAGATCTAATAAATATTAAACCTAATACTAAACTAAATAAAATAATAATTAATTTATCTCTCTTCATAGTCACACCTAAAATAATTATAGCATAATATTTAAAAAAAAGTTATACTTCTATAACCCCATTCCTATTTTTCTTACCTAAAACTTTTAAACTTTTCTCTGGAGTTGGTAAATCCTCAGGCATAGTTCCACCCAACTCTTTAATAGTTTGTCTTACCTTACTACCAACATAATAATGAGTATTTTTTGCATCAACCTCATTACTAATATTATCATTTTTTAACTTTTGATTAGTCTGAGAAATTCTAAACAAATTCGCACTCAATTCATCACTACCCATATTATCTAAAATATCTTCGCGATATCTTTAACCCTTTCTTTTAGCAATATCATCAGCACTCTCACCATTATATAATCCCCTATAACCTGCATTATGAAATTCTGAAAGATTTTTAACACCAC
>DFLA01000032.1:0-2113 GCA_002374055.1 Caryophanales bacterium UBA3631
TTTATAAAGAAAAAGGTCTATCTATAGACGATGGAAGTAAATTTGTTATGGATAAATTAGATAGAAGTTATAATAAGATGTCTGATAAGGGTAAAGTACTTGTTAAAGTACAATATGAATCAGCAAAAAATATATTAAAATTTTAAAAAAATAAAGGAGTTGATCCAAATGAATGAAAATAAAACTAATATAAACTGGTTGATTACGATTTATTTAAATCCCTATGAAAAGTATTGTAATATAAAGGAAAACTAGAAAATAGATCTTACATGTTTTATATAAAAATATGTTAAAATATATAATCATTAGTAAAAAAAGACTATTTTTAATACAAAATAGTTGAAGAAATAATAAGGTGGTTACAGAGGTTAAACCCCCCCTAAAAAAATGAGGTGTAATAATGGAAGAAATATTTGATGTATTTACACGAGATGGTGAATACTTAGGCACAAAACCAAAATCATTTTGCCATAGTGAAAATCCAGGAGTATATCATAAACCTGTTTGGATATGGATTATAAATGATAACAATGAGATTCTAGTTCAAAAAAGAGCGGCATGTAAGAAAAATCATCCTAATAAATGGGATATGCCAAGTGCTGGACATGTAGATGCTGGTGAAACAATAATAGAAGGTGCTATAAGAGAAACATATGAAGAATTAGGAGTTCAGACTAAGGAAGATGATTATGAATTTATCTGTGAATACATAGCAGATTCGTCTTATGAAATTGCACAAGTATATTTGTTATATCTCAATTTAAAAGTTGAAGAATTTAAGTTACAGCCAGAGGAAGTAGCTGAAGTTAAATGGTTATCTTTTGATGAATTTAAAAAGCTATTCTATTCTGATGAATTTGTAAGATTTGATGATGAATATAGAGAAATTGTTGTAAAAACGTTAAGTAAAAAACTAAAATATAAGGAGCTGATCCAAATGAATGAAAATAAAACTAATATAAATTGGTATCCAGGTCATATGGCTAAGACTAAAAGATTAATAAGTGAGAATATTAATAAGATTGATGTTGTGTATGAAGTTATTGATGCTAGAATGCCTTATTCTTCTAAGATAAAGGATATTAAAAATTATATAAATAATAAGCCTGTTATTTTAATTATGACTAAGATTGATTTATGTGATATGAAGGAAACTTCTAAGTGGATGAAGTATTATGAGAATTTAGGTTATAAGGTAATAGGTATTGATTTAGAACATAATCCTAATTTGAAGGTTATTTTAAATGCTACTAATGAGGTTATGAAGGAAGTTAATGAAAAACGTTTATCTAAAGGTATGATAGAGAGAAAGACTCGTGTACTTGTTGTTGGTATTCCTAACTGTGGTAAGAGTACTTTAATTAATAGACTTGCTGGTAAGAAGGTTGTTGGTACAGGGAATAGACCTGGTATTACTAAGGAATTAAGTTGGATTAGGGTAAATGATAGTGTTGAATTATTGGATACCCCAGGTATTTTATGGCCTAAGTTAGATCAGGAAAAGGTTGCTTATAATTTAGCTAGTTTAAGTGCTATAAAGGAAGAGATTTTACCTATTTATAATGTTTTTTGTTATATTATTGAGACTTTATATAATTTATATCCTAATGTATTACTTGAAAGATATGGTATTAGTGAGTTAGATCCTGATATGCTTGTTAATATGGATATTATTGGTAGACGTCGTGGATGTTTATTAAAGGGTAATGAAATTGATTATGATAAGGTTATCTCTATTGTTATGAATGATATTAAAAGTGGTATAATAAAAAATATTACATTTGAAAGAGTTAGTGATTATGAATAATGTTTTAAGTTTAGCTTATATAGGTGATGCTGTTTATTCTGTTTATATAAGAGAGTATTTAATTAATAAGGGCATTTGTAAGGTTGATAAGTTACAGAAGGAATCTGTTAATTATGTTAGTGCGAAGGCTCAGGCTAAGTTTATTGAGAGTATGATTAATAGTAATTTTTTAAGTGAAGATGAGTTAGATATTTTTTATAGGGCTAGGAATCACAAGGGTACTCGTCATCCAAAGAATACTGATATTATTACTTATAAGTATTCTACTGGTTTTGAGGCTGTTATTGGTTATTTATATATGAATCA
>DFLA01000032.1:2153-9122 GCA_002374055.1 Caryophanales bacterium UBA3631
TATATATGAATCATAATAATGATAGATTAGATGAATTTATTAAATTTATTTTGGAGGGATAGTTATGTATGTATATGGAAAAAATGTAGCTTATGAAATAATTAATGATGAAAGTAAGATTAAAAAGGCTTTTCTTTCAAAAAAATTTGATGATAAGAATATTATTAATATGTTAAATAGGAATAATATTAAGATTAAGTATTTGGATAAGTTTACAATGGATAAGATGGTTGATGGTAATCATCAGGGTATTATTTTTGATGTTGTTGATTATGAGTATTATGATATTGATGAATTAATAAGTGATAATGATGATTTGATTGTTATATTGGATCATTTGGAGGATCCTCATAATTTTGGTGCGATTATTCGTACTTGTGAGGCTGCAGGTGTTTCAGGTATTATTATTCCTAAGGACAGGAGTGTTAGTGTTAATTCTACTGTTATGAAGGTTAGTACTGGTGCTTTAGATAGGGTTAAGGTATGTCAGGTTACTAATTTAGGTCAGAGTATTGATTATTTAAAGAAAAAAGGCTTTTGGATTGTTGGTACTGATATGGATGGTACTGATTATAGAAAGATTGATTATTCTGGTAAGATAGGTATTATCATTGGTAATGAAGGTAAAGGAATGGGAGATTTAGTAAGTAAGAAGTGTGATTTTATTGCTTCTATTCCTATGAAGGGTAGTATTAATAGTTTGAATGCTAGTGTAGCTGCTGGTATTGTTATTTTTGAAGCAATGGGGAGAAAATAATGAAGTATAGTGATATGAATGATTATGAATTACTTTCTTATGTTTCTGAAGATAGTGAGATTGCTAATGATATAATATATGATAAGTATAAACCTCTTATTGTTGAAATTTCTAATAAGTTGTTCCCATATTGTAAGAATTTTGGGGTTGAGATTAATGATTTAATTCAAGAGGGAATGGTTGGTCTTAGTGGTGCTATAAAAACATTTAATGAGTCTCATGATACTACTTTTTATACTTATGCTTCAAAGTGTATAAATAGGAAAATAATATCATATATAATTACGTTGGGACGTTTAAAAAATAAGGTTTTAAATAGTAGTGTTTTTTTGGAGTTATATGATGAGGATCAATCAAATGGTTTTGGTAAGGAGATTGCTGATAATAGTTATAATCCTGAAAATATTTTAATTAGTGAAGAGGGAAAAAATGAGATTTTGAATATAATAGATATGTATTTAACTGATTTTGAAAAGGAAGTAATTAACTTAAAGATTAATGGTTTTAGGTATAAGGAAATTGCTGATATGTTGAATAAGGATGTTAAGTATATAGATAATACTATTCAAAAAATTAAGAATAAGATTAGATTAAGATTAAATCAAAATATTTAATCTTTTTTTGTTTTTTTCTATCATATTTTTTTTTATTATGTTATAATGTATAAAGAATAGGTAAGTAAAGGGGAATATTTATGAATAATGAAAATATGATGAATTTATTTAATGGAACTTCTAATATAGAAAATTCTTTTGATTTTAGTGGTAATTGGAATGATAGTTCTATTATAGATGATGATGATATAATAATAGGTTCATCTGATAAATCTGATGATTCTGATTTTGTTTTTGATAGTTCTTTTGATGATGATAGTAATGTTTTAAATGTAAGTAATGATAGTTCTTCTAATGTTTCTTTTAGTGGTAATGAATTGAATTATGATGAGTCAAGTTCTGAATTGGATAGTTTTTTTGATAGTATTTATAATGGTGTTGAGGACGCAAATGATTTGATTACTAAGATTAATTTAAAGAAACAAACTTTGGCTGAAACTGAGAAGGAAATTGCTAATTTAAAGGAACAAATTGATAGAGAAAGACAAGAGTTTTCTAAGTATATGGATTCACAAAGACATGCTCTTGAAATTGAGAGAAAACAGTTAAAAGAGAAAACTGAGTTACAAAGATTACGTTTATCTGAAGAAAGTGCTCAAGTTAAAAATGATACTGAGGTTAAGAATAATGAGTTAGAGCTTAGAGAACAAAAGTTAAAAGTAGAAGTTGAAAAATTAGAAATGCAAAAGGCAAATTTTGCTAAGTATAAAGAGGTTGAAGAAGAAAAAATTAAAAATGGTTTTGATAAATTAAAGATTGAAAAGGAACAATTAGATAAAGAGAAAGAATTGAATATGCAAACTTTTGAGAATAATAAGAAAGAGTTTGAGATTGAAAAAGAACATTTTGAAAGAATAAAGCAAATTGAGGAGTCTAAAATAAAATCTGAAAGAGAGAATTTAAATAAGAATTGTGAAAGATTTAAGAGATTGATATCTGGTCTTTCTAGTAATTTTAATAGTATGCCAAATGAATAGTCCTATTGGGCTATTTTTATGTTATAATTTTTTTAGGTGATTTTTATGAAGAAACCAGAATTGCTTGCGCCTGCAGGGAGTATTGAAGCGTTATATGCAGCTATAGAGGCTGGTTGTGATGCAGTTTATTTAAGTGGTAAAAAATATGGCGCTAGAAGTTTTGCTAGTAATTTTTCTGATATAGAGTTAATTGATGCTATAAAATATTGTCATTTATATGGTGTTAAGGTTTATGTTACTGTTAATACTATTATTTATGAGGAAGAGGTTGATGATTTTATCTCTTATGTTGATTTTTTGCATTTTAATAATGTTGATGCTATTATCATGCAAGATATTGGTATGGTTGATTTAGTTAGAAAACTTTATCCATATTTGGAGATTCATATTTCTACTCAAATGCATGTTCATAATTTAGAGGGTGTTAAGTTTTTTGAGAATATGGGTTTGAAACGTGTTGTTTTAGCTCGTGAAACTAGTATTGATGATATTAAAAATATTAAGAAGAATAGTAATGTTGATATTGAGGTTTTTGTTCATGGTGCTTTATGTGTTTCATATTCTGGTCAATGTTTGATGAGTAGTTTGATTGGTGGTAGAAGTGGTAATCGTGGTGCATGTGCTCAGTGTTGTAGATTACCTTATGATTTGATTAGTGATGGCAAGAAGGTTAATCGTGATAAGTATTTAATTAGTACTAAGGATTTGATGACTCTTAATCACATTGGTGAGTTAATTGAAAGTGGTATTGATAGTTTTAAGATTGAAGGTCGTATGAAAAGGCCTGAGTATGTTTTTTTAATTGTTAGTCTTTATCGTAAGGCTATTGATTCTTATTTTGATATGGGATTTGTAAATATAAGTGATGATGATATAAAGTCAATGAAGATGATTTTTAACAGGGGTTTTACTGATGGTTTTTTGTTTAATCAAAAGTATATTGTTAATTCTAAAAGACCTAATCATATGGGTATTGAAATCGGTAAAGTTGTTGATTATAAAAATGGGTATGCTTATGTTAAGTTAAGTGATGATTTGAATGTTCATGATGGTATTAGAATTGTAGGTAAAAAGGATGTTGGTTTAAGCATTGATAAGATGTTTGTTGATAATAAGGATGTTATTCATGCTTGTGGTGGCTCTGTTGTTAAGTTTAAGTGTGACAGTGTTTTGAGGGATTCTTTTGTTTTGAAAACTACTGATTTTTTACAGATTAGTGAAATAAACGATATAATTAATTCTAGGTCTAGGAAAGTTTTAATTAATGGTTTAATAAGATTAAGTAAGGATAATCAAATTTATTTGGAGTTATCTGATGGTATTAATACTGTTAGTGTTAGTGATTATTTGGTTGAAGGCGCTATTAGGCGTTCTATTAAAAAGGAAGATGTTATTAAGCAAATTGATAGATTAGGTGGAACTGTTTTTAAATTTGATAGGTTAGATGTTATATTAGATGATAATGTGTTTGTTCCTGTTTCTTATTTAAATGATATAAGAAGAAGATGTATTGAGTTACTTGTTTCTAAAAGATTATATAGTACTAATTATATTAAGGGTAGTTATAGTATTAGTGTTTTTGATTATGATCATGTATGTAAGAAAAGTTGCTTAATTGAGGATGCTTCTTTATATGATAAGTATAAGGATTATGATTATGTTTATATTGATAATTATGATGATTTTAAAAAATTAAATTATTCTAATGTTTATTATAAGGTTCCTCGTGTTAATTATGGTTATTTTGATATTTCTTCTAGGGTTTTAGTTGGAGAAATTGGTAGTTTATATAGGTATAGTGATGTTGATACTGATTTTAGTTTTAATGTTGTTAATTCTTATAGTGTTGCTTTTTTACATAGTATTGGTGTTAATAAGGTTACTTTGTCATATGAGCTTGATTTAGTTAAGATTAAGAGTATTATTGATTCTTATCATGAAAGGTATGGTGCTCATCCTAATTTGGAGGTTATTGTTGATTCTCACGAAGAGGTAATGGTTTCTAAATTAAATTTATTTGATTTTTATAATATAAAAAATGGTAGTTTAAGGGATAGGTTTGGTAATTTATATCCTATAAAAATTAAGAATGGTTTGATGTATATTTATAATTTTAAAAGAAGAAGTATGGATATAGATTATTTGTATAACATTGGTATTAATGTTGTTAGAATTAATGTTTAATTCTTGTTTATTTTTCTTAACTGTATTATAATATTAGTAGTAAATAGGAGGGTATATGAACAAGAAAATAATAAGTTCTATAATAATGTTTTTGATTTTAGTTTTTGTTTTTTCTATAGGTGGCGCTATTTATAATACTTTTATTTATATTCTTTCTTTGCTAGCTATGAATGAATTTATAAGTGTTAAGGAATCTAAAAAGGATGTTCCATTACTTATTAGAACAATATGTTTTATTTCTATTTCTTTTTTGACTTTTTCTAATATAAGTGGTGATTCTTTAATTCTTTCTATTGATTATAGAATATTATCTGGCATTTTTTTACTTTTTTTAATTCCTAGTATTATTTATCATGATAGAAGTTTATATAGTATTAATGATGCTTTTTATTTGATTGGTGGTGTACTTTTTCTTGGTATTTCATATTCTTTAATGATTGTAATTCATAATATGGATTATAATATGCTTATTTATTTGATTTTGATTGCTACTATGACTGATATGTATTCTTTTATTACTGGTAATTTAATTGGTCGCAGGAAGTTATTAGCTGATATTTCCCCATGTAAAACTATTGAGGGTATGATTGGTGGTATTATATTTGGTACTTTTGTTCCGGTTGTATTTTATTTAACTGTTATTAATACTTCTTTTGATGTAGTAATTATTGGTTTTATCACGTTGTTTTTAAGTGTTTTGGCTAGCATTGGTGATTTATGTTTTTCTGCTATTAAAAGGTATTTTAATAAAAAGGATTTTTCTCAATTGATTCCTGGACATGGTGGAATTTTGGATAGATTTGATAGTATAATTTTTGTATTATTAGGATTTATGTTTTTTGTTAATATTATAGGAGGTTAATATGACTTTAATTTATATGGTTTTAATTTTGGGTATTATTGTTTTTATTCATGAGTTTGGACATTTTTTGTTTGCTAAACGTGCAGGTATTTATGTTTATGAATTTTCGTTGGGTATGGGGCCTAGAATTTTTAAATTTAAACGTAAGAATGATGAGACTGAGTATTCTTTAAGGTTATTACCTATAGGTGGTTATGTTCAGATGGCTGGTGAGGAATTAGAGGTTGATGAAAAGATTCCTAGTGAAATGAGAATGCAATCTAAGACATGGGCTCAACGTTTTTTAACTATTATTGCAGGTATTATGTTTAATTTTATATTGGCTATTTTAGTATTTTTTATAATTGGTTTATGGAATGGTTCTTCTCAAAATAAGCCTTATATTAATTATGTTGAAGAGGGTGTTAATAGCGACATTGTTAATGAAGGTGACAGGATTATTGCTGTTAATGGTCATAAGGTTGTTTTTACTGATGTTTTGGTTTTGGATGTTCAGTTGAATAATGGTAAGCCTTTAAATTTAACTCTTCAGGATTCTGATGGTAATAGTAGAGATGTTGTTTTAAATCCAATTGAGGTTAATGGAGATGGTAAGGTTAGTTATAAGTATGGTATAGGTCTTGGGGATCAAGTTAAGCATGGTATCTTTGAGGCGATAAAGTATTCTTTTTCTAAGTTTGCTAGTTTAGTTACTCAAATGTTTTTAGTAATTGTTAATTTGTTTACTGGTAAGTTAGGTATTTCTAGTATGTCTGGTCCAGTTGGAATATTTAATGTTGTTGGTGAAAGTGCTAAGGCAGGCTTTATTAATTTAGTTTACTTAGTTGGATTTATAAGTTTAAATGTTGGATTTATGAATTTGCTTCCTATTCCTGCATTAGATGGTGGTAGAATTTTATTTTTGATAATTGAAAAGATTAAGGGAAGTAAAGTTGATATGAAGGTTGAAAATACTATTCATACTATTGGTTTTGCATTGCTTATGATATTGATGTTAGTTATAACTTTTAATGATATTTTAAGGTTATTTTAGGGTTTTTTATGGATGCATGTGATGTTAGTTATGTGTATGATGATAGTGATATTATAAGTGATGTTATAGTTAATTTTTATAATTTATGTGATTGTAAGGATGAATTAAAGGATTTTATGGATTGTTATTTTTCTAATAAGGAGTTTTTTCTATATATTCAAAAGAATTTTCTTGTTAAGAAGATAAGTATTCCTTATTTAATGAGATTATATAATGATTATGATAGTGATAATATTGTTAATGAGTATGATTATATTTCTCGTGTTAATACTACAAGATGGATTTAGTTATTCATCTTGTTTTTATTGATTATAAATTTTTTGTATGTTATACTTTTTATAGGCATAGTATTTGTCTTAAGGAGGTATTTATGGAATTAAAAGGATCAAAGACTGAGCAAAATTTAATGAAGGCTTTTGCAGGTGAATCTCAAGCTAGAAATAAGTATACTTATTTTGCTTCTAAAGCTAAAAAAGATGGTTATGAGCAAATTGCTGCTATATTTGAAGAAACAGCAAATAATGAAAAAGAACATGCTAAAA
>DFLA01000032.1:9173-13801 GCA_002374055.1 Caryophanales bacterium UBA3631
AAAATGTGGTATAAGGAATTACATGGTGGTAGTATTCCAAGTACTATTGATAATTTAAAGGAAGCAGCTGATGGTGAAAATTATGAGTGGACTGATATGTATGAGGAGTTTGCTAAGACAGCAGAGGAGGAAGGTTTTAAACAATTAGCAGTTAAGTTTAGACAAGTTGCTGCTATTGAGAAACATCATGAGGAAAGATATAGAAAGCTATTAAAGAACATTAATGATGAGGTTGTTTTTTCTCGTGATGATGAGAAAATTTGGATTTGTCGTAATTGTGGACATATTGTTATTGGTAAGAAGGCACCTGGTATTTGTCCTGTTTGTGCTCATCCTCAAAGTTTTTTTGAAATTAAGGCAGAAAATTATTAATATAAAAATTCATAGATTTCTCTATGAATTTTTTGTAAACTCCCAATTTATTATTTCTTCCATGTCTGTTCCATATTCTTTAATGTATTCTTTATGTTCTATTAGTTTGTTTTCCATATCATTTATTATATGTGCTTTATTAGGTGTATCTAATTTTTTTGCAATTTCTTTTACTATATTAAATCTATCAATTTTGTTTTGTACTCTCATGTCAAATGGGGTAGTAATTGTTCCTTCTTCCATATATCCTAGTACTTTTATATTTTTGTTTTCTCTTTCAAATAGTAGCTGTTTTATTAGTGATGGATATCCATGGTTTATGAATATAATTGGTTTATTTTTTGTGAATAATATATTGAATTCTTCTTCTGATAAACCATTATTATTTATTTTATTTGTTTGTAGTTTCATAAGGTTTATAACATTTATAAATCTTATTTTTATGTCTTTAATGTATTTTTTTATAATTGTTGTTGCAGCTAGTGCTTCTAGTGTAGGTGTTGCTCCTGCTGCTACTAATACTATATCTGGTTCTTCATCTTGGTCATTACTTGCAAAGTCCCATATTCCTATTCCTTTTTCGAAGTGCTTTTTTGCTTGTTCTAATGTAAGCCATTGATTACTTGGATGTTTTGATGATATTATTGCATTTATTTTTTGTCTTTGTTTCATGCAGTAATCATATGTTACTAGTAATGTGTTTGCATCTGGTGGTAGGAATATATTAATTAAGTCTGTTTTTTTATTTGCTAGATGGTCTATAAATCCTGGTTCTTGGTGTGTGTATCCATTGTGATCTTGTTGCCATACTGTTGATGATAGTATATAGTTTAGTGCTGGAATATCTTTTCTCCATGGTATTTGACTTGTCATTTTTAACCATTTTGCGTGCTGACTTGTCATTGAATCTACTATTCTTATAAATGCTTCGTAACTTGCAAACATTCCGTGTCTTCCCGTTAGGATATATCCTTCTAACCATCCTTCGCATAGGTTTTCATTTAGCATTGAATCCATTACTTTTCCATCGTTTGATAAGAATTCGTCATTTTCTAATTTATTTATGTTCCAAGTTCTATTTGTTTGTTCGAATACGCTATTTAATCTATTTGACATTGTTTCGTCTGGTCCAAATATTCTGAAGTTATCGTTGTTTAGTTTAAATATATCTCTTATATATTTTCCTAGTTCTGTCATATCTTGTGTCGTTGTTTTACCTGGTTCATTTATTTTTACTTCGTATTGTTTTAGGTCAGGTAATCTTAATTCTTTTATAACTCCAGCGTTTGTATTTGGATTTGCACTCATTCTCATATTTCCTTTTGGTGTTAGGTCTCTTAGTGGTTGGACTAGTCTTCCATATTTATCAAATAGTTCTTCTGGTTTATAGCTTTTCATCCATTTATATAATAGTTCAATGTGTTCTTGTTTTGACATGTCTATTGGCACTTGATGTGCTCGGAATGTTCCTTCTATTTGTTTATCGTCTACAATTTTTGGTCCTGTCCATCCTTTTGGTGTTCTAAGTATTATCATTGGCCAAATGAATTTTTCTTTTGTATCTAAATTTCTTGCTTTGTATTGAATTTCTTTTATTTCTGAAATTACTTTATCTAGTGTTTTTGCCATTTCTGCATGCATTATCATCGGTTCGTTTCCTTCTACAAAGTAAGGTTTCCATCCAAGTCCGTGGAAGAAATTTTCTAATTCGTTTTTTGATATTCTTGAAAAGATTGTTGGATTACTTATTTTGTATCCATTTAGGTGTAGTATAGGTAATACTGCGCCATCTGTTTTTGGATTTAGAAATTTTAAACTATGCCATGATGATGATAGGGTAGCTGTTTCTGCTTCTCCGTCTCCTATTATGCATGCTGTGATAAGGTCTTTATTATCAAATACTGTACCAAATGCATGTGCTAGTGAATATCCTAGTTCTCCTCCTTCATGGATTGATCCTGGTGTTTCTGGTGCTACGTGTGATGATATTCCACCTGGAAATGAGAATTGTTTAAATAGTTTTTGCATTCCTTCTTTGTCTTCACTGATATTTGGATATATTTCTGAGTATGTTCCTTCTAGGTATGCGTTTGATACTAGTGCATTTCCTCCATGTCCTGGCCCTGATATGTAGATCATGTTTAAATCGTATTTTTTTATAATTCTATTTAGATGTACATATATAAAGTTTTGCCCTGGAACTGTTCCCCAATGTCCTACTATTTTCTTTTTTATATGTTCTTTTTTTAATGGTTCTTGTAGTAGGGGATTATCAAGTAGGTATAATTGTCCAACTGATAGATAGTTTGCTGCTCTCCAGTACGCATCCATTCTTTTTAAATATTCTATTGTTAAAGGTTGTTTTTCTTCTATATTCATGTTACCTCCTATTATTCTTTTATTTTATAATAATATTTTATAATATTTTTTTATATAAATCAATAGAAAAAAAGGTGTTAACCTTTTTAACTTATCATGTTTATAAATTGATCTAGTGTTGTTTCTCTATATATGTGATATCTTGGTATTTGGTATTTATTGTTGTTTCTTGATGCTTTGTAGTCTCCACCAACGAATGCTATTTTAAATCCTATCTCTTCAAGTGCTTGTAGTGTTATATCATTGTATACATACATTGGAAAACAGAATGCTTTTTTTGAACCTGTTATTTCTGATGATTTTCTTAGGTCTTCTAATACTTGTTCTTTTGATGAACATAGTAGTTTTGATCCTCTTGGTTGTCCTTCGCAGTAGTTTCCTTCATGCATATCGTATGTATGTGATTCTATATCTAGGTAAGGTGATGAGTAGTTTCCTATTGGCCACCAACCTGTTATTAAGAATAGTGTTGCATGTGCTTGATATTTTTCTAGTAGTGGTATTAGTTTATTTCCATTATGTGTACCTGTTCCCATTGCTCCGTCATCTATTGTTATTAGTACGCTTCTTGCTGGTAATTCTATTTCTTTATTCATCCATTTTACAAATTCGTCCATTGTTAGTGTTTTATAGTTATTTTGTTTTAAATAGGTTAGTTCTTTTTCAAAGTCTTGAACTGTTTTACAGTTTCCATCTGGGCATGTTTCTCCTATTTCAGGATCAAAGAAGAAGTGATAGTTTAGTACTGCAATTTCAGAAGCGTTTGCATTTTCACTTGGTAATTGGTGTGTTTGCTTTATTGGTAGTTCTTGGTATGATACTGTTTCACCATTTACTATTTGTTTGAATGTTTCAAAGTCAGTTTTATTTATGATATTGTATTTTGGAATAGTTGAATTTCCTTTTTCACTTTTTGTATTTGAGTCTGTGAATGTTAAGTCTTTTAGGTCTTGTTCAATTGTTAAGTTATATTGTTGTGCTATTTCATTTAGGTTTTCTTTTGATGTTAGTAGTATTGCTTTTTCTTTTAGATTTATATTATTATTTAACCAAAGTTTATAATCATCTATAGTTATAGTGTAGTAGTTGTTTTCTTTTAAATAGTTTAGTTCTTCTTTGAAGTTTTCTTTTGTTATACATTCTTTTATATTGCATTCATCTAAAACGTTTTCGTAGTTTATAACACTTATATATGTTGTTATATTATCTAATTGTTTTTCTTGTTCTTCTTTTATTTCTTCTTTTTTGATTTTTAATTCTTGATTTAGGTAATTGATGTAGTAAAATGTATCATCTTGTTTTATTACATCAAATTCTAATTCATTATTTATTGTAATTTTGTTTTCATTTTGATATAGGTTTGTTGGATTATTTGTTAATACTTTTTTTCCTATTTCAATATAGTAGTCTTTTTTATTTGTATTTTCTTGTTTATCTGTTTTATTTATATCTTTATAGTATATTTGATAATCTGTATTTTTTATTTTGAAGTATTTGTCTTTTTTTGATTTAATTTTATTATTTTCTAGTTCTAAGTATGTATTTTCGTCTATTGTTCCTATTATGTTTTTTTCTTGGTCGTATAGGTTAGTATTTTTATTTGTTAATACAAATTCATTGAATGATTTTTTTATTTCTTTTATTGTATTTAGATTTTTTAAATAGAATGTTATTAGTATAGTAAGCGTTACAAGAATTATTGTTATTATTATTAATATTATTTTTTTCTTCATTATTTCACTCCTTATTTTCTATATGATTATATCATTTATATTCAAAAAAATCAAAAAAATTAAAAAATGTATTGTAGTTTATTAATTTTTGTGTTATATTATATTTGTTCTTTTTTGGACTGTTAGCTCAGTTGGTAGAGCAAC
>DFLA01000019.1 GCA_002374055.1 Caryophanales bacterium UBA3631
TCTTTCCACGCCATCCCATAAATGTATAGCCTTCTCTTGTTGGAGTTGGTAGTGTTCCATATTTTTCTCCTGTTATTACATTTTTTGATGTTTCTTGTAGTGTTCCTCCTTGTGGATCAAATGTTACTGTTATTTGTTCAAGTTCTTCTTTATATTCATATTTATATTTATTGTTTTCAAATTTTACTATAATGTACCCGTTTAGTTCTTCATTTGTACTAGGGTTTAGTATTTGACTTTTTTGTATTAATCCAGATTCTTTTAGTTCATCTAGTGATATTACATATATATCATTTTCTTGTGGTAGTAGGTTTGAATTTTGATTCATATATATTTTTGATGTATTTATTAGTGAGTTTATTTGTTCTTGATCTGTTACATTTTCTGCTGTTTTTAGTTGTTTAAATACTTTTGGAGTTATTATTACTATTATTAGTGTTAGTATGGCTACTACTGCTAATAATTCTACTAATGTAAATGCTTTGTTATTTTTCATTTTTTCCCTACTTTCTATTTATATTATACAATATTTTTTTTATTTGTAAAAGAAAAATGGATGTTTGTCATCCATTTTAACCGATATATATTTTTATAAGTTTTAAATAAAGAGTTTTTTTTTACAATTATTTATATTTATATTTATATTTTCAATAGTAAGGAGTGAAAATTTTATTTTATTTTTAATAATTGTTTTTTATTATCATATATCACCTCCGTATCTATTATCATTATAGATTATGAATGTGTATTTAATGTGAAAAAAAAGTGAAACTTATAATTTAGTTCCACATATATAGCATGCTTCTGCATTACTTGATTGTTTTGTCCCACAGTTTGGACATATTTTTGGATTTTCTATTTCTCTTGTTTTTGTTTGTTTTTTGTTGTTTATTATTTCGTTATTTTTATTTACTTTTAAATCGACTTTTGCGCTCATTTTATTTCTTGATGCTTTATATATTGTATCGCTTTTTACTTTTTGTTTTGGATACCACATAAAGTCATCTGTTACCACTTTTGTTTCTTTTTGTTCTTTTTCTTGTTTTTGTTCTTCTGTTTCTTTAATTTCTAATCCTAGAAATATATTAAATATAAATGACAAGAATGTTAGTTCTAATATATATATCATGTCTTTGTTATATTCTTTTCCAAGGCACTTATATATTTGATAGTTTGTTATAAAACCTAATATTGGTATAAACACTAGTATTATATTGTATTGTTTTAATTTATATTTATTTATCAATACGATTTTGTTATAGAATGGTATTATTCCTTTTTTGAATCCTAGTTTCATTTTTTTAAATATTAATCCCATTCCTATACATGCTGGGATTTCAAATAGTAAGAATATTACTGTTAACGCTAATAATGTTTCCATTGTATCACCTTTTTAATTATATCATATTTTTTTTATTTCTAGAAGTATGGATTTGTTTTTATTTCTATTTCTAGTGTTGAAGTTTCTCCATGTCCTGGATATATTTTTGTTTCTTTTGGATATTGTTTTATTTTTTCAATGCTTTTTTGCATTTCATCATCACTTCCTGAAGGCAAGTCTGTTCTTCCGATTGTGCCTTTAAATAGAAAGTCTCCTGTGAACATTGTTTTTTCTTCTTTAAAATAAAATGTTACTGAATCGCTTGTATGTCCTTTTGTTTCTATTATTTCAAAGTTAAAGTGGTTTGTTTTTTGTTGATTATATATGTCTATTATGTCTATATTATTAAAAAAGTTTAGTGCTCCTATATGATCAAAGTGATGATGTGTTAATAGTATTGCTTCTATGTTAAGATTTTTTGTTTTTTCTATTAATAGTTTTCCTTCATCGCCTGGATCTATTATTAGTGCATTGTTTCCTTTTTTTAATATGTAACAGTTTGCCTGTAGTTCTCCTACTATTATTTTTTCTATTTCCATTTGTCTATATTTTTTAAGTTATCTATTCTTTCTTTTATGTTTAGTTGTTGATTTTCTCCAGGCATTGTTTCATTTGGTTTATTTAGTTTAAGTTTATTCATATTTTCTCTTATATTTTCTAGTTTTTGTTTTTCATCAAATTGAATATTGTTTCCTACTATTCGTGTGTTTGTTGTTTTTGCGAATGGGTTTTTGTTAAATGGATTCATTTTTTTCCTCCTCTATTATTTTTTTTACTGGACCATATGTTTTTCTATAGCCTTCTATTAGTCCATATTTGTTTAGTGCTTCTATGTGTTTTTTTGTTGGATATCCTTTATGATTTTTAAATCCGTATTGTGGGTACTTAGTATCTAGTTCATACATCATTTCATCACGTGTTACTTTTGCGATTACGCTAGCGGCAGCGATTGATATACTTTTTGCGTCTCCTTTTATTATTGATGTTGTAGGAATATCTAGTTCAAGTGGCATGGCATCTATTAGTACATGTTCTAGGTTTATTTTTTCTTTTACTTTGTTTATTGCTTCTTTCATTCCTAATTTTGTTGCTTCATAGATATTAACCTCATCTATAGTTTCTGGTCCTATTATTCCAACTTCACATGCTAGTGCGTGTTCTTTTATATATTTATAGTATTCGTTTCTCTTTTTTTCTGATAGTTGTTTTGAGTCTGTTAGTCCTTTCAATTCAAAGTCTTTTGGTAATACTACACATGCGGTTACTACTGGGCCTATTAGTGGACCACGTCCAACTTCGTCTACTCCACCTATATATTTAATTCCTTTTTCATATAGGTCTTTTTCATATTTATATAAATCAAATTTCTCCATCTTGTGCACTTCTTTCTTGATAGTTTAGTATTGTATATAATGCACATCCTATAAATCCAATAGTAGTCATTATAATACTTGATTTTTTCATTGTTTTTAATAAATTTGGTAAGTAATTTATCATAAAATTTTTAATTTCTACATCTATTCCAGTTTCTGGTATTTTCCCTTCTATTCCAAGTACTAGTATTAAAAATAGTACTCCTGTTATTATTGTAGGAAGGCCTACCCAGATATATCCTCTTTTTGATTGATTTATAATAATTATTAGAAGCGCTATTATAATAACTCCTATTAATATGTAATTAGCTGTTTTTTCATTGAATAATGGTCTTATTATTTGTAATATTTCTGTTTCGTTATCGACGCTTTCTATTTGTTCGTCAATTTTTTGTGTTATTTCATCTAGAACACTTATTATTTTTTCTTTTTGTTCTGGTTCTATTTGATTTAAGTCAATTAGTATATCTATTTTATTGTTTAATTGTTCTTTTAGTTCAATACTACTTACATAATCAATGTTTTCATTGTATAAAGCATTTAGATAAAGTGCTTTTATGTTTTCTTTTACATAGTTTTCTACTTCTTGTGATGAGACTAGTTCATCTAATAATTCATTATTTATTTCTTTTTTTAATTGCTTATATGAGTCAATATCATTTAGTTCATTTTTAATGTTTGCTTGTTCTATTGTTGTTATTATATCTGTTTTTTTAATTCCATGGCTTATATTGAATAGTGTCATAAATAGTATTTCTGCTACAAATAATATTATACATAGTATGAAACTTATTATTATTGTTCCTGATTTTTTCATATCATCACCATTTTAATTTTATCAAATTTTATTATTTTTGTGAACTATATTTTCTTATTTAGCGTGTATATTTTTTGTAAATTATTAAATGTATTTTCTATTGTATTTTCTTGTACATTTAATCCTAATTCCATTCTTTCTATTTCTGTTGATTTATCTTTTATTTTATTCATGAAATCATTTATATTTTTACTGTTGTATGGAAGTGTATATTTACTGTTATTTTCTTTGATTATTTTTAGCACTTGTTCATACGGTACTCCATTTTGATATCCATTATACATATTAAATAGTATTTGCATTTCCATTTCATTATAGACATTGGGATATGAGTTTTTTACTGGTTTTATTAATTCTCTTATTTGTTTATATGATTCTATTTCTGCTTTTCTTTCTATTGGATTTATTTCACTATAAGGTCTTAATATTTGATTTGTTTTAGCTGTTTTTTCTTCTATTATTGTATATATATCTTTGTTTTGTATTTGTTTTTTATATTCTTCATTATCTATATTGTATATTGATTTTATTATTTCTGTTTCTGTGTCTTTTTCGCATGTATCAAATACGTTATATATTTGTTTTGAATGGTGTATTTCATGTAGTATTATCCTATATGCTGATAAAAGTCTTATTAGTTTTTTTTCTGTATTTTTATTAGTTCTTGTATCTTCTTTTAGTGTTTCTTTTGCTATTTCCATGTACTTTTTTATGTTGTTATAGTTTATTAATATTATTCTTGATGATAGTAGGAATTCTGCTGCTCCTGTTATATAGTGTGTTTCTTCTATACTTCTTACGTATTTTGGATTTACTTTTTTTTCTACCATTTCTTTTATTTGTTTTAATGAATCAATATTTATTGGTTTATCCATAAGGTTTATTATTACTTCCAATTCTTCTTTCATTTTCATACTCTTTTTCTCCTTGAACAAAAAAAACCCCTATAAAAGGGGATTGTTTTTTTAATGGCGGAGTTGGAGGGAAATAAAAAATATGTTTCCGCCATTCAATTATCCCTTTATTTTCTGCAATTCATGCATTGTTATTATATCACATTTTAATACATTTTTAATTTTTTAGTACTTATTTAGTACCTAATTTTTTTTATTAAATTGAAGAAAACACTTGACATTACCTAGGTCATGTGATATAATATATATAGAAAGTGAGGTGAGGAAATGACAATTTCAATGAAAGTTATCACAATTAAGATAACAAAAAAAGGAATATCAATAAAGTTCGAGCTCGACATTCCTTTCACAGGCAAGAGTGGTAAATAAGCCACTCCCCTGTAAATAATATTATCATATTACAATGAAATTGTCAAATTTGTATGGAAAAATTCGATCAAACAAAATATATTATGGACTACAGAAAAAAACACAAAGCACAGTTTAATGTAGATCTTAATATTGAAGAAAAAGAAGAATTGGAATTACTACTCAAAAAACATGGACTAACAAAAGCCCAATTTTTAAGGAACGCAATTAATGATCTAAAGCAACAAAAAAAGAACTAGCCGAAGCTAGTTTTTTTATTCATTTTATCGTTGCAAAAAAATTGTCATAAAATGATATTGACTTAACTTAAAATAAATAATATAATTTTTAACAGAGATATATTCTAATAGGTGTGCCTCCACGAACTTATATGTTTGGAGGAGGTGGTTAGATGAAGCAGGCATATATTTTACTTTTTTCATCATTTAGGTGGAATACTTTTTAATAATATATTTAATATTAGACAAAGTACATAAAATTATCGAAGCTCTTACTAACTTAGAAAAAAATAAGCACCTATAATTAGGTGCACTCAAAATTTTAAAGTGGAGATACATCTAAAACCAAATAGAATATATCTCGCTTTTTTATATTATGCAAATCTTTGCAAATAATGTATGGACTTATCATATCCTACAATATAATTATAAAATGCAAGAATTGATTTGTCAACAGTATTTTGATTCGCATGTGTAAAATATTTTACAACTTTTTTTTTATTTGTCAACAAAAATAACATATTTTGACAAAAAAAGAACTAGCCAAAGCTAGTTTTTTTTATTCTATTACAATTTCAAATTTAGTAGCAACTACACCTTTTACACCTGCATAACCATCTTGACCATTAGATGTTTCTGTGTCGTATTGCCAATCATAATCATTAACTTTATATTTGGCCTTTTTGTAAGGTCTAATACTATTTGGAGTGTAAAAATATACTTCTACTGTCGCAATTGGTTCACCATTACCAGCGCAACCGTTAACTAAGTCATTTATATTATATCCAGTTACCCACGGTAGAATTTTGCCTGTTATTGTAGTGACTCTATATTTTAAGTACCCAATATCTGTTCTCATTGCTAAATATCTTAAAGCATGGTTTTTATACCCTACATAGTCGTTATTGTTTTTTACTTCAGGCAACCAACCGTCCTCTTTTGTATATCCTTGTGCAAATACATTTATAGTATTATCTTTTTGAGGTATTTTAGATTCATTAAGACGTTTTTCTATCATTTTAATAAATCTATCCCATCCCATATCTAATGTTCTATGAGGACAGTATTTATCCATATAGTCTTGATGTTTAGTAACTTTATCTATACTCCATCCATATCTTTTAAGGATATCTACTATTAATTCTACTGCGTTTTGTTCTGCTTTTATAAATCTTTCTCCACCTGATTTAGAATAACAAATTTCTATTGCGATACCTTCACGGTTTCCTTTCCCATTTCCATCTCCAGCATGCCAACCGTTTCTGTTTTCGGGTAATCCCTGTACTGCTTCTATATCATCAACTGCGTAATGATAAGATACTTCACTATCACCGTGGATCATGTAATTAATTTCTGCGTCTGCACTTGCATCGTTTGCTGTATTATGTACTACTATTCTTGTAGGCTTCATCTCATAAGGGGACTTCCAATCGTATAAACTTTCTGGAAGTAAATTTTTTCTTATCTTAATCATATTAATCCTCCTTCTTGTTTTCTTCTTCTGTTGTATTTATTTCTATTTTTGTTTCTGTCATATGTTTCATTTTTTCAACAAGTGGCATTAAAAAAGACGGCATAGCCACCCCTATATCAATTAAGTTTTCTAATATTGAAATTATTTCATTGCATACTAGCCATAGTGTTATAATACAAGCGAATATAGTAGGAAAATCAAATTGTAGTCCTAGATGTTCAATTCCATATGTTACCATTACATCAATCATGAATCCTACAATAATTAAAAGATACATACATATCTTTTTTGCTATACCTTTAAAACTTTTATATGATGATATTTTTTCATTTCTATTATTTGCTGCTATTAATCCAGTTATATAATCTACTATATTAGCTGTTAATAGCAATAATAAAGGTACTGTTAATAGTCCAAAAAGACTAAATAGTGCTCCAAAAATCCCTGTTAAAAATAATTTTATTTTATCCATTATATTTCCTTCTTTCTAATTATTTATTGGTCTATAACCTATTATTCTTGTAATATAGTGTTGATTAGAATTCACTACACTAATGCCACTTGTGGCTAATCCTGTTTCTAAATATGTATCAACAGTTATTTTATCTTGACTTATTGTCATTCTTGTTGATTTTAGATAATTAGTAGTGCCACCTGCTGGAGTTACACTCATTAGAATAATCTTTTTCCCATTTGGTTCATAAACTTTCAAACTATTAAACTGTCCATCATTATTCTTATAAAATATTTCAATATATTCATAATTTTCAGTACTATCGTTCAATGTTATTGTTTCTTTTGATCCAGTCGAATTATTATATAAAACAATTGAATTCAAACTATCAATTTGTTCTTTTACTGCATGGACGCTTGGAACATTTTCTGTACTATCACTATCTAAACTATTTTCAATTGTAGGTGTTATTTCTTTATGTTCTGTATAATCAGTTGCAACTTCTCCTGGTTCAATTTGGAATGTGTTTTGATCTGATGAACTTGTTCTAATTGAAAATCTTACGTATGCTGCACCAATTGGAATTGTAATAGTGTTAATTGCTGTTTGTTGTTGAAAAGAACTTATAAAAGTCTTATTGCTAGAATAAAATTCTGAATATGTTTCATTGCCTACATTTGTTAATCCTTGATATGTATATTTTTTTAGCATTTTTACAGGTATATAATCACTTATGCAAAAATTAGAAGCTTCTCTTGTTGTTCCATCTCCATTTAAACAAACACCTTCTGTAATAGTATTTTTATTAAATAAATTTCTACATTGTATATCTTCTACATATAAACATCCTGCAGAAGCTAGTCCATTTAATATATTTCTATTTTCTTGTATATCTTGGGTATTTTGTTCTATATCCTGTGAATTATCAAATATTCCTTTATCCATTATATTTAAACTTGCAGGATTTATTGGCGTTGCCCCTGAATATTGTGGCTGTACTGTTGTATGTTTTATTCCATTTATTTCAACATAACCATCTGCAACCTTAGTTCCAGATTGCCATTCAACTCTTTGATATGCCATTATTTATCACTCTCCAATCTTTTAATTCTTTCTTGAAGTTGTTTTATTTGTTCTTGTTGTTCTTGTATTGCTTTACAACATACAGATATATAAGAATATAGTTCAACACTATCATTTTCTTTTGATGTGACTTCTTTTGAATAATTAAATTTATCTCCGATTACAAAACCTATATGTTTTTTATCTGTATCTTCGTCTGTTTTCATATTGTATTTATATATATCTATATTTTTTATAATATCTAATGCATTTTCTAGTTTTTCAAAATTCTTTTTTTTACTTTCTAAAGATGTTTGTTGTACAGAATTGCATATTATTAATCCGTCATTAGATCTTAATGTTATTGTATTTCCGGCTGAACTATACATTCTAAATCTATCGCCAGGTATAATTTCTATCATATCAGTTGTTGATGTTCCTCTACATGTTATCTTTCCATTTTCTCCATTTAAAGCAACGCCGTGAAATACTTCACTATCTATTCCTGCATAATCTCCACATATGATATTATGTGTGTTAATAAGTGATGAATTTATTCCTCCTAATCCAAGAGAAATAACTACATTTCCATATTCATCTAATACATTCAAGCAATTTTTAGGATTTTTAGAATTTATTTCTACTCTACCTTTTATTATTTTCGTATTTTCATCAATACCTTGAAGAACTCTTGATATTTGTAATGCATCTAAACTGTTTATGCTTCCATTGCCACTATAATCATAAGGCGTATTCATATCTAAACTTCTACTTATGTAGTCATATATAAATGATTTTACTGTTGATAAATCATATTTTGTATAATCGTAAATACCTTCAATATTATTATAAAATTTTGTGCTATCCATATTGAAGCCACCTATTTCTCCAGAGGTAGCTCTCATATGTCCTTCTTTTGATACACTGAAATCTTTACTTTCTATAGACATATCATCAACTGTAAGATTAAACGTTTTACCTTTCATATTAATTTTGTCAGCGTCTATTAAAGCTTCGCTTGTATCATCATTTAGTTTTAATGCTATGTTTGCATGTGTAAATTCTTCTCCGTCTAATTTTTTTGATAGTTTAAGATTAAATTCTTGAGCTGTTAAAACTAATGCCGAATGGAATTCTTCTGTTTTAGCAAAATGTTTATTCATTTCAACATTTGTTAGGTATTCTATTTTCATATTAAGATAGTCAAAGTTTTGTAAATATACATAGTTAGTACCTTCAAATAAAGTTATTTCTGGTATATCTAATGTTTGTATATATTCTTCTTGTAATTTAGTTATAATGTCGAATCTATCTATATTACATCTTCTTTTGATAATACCTTCTAATTGATTAATATCGTTTAATGTAATAATTAATTCGTCATACACATCATCATAAGAACATAATCTATTCCCAATATTTATTTCATAAGTTTTTAATTCATTTGACGGATTAGTTTTAGGCTGTTTATCTATACATAATGTTAGTTTCATAAAATCACAATCCTTCCAAATATAAATCGTCTGATGGGTACAAATCATCTGATGGATATAAATAATTTATTATTTCTGTATGTCCTTTTACAGAAAATGATATAGGCTTATATTCTAAGCTATCATCTAATCCTAGTTGATTTGTTCCTTCTACTGAATTTAAAAAGTTAAGTTTATCTGTAACTTCAAAATGTATTCCATCTTTATCAATACTTCCTAT
>DFLA01000018.1 GCA_002374055.1 Caryophanales bacterium UBA3631
TTATCTAACTGGTATATTAGAGGTACTAGAAGAAGATTCTGGGAGAGTGAGTTAACTAATTCTAAGAAGGCTGTTTATTTAACTACTTATGAGGTATTAGTTACTTTATGTAAGTTGTGTGCTCCTATTACTCCATATATAACTGAAGAAATTTATAAGAATTTGACTGGTAATGATTCTGTTCATTTGGCTGATTATCCTGTTTATGATGAGTCATTAATTGATTTAGAATTAGAAGAAAAGATGGATTTAGTTAGGGATGTTTGTTCTCTTGGTAGATTTGCTCGTGAGGATGTTAAGATTAAGGTAAGACAACCTATTAGTGAGGTTTTACTTGATAGTTCTATTTCTTCTAAGATATCTGAATTTGAACCTGTTATTATGGAAGAGTTGAATGTTAAAAATATTACTTATATTGATAATATGACTGATTATTTAGATTATGTTATTAAGCCTAATTTTAGGGAAGTAGGTAAGATGTTTGGTAGTAATGTAGGTGAGTTTACTAAATTGCTTGGAACTCTAACTGTAAAAGATATTGAAACTTTAAAGAATGATAGTATTCATGTTGAATTTATGGGATCTGATTTAGAGATTACTCAATCTATGGTAATTATTTCAGTTAATGTTAAAGAGGGTTATTGTTCTTCTAATAATGGTCGTGTATTTGTTATTTTGAATACTGAATTGACTGAGGATTTGATTTTAGAAGGTCTTGCTCGTGAGTTTGTAAGAAAGGTTCAATCTTTAAGAAAAGATAATGACTATGTTATTACTGATAGAATTAATGTTTATTATGATGGTAATGATATGCTTGATAAAACTATTGATAAGTATAATGAATATATTAAAAATGAAACTTTAGCAGTAGAGTTAATTAAGGATTCTAGTTTAGAGGAATCATATGACATGAATGGTGTTTCTGTTAAGGTTAAAACTGAAAGAATTTAAAACCTCGAATGAGGTTTTTTTCTTGCTTTTTTGAAAGTTATTTGGTAGAATAATTTGAGTTTAAGGAGGAATAGTATGTTGAGTTTAGATGTTCAAAACTATTTAAGAAGTTTTAGTATTTCTGATGATTATAATATTAATTTTAAATCTTTATGTATTATTTCTCAGGCATTAAGTGATTTAAATATACATGATGGTTTTTATGATATTTTGTTTAGGTATTGTAATATTAATGGTTTAGTTCGTGATGTTGTTTTTAATAATTATGAGATTGTAAAAAATAAACAGTGTTCTAGTTTATTTAATAATGAGGTTTTTTTGGGGTTTATTGATGCATATCGTGTGATTAATTATAATTATTTTTATGATGTGTCTTCTGGTGATTATAGTTTTATTGATGATATTAGTGTTTTGTCTTCTAATGATGAAAAGGATTTGTTTAATTTGTTAAATAGTTCTGATGTTTTAAAAAAATCTATACATGAAACAATATTTGTTTGTAATTTAAAGCTTGTACGTAGTATTGCACTTCAATATAAAAAGTATTGTAAGTTATCTATTGAAGAATTGATTGATGAGGGATCTTCGGGATTAATTAGAGCTATTTCTGATTTTAATGTTTCTAAGGAACATAAATTTTCTACTTATGCGACTTCTTGGATTCTTCAAGCAATTATGAGTGCTAGAGATTCACAGCTTAATGATGTTTATTATTCTAATGATTTTATTTCTAGGCGTAAGTTATATAAAAAACTAAAACGGGAATATATCATAAAGTATGAAAAAGAACCAAGTCGTGATTATATGAAGCAGGCAATTCATGAAAATTTGAAAGTGAATCTTTCTGATGATAAGCTTGACGAACTTATTGATTTGATAGAGTTATCTTTTTTGGATTTTGTAAGTTTATCTAGTTCAATTAATAATACAGATGAAATTTATTATAGTGATATAATTGTAGATAATGATGTTTCTGTGGAAGAGCAGGTTGAAAATAAGGAATTGTCTCATATTTATGATAAGATTTTTAATGAAATAGGTTTAGATGATAGGGAAAAAACGATTATTTATTGTCTATTTGGTTTAAATGGATTTCTTAATTTAACTCAACAGGAGATAGGTTATTGTTTTGGTATTACGCATCAGCGTGTTCAACAAATAAGAAAAAGGGTTTTAAAAATGATAAGAAAAAATGATAAGTGTTTAAAAATGCTTTCTGGTTATCATAAGTAAAACAACAATTTAATTGTTGTTTTTGTTTTTTATAAATTCTCTTAACATTTTCGTTAGTGCTCGTTTTTCTATTCTTGATACATAGCTTCTTGAAATGTTCAGTTCTTTGGCTATTTCTTTTTGTGTTATTTCATCTTGGTTGTTTAATCCATATCTTTTAATTATTATATTTTTTTCTCTTTCGTTTAGTACGTTAAAGTATTTTTTTAGTAGTTTGATGTTATTGTTTTTATGTATGTTCATCGCAAAGTCTGGATCTGGTGTTTTTAGTATGTCTAAAAGTGTTATTTCGTTTCCGTCTTTATCAAATCCTATTGCTTCGTTTATGCTTACGTTTTTGTTGTTTTTTTTATTGTTTCTGTAGTTCATTAGTATTTCGTTTTCTATGCATCTTGCACAGTATGTTGTTAATCGTGCTCCATTTTTGTATGAAAAACTGTCTATTCCTTTTATTAATCCTATTGTTCCTATACTAATTAAATCGTCTGTTTCTGATTTGTTATCGTATTTTTTTACTATGTGTGCTACTAGTCTTAGGTTGTGTTCTATTAGTTTGTTTCTTGCATTTTTGTCTCCATTAAGCATTTGTTTTACGTATTTTTCTTCTTCTTCTTTTGATAATGGTTCTGGGAATATGTTATTTGAGTATGCTGCTGAGAATATGTAAAAGTCTTTAAATAGATATTTTAATAGTTTTAATAACATAAAATCACTCCTAATTAAGTATATTGTTTTTTTTGAAAATAAAATCTAGTTTTGTCGAATTTGAGGAAAGTTTTTTTTTATTGTGTTAAATTAGTAATGAGGTGATTATATGCTTGATATTAATTTTGAGTTTAGGCGTGGTGTACTTTTTATAAGATTGAAGGGAATTCTTACTAAGGTTACTATAAAGAAATTGGATTCTGATGTTACTTCTTTGATTCGTGATAATGGCATTAGAAATGTTGTTTTTAATGTTAGTGATCTTGATAGGATTGATTTTAAGGGAATAAGTAGATTATTTTATAATTATGAGTTATGTAAGAAAAATAGAGGTGTTAGTTTGTTATGTTGTGTGGATAATGAAAATATTCATGAAAAGATTAAAGGTACTAGGTTGTTAAAGTATATGGTCGATGTGAATGATGAACTATCAGCTTTTAATTTTATTGAATAGGAGGATAATGGATAATTTAGTTAATATAATTGAAGAGAATAAGAATTTAATTTATAAAATTTCTACTTTTTTTCCAGGGTGCAATAATAAGGAGGATTTGTTTCAGGTTGGTGTTGTTGGCCTTATAAATGCTTATAAAAGGTATGATTCAAGTCTAAATACTAAGTTTTCTACTTATGCTTATCCTTTTATTTTTGGTGAGATGTCTAATTATGTTAAAAGGGATAAAGGAATAAAGGTTAGTAGGGATATTAGTGTTTTAAATTCAAAGATTGAGCAAGCAAGTATATTATTGACTCAAAGATTAATGCGTGAGCCTAGTATAAGTGAGATTTCTAGTTTTTTAGAGATTGATGAGGGTTTAGTTTCTGATGCGCTTCTTTCGAGGTATCCTATAAGGAGTGTTGATAGTGTTATTAATTCTGATGGTAAGGAAATAACTTTACTTGATACTATTCCTGATATTGAAAGTATGGATATTAATACTTTGATTGCTTTAAGGGAAGAGTTGTCTAAGTTGAGTAGTGATGAGAAGGAACTTATTAATGATCGCTATATGAGGGATATGACTCAAAGTGAGGTTGCTTGTAGTATGGGAATGTCTCAGGTTCAGGTTTCACGTAAGGAACAAAAGGTTTTAAAAAAATTGAGAGATAGTTTGGTGGCATAAAAAAACAATAGTTTAACTATTGTTTTTTTAGATATGAGTATTATTTATTGAAGAGTGTAGTTTTGAGGGGATTTTTGGGAACGATTTTTAATAGGAGTGTGTAGTGTGATTTTTACTCATATCTTTTTTCCCCTCGCTTACACTTTATCACATTATTCTATGTTGTTCAAATTGATGTTTTTTAAATTTTGTATTGTTTTATGTTCAATTTTTTAATTTTCGCTAGGCAGATTTTTAAAATCTGTTTTATTTTTCTTTTATTTTTTTAAAATTGGTATAATTTTCATTTTTTTTTTCAAGATAATAATGGTGATGATATGGAAAAAAGAAAATATCAAGGTATTGTTAAGAAGTATACTCCTAAGGAAAATAGAATGTACAATTCTCTTGTTGCTTTTTTTGTAGGTGGTTTTATGGGTGTATTAGGTGAGGTATTGATTGAGTTGTATTCGTATTTTTTTAATATTCCAACTAAGGAAGCTTCTGTATTTATGATTGTTACTTTGATTTTTTTAGGTTGTTTTTTAACTTGTTTGGGTTTTTTTGATAGGTTTGTTCATTTTGCAAAGTGTGGTTTGATTGTTCCAATAACTGGATTTGCTCATGCTATGCAGAGTGCTGCTTTGGAGTACAGAAAAGAAGGTATTGTTATGGGTTTGGGTTCTAATATTTTTAAGTTGTCTGGTAGTGTTATTATGCTTGGTGTTGTTAGTGCTTATGTTTTTGGTTTATTGAGATTGTTTATAATGGGGGCATAGATATGACAAATTATTATAATAATGTTTTTTTAAATATGGTAAGTACTGTTAGTGGTCCTTATGAGGCAAATGGTCCTTTTGGTAAGTTATATGATAAAAGTTATAGTGATTTTTATTTTGGTGAAAAGACTTTTGAGCAGGCTGAAAGTAGGATGATTGATGAGTCTATTGATATTTTACTTAATAAGATAGGTAAGACTAGGTTTCAGATTGATTTATTAATTTCTGGAGATTTAATGAATCAGCTTGTAAGTTCTAATTATGCTGCGAGTCGATTAGGTATTCCTTTTTTAGGTATTTATAATGCTTGTGCAAGTAGTGTTGAAGGTTTAATTATAGGGGCAAATATGGTCGAGCATAGGTGTTGTAATAATGTTATTTGTAGTGTTTCTAGTCATAATAATTCTGCTGAGAAGCAATTTAGGTATCCTGTTGAATATGGTGGCCCTAAGCCTAGATATACAACTTTTACTACTACTGGGGGTTGTAGTGCTTATCTTTCTCGTGATATGAAGGGTATTCGTATTGATAGTAGTACTATTGGTACTGTATGTGATATGGGTATAAAGGATGTTTATAATATGGGTGGTGTAATGGCATGTGCTTGTGGTGATACTATTTATAAGCATTTAATGAATACTAAGAGGGAAGTAGGTTATTATGATTTAATTTTGTCTGGTGATTTGGGTATTTATGGTAAGAAAATATTAACCCATTACATGAAAACTGAATATAATGTTGATTTAAAGAATTATGATGATGCAGCTAGTATGATTTTTGATATTGATTCTCAACCTGTTTATGCTGGTGGAAGTGGTCCTGCGTGTTTGCCTTTGGTTGCTTATTCATATGTTATTAATAAGATGAAAAAGGGTGAGATTAATCGTGTTTTATTGGTTGCTACTGGTGCTTTGATGAATACTTCTATGGTTAATCAGAAGTTGTCTATTCCTAGCATTGCTCATGCTATTAGTTTGGAGGTAATAAAATGACAATTATTAATTCTTTTATTTTTTGTGGTATTGTTTGTCTTATAGGCCAAATTATTTTGGATAATACTAAGCTTACTCCTGGACATATTACTGCTATGTTTGTTGTTTTAGGTGCTTTTTTGGATATTTTTGGAATTTATGATTGGTTTGTTTTATGGGCTGGTGGTGGGGCTTCTGTTCCTATTACTAGTTTTGGTCATTTGCTTATTCATGGTGCTATGGCTAGTGCTTCTCAGTATGGAATAATGGGATTGATGATGGGAATTTTTGATTTAACTGCTTCTGGTATTGCTTCTGCTATTATTTTTTCTTTCTTTTTGAGTTTTATTTTTCAACCTAAGGACTAGGTTGTTTTTTGTTTACAATTATTTTTGTATTTGATATAATTGACTTTAGGGTGAGTGTATGAGTAAAGTTTTAGATAGTAAGTGTCCTAATTGTGGAGCACCTATTCATTTTAAGCCTGAGTTAGGTAAATTTAAATGTGATCATTGTGATTCTGAGTTTTGTGCTGAACAATTAACAGATATGGATAAAATAAAAGATGTAATTGACAAGCAACTTGAGTCTTATGTTAATTATAATTGTCCTGATTGTGGCGCTGAAATTATAACTGATGAGAATACTGCTGCTACTTTTTGTGTTTATTGTGGCAATACTTCTATTATTAAGAATAGATTGTCTGGTGAGTTTGCTCCTAAGTATATAATTCCTTTTAAGGTTGAGAAGAAGAAGGCTATTGAAGCTTTTAAGGGTTTACGTAAGGGTAGACCTCTTACTCCAAAGGCATTTGTTAGTGAGAAGAATATTGAGAAGATAACTGGTGTATATATTCCTTTTTGGTTATATGATGTTGATGTAAGTGGTACTGTTAATGCTAAAGCTACTAAGGTTAGTTCATGGAGTGTTGGGGATACTAGATATACTAAAACTGATTATTATAAGGTTATACGTTCTGGTAATATGGTTTTTAATAGAGTTCCTGTTGATGGTTCTACAAGATTTAATAATGATATGATGAATTCTATTGAACCTTTTGATTATGGTAAGTTAATTGATTATAATCATGCATATTTGTCTGGTTTTTTAGCTGAAAAGTATGATGTTTCAAAGGATGATGCTTTTGAGGATGCTAAGGTAAGAACTATTAATTCTACTCGTGATCAAATGCTTAGTAGTATGGTAGGGTATTCTACTAAAACTATTACTTCTAGTGATTTGGAGAGTAAGGCTAATAATACTGAGTATGTATTGCTTCCTGTTTGGATGGTTAATGTAAAGTATAATGGCAAGTTTTATTTATTTGCAATGAATGGTGAATCTGGTAAGTTTATTGGTAATATTCCTCTTGATAAGAAGAAGGCTTTGATTGTTTCTATTATTAGTTTTGTTATAGCTTTTCTTTTATGTGCTTTGATTAGTTATCTTATTTATTGTGGAGGTAATGCATGAGAAGGTTAAAGTTTTTATTTGTTTTTGTATTATGTTTTTTTAGTTTTAATGTTTTAGCTCAAGGTACGGATGGAAGCAATTATGGCAATACCAATGTTAAGGTTTTTGAAAGAACTGAGTCTAATAAATGGGGTGTTAATAAGCACTGGACTATTGATAGTAATAATTTAGGTAATGTTAAGAAAACTCCATATGTTGATTCTAGTCGTAAGGTTTATGATTTTGCTGAAATATTAACTGATTCTGAGGAAAGTGTTATTAAGAAAAGTATTGATGATTTTATAGAGAAGACTAATATTGATATGGTATTCTTGTCTATTAATAGGCCTTATAATAAAGATTCTGAGAATGAAGCATACGCTGCTGATTTTTATGATTATAATGATTTTGGAATTGATTTTGATAATTATAGTGGTATTTTGCTTTTAAGAAATGATTTTTCTTATAATAGGTATTATGATATTTATACTTTTGGTGATGCTCAACTTTATTTTGATCAAAATAGGTATGATAATATTTTAGATGGTATATATGATTCTTTTGTTGGTAAGGATTATTTAGAGGGTATTGATTATTTTATTTCTAAATGTTCTTATTATTATGATAAGGGGTATGCTCCTAAGTTTAAAAATGCTTATATTACTGGTGATGGTTATATAAGGTTTAATTATAGTTTTCCTTTTATGCCTTGTTTATTAGGTGCTGGGTTAATTACTTTAATTACTATGTTAATTTTAGTAAAGAAGAATAAGATGGTTAGAAAGGCTACTAATGCAAGTGAGTATTTATCTAAGGATTCTATAAAGTATACTGAGCATGTTGATCAGTTTGTTAATTCTCATACAACTCATTATACTGTTTCGTCTTCGTCAGGAGGTTCTCACGGTGGTTCTTCTGGTGGAGGTCATTCTTGTGGTGGAGGAAGACATGGTTAGTCTTCTTTTTCTTTACATTTTTTTTCTTTATTTTATGAGGTATAATTTACTTTATTTTATTAAAATGATATAATTTTTATAGATTATGGTAGCAGGAGGTAGTTATGGCTAAGAAGAAGAAAAGAAAAGAAAGTAAAAAAGATGTAAGTTATTTTATTGAGCTTAAGGGAATGTTGTTGATTCTGGCTTCAATTATTGGAATTTGCAAGTTTGGTATTGTTGGTAATTTTATTGAAAGTTTTGCTGCGTTTTTTGTTGGTGTTGCTTACAATATTTTATTGGTAGTTTTATTTATTGTTGGTATTTATATGATAGTAAAACGTGAGTATCCTAATTTTTTTATTTCTAAGTTGATAGGTTTATATGCGATTATAATTTCTTTGCTTATTTTTTGTCATTTGGATTATATAAAGCAACTTAATGTTGATGGTACTCAGATTTTTACTGAAACTGTTGATAATTTAATGGCTTTTGCTCATGGTACTGCTCAGGTTCAAGGTGGCGGTATGATAGGTGCTTTGTTTTCATGGTTGAATGTTACTTTGTTTACTATTGATGGTACTCGTGTTGTTTGTATTGCTTTGATTATTTTTGGTATTGTAATGTTTACTGGTATGTCAATTTATGATATGGTTAGTGCTAGTAAGAGAAAGGTTAGTGGAGCTCTTAAACGTGCTGAAGGTAAGTCTCGCGAGAAGAAGGAACAGTTAAAGATTGAAATTCCTAATGAGGTTAGTGATGATGATGTTGAGAGTAAGGATGATCATAAGGTTGTTATTTCTTCTTTTGATGAGTTGAAGCAGTCTGAAAAAGTTGATGATGCTGTTGTTGTAAATAATGATGATATTGAGATTGTTGTTCCTGATGATTATGAGGAAAATAAGGATTATAAGTTACCTAGTATTGAATTACTTAGTAAACCTAAGAAGAAGAATTTATCTGTTAATAAGTCTAAGATTAATGAGACTGCAAATGTTTTGAAGGAAGTTTTTCATGATTTTAATATTGAGGGTCATGTTGTTACTGCTCATGTTGGACCTGCGGTTACTCAGTATGAAATGGAGATTAAGGCTGGTACTAAATTAAGTAAGATTTTAGGAATTCATAGGGAAATTGCTTTGGCTTTGGCTGCAAAGGATGTTAGAATTCAGGCTCCTATTCCAGGAAAGAAGACTGTTGGTATTGAGATTCCTAATGCTCAAACTGCGATGGTTAGTGTTCGTGAAATTTTGGAAACTATTAAACCCTCTGATGATGATAAGAAATTGCTTGTTGCTTTTGGTCAAGATATAATGGGTAATCCTGTTACTTGGCAGATTAATAAGACTCCTCATATGTTAGTTGCTGGTTCTACTGGTAGTGGTAAGTCTGTTTGTATTAATAGTTTAATTGTTTCTATGCTTATGCGTACTCGTCCTGATGAGGTTAAACTTGTGTTAGTTGATCCTAAGAAGGTTGAACTTTCTATGTATAATGGTGTTCCACATTTGCTTGCGCCTGTTGTTACTGATGCTCGTAAGGCTAATATTGCTCTTAAGAAGATTGTTGTTGAAATGGAAAGACGTTATGATTTATTTGAGAGTAGTGGAACTAAGAATATTGAGGGTTATAATAAGTTAGTTGATAAGAAGAATGAAGAAGATCCTAATTTGGATATGAAGAGACTTCCATTTATTGTTGTTATTATTGATGAGCTTGCTGATTTAATGATGGTTGCTGCAAAGGAAGTTGAGGATTCTATCATGCGTATTACTCAAATGGCTCGTGCAGCTGGAATTCACTTGATTGTTGCTACTCAAAGACCTTCTACTGATGTAATTACAGGTGTTGTAAAAGCTAATATTCCAACTCGTGTTGCTTTCGCGGTTTCTTCTCAAATTGATTCTCGTACTATTCTTGATATGGTTGGGGCTGAGAAGTTATTAGGTAAAGGTGATATGTTATTTTTACCTCAAGGTGAGAATGTTCCAATTCGTGTTCAAGGTACATTTATTTCTGATGATGAGATTAAAGCTGTTGTTGATTATACTATTTCTCAACAAAAGGCTAGATATGATAATACTCTTTTAATGGATGATGAAGAGATGAATGCTAAGAGTTCTTTTGATGGTGAACATGATGCTGAAGAGGAACCTCTTTATAATGAAATTGTTGAGTTTGTTGTTACTCAGGGAAAGGCGAGTGCTTCACTTTTACAGAGAAGATTTCATTTAGGATATAATCGTGCTGCTAGATGTATCGATTTGCTGGAGGAAAGAGGAATAATTGGTCCTAATAATGGTTCTAAACCAAGAGAGGTTTTGGTTAAATTAGAAAGTAATGAAGAAAACTAGTTTGTTTTCTTTTTTATTGTATATTATTTTTTTTTATAGTATAATTTATATGGGAGGTTTGTTATGGTGTTAGAGTGGTTAGCTGTTATTCTAATATGTGCATTTTTAGAGGCAATTACTGTTAATTTAATTACTATTTGGTTTATTGCTAGTGGTATTATTGCTTTGATTGTTTCTATATTTGTTGATTCAGTATTTATACAGTGTAGTGTGTTTGTACTTGTCGGTATTTTATTATTGATTACTACTCGTAGACCTTTACAGAATATGGTTAATGTGCATCATGAGAAAACTAATCTTGACAGAATTTATAATATGACAGGTATTGTTGTTGAAAAAATTTTTGTTAATAGACCTGGTGTTGTTAAGGTTGATGGTAAGTATTGGACTGCTATTAGTGATAGTGATATTGATGTTGATAGTATTGTTAGTATATTAGAAATTAATAGTACTAAATTAAAAGTTAAGAAAGTTGAGGATTAATTATGGAATTATTATTTTTTATTTTTATTTTTGTGGTATTTATTGTTATACCTAATATTAAAGTTGTACCACAAGCAAAGGTTTATGTTATTGAAAGATTAGGGTCTTATTATAAGACTTGGCATAATGGTTTACAATTGAAGATTCCTTTTATTGATAGGGTTTCTAATGTTGTTACTTTAAAAGAGGTTGTTAAGGATTTTGCTCCACAACCTGTGATTACTAAGGATAATGTTACTATGCAGATTGATACTGTTGTTTATTTTCAAATAACAGATGCAAAGTTGTATACTTATGGTGTTGAAAATCCAATTAATGCTATTGAGACTTTGACTGCTACTACTTTACGTAATATTATTGGTGAGTTGGAGCTTGATCAAACTTTAACTAGTCGTGATATTATTAATTCTAAAATGAGAGCTATTCTTGATGAGGCTACTGATCCTTGGGGTATTAAAGTTAACCGTGTTGAGGTTAAGAATATAATTCCTCCTCGTGATATTCAAGAGGCTATGGAAAAGCAAATGCGTGCTGAACGTGAAAGACGTGAAAAGATTCTTCAAGCTGAGGGTGAAAAGAAGTCTAGTATTTTAATTGCAGAAGGTGAGAAGGAAAGTGCTATTTTACGTGCTGAGGCTAAGAAGGAAGCTCAAATTAAGATTGCTGAAGGTGAAGCTGAGGCTATGCTTAAATTAAAGAGTGCTGAGGCTCAAGGTATTAGATTACTTAAAGAGGCTGGTGCTGATAAAGCTGTTTTAGCTTTAAAGAGTTATGACGCTTTGGCTAATGTTGCAAATGGTCAAGCAACTAAGATTATTCTTCCTGCTGATTTACAAGGTGTTGCAAGTATTGGCACTGTGCTTAATGAAATGATTGATAAAAAATAGAACTCATTTATGAGTTCTTTTTGTTATTACTGAGTGTGTGCTTGGACCTTTAATTATTTTTCCATCTATTGTGTATCTTGAACCATGACATGGACAATCCCATGTTTTATCTAATTCATTGAATATTAGTTTGCATTTTAAATGTGGGCATTTATTTATTATTTTATATTCTTTTTTGTTTTGGTCTGTATATATTGCGTATTCTATTCCATTTTCTATTTTGTATGTAATGTTTTTTTGCTTTTTGTTTTTTATGTATGTTTTTATATTGTCGTAGTTATAGTTAATATTTTTTATTATTTTTTTTATGTTTGTTTTTCTATATGGGTTGACTAGTTTTATGAATTCGTTTTCTTTATTTTTTATTATGTCTGTCATTATTTTTGCGGCTAGTATTGAATTTGTCATTCCCCATTTATTGTATGCTGTTGCGATTAGTATATTTTCTTTTTTTATTTTACCTATTATTGGTAGGTAATCGTTTGATATTATGTCAAAGTTATACCATGTGTGGGTTATTGGGTAGTTAAAGTGTTTTTTGAATTTTTTTATTGTATCTTCCATATTTTTTTTATGGTCTAGTTCGTTACCTAGTTGTGTTTTGTTGCTTGCGTATATTATATTGTTTTTATAGTATCTTATTGATATTATTTCGTTATCGTTTGATATCATATTTGCGTTATATGTATTATCTGTTTGTGCTGATAATATGTATTCTTTTTCTATTGTTGTTTTTATTGGTATAAATAGTTTATTTATGAATATTGGATAGTGTGTACATATTATTATTTGTTTTGCTTTTATTTTGTTTTTATTTGTTTTGATAAGGTAGTGGTCTAGTTTTTTTGATATTTGTATTGCTCTTGTGTTTTCTAATAAATTTATTTTGTTTTTGCATATATTTTTAATTTCATTAATATATTTTATTGGGTTAAATATGTATGATTTTGTTTTTATCCCATATATGCAAGGATAGTTATTTGGTAGTTTATTTATTTTTTGGCATTTTATTTGTTTTTCTAGTATTTTCTTTTCTTTTTCTATGTTTTTTATATTTTTTTTATCATTTGTAAAAAGATATGAGTCGTTTTTTTCTAAGTCACAGTCTATTTTATATTTTTTTATTATTTTTATTATTTCTTTTGTTGCGTATATTTGCGATTTTAAGTATTTTTTACTTGTTGTTATGTTTGTCATTTTTTTGATTTTTTGGTAGTTATATTCTTGCATAATGTTTATTTTTCCTGTTGTTCTTTCTGTTATGCCTGATCCTATTTTATTTGCTTCTATGAGTGTTAGTGTTTTATCGCTATTAAGTAGGTATAGTGCGGTTGTTATTCCTGTTATTCCACCGCCTATTATTAGTATGTCTGTTTCTATGTTTTTATTTGTGTAGTTTGTTTCTTTATTTTTATTTTCCCATATTGATTTGTTCATATAATCACCTATTATATTTTCTTTATTTTTTCTTTATTTATACAATTTTTTTTATATATTTTTGGATGGGGGTTTTTATGGAGTGTAAAAATTGTGGTTCAAAGTTGGAGGAAGATTATAAGTTTTGCAGTAATTGTGGTTTTAAGGTTTGTAATCGTTTTTTTTGTTTAGGTAGTAAATGGAAAAAAGTTGTTTTTTTTGTTTCTTTGTTTTTCTTCATTTTTGTTATGTTTTTAAGTATATATTTTTATTATCGTAGTCCTAAAAAGATTATTACAAGTGTTATTAATGGTGTTTATGATAGGTTTGATGGTTTTATTTCTAGTTTTGATTTTAGTAGTGATGTTTTTTTTAATGGTGATATATCTTTTGATACTAATATTTTAAGGTTAAGTGATTTAAATAGTGAGAAGTTTTTTTATAGTTTTGGATTGGATTATGTTAATAAAAGGATTGAAGTAGGTACATCTTTATATGAGAATGATGTAAGATTGTTTGATTTTTTTATTAATTTTTTAGGTAGTCAGGGTTTTGTCTCTTTGGGTGATGATTTTTCTAGTTTAATTAAGATAGATGATGATTATGTTAATTCTCATTGGTTATTTGATAGATTTTCATGTATATCTAGGTCTGACATTAGGTATGTTTTGAAATCTTATAAGGATATTTTAATTGATTCTTTGGATATGAGTGATTTTAGTAGGTCTAATAGTAAGATTATGGTTAATGGTGATGAATATTCTGTTAATAAATTAAGTTATGAGTATAGTTTGGAAAGTTATAATAGATTGGTTCTTAATATTATTGATAATACTTTGAGGGATAAAGTTTTACTTGATACTTTTTCTCGTATTAGTGGCATTGAAGTTGATAGTCTTAGGTTTTATTTGGAGGAGTCTAAGAAGTCTATTCTAAATAATTGTTATGATGGGAATCTTATTATAAATATTTATACTAAGGGGTTTTCTAATAGGTTTTTAGGTATTGATTTTGATTTTGGTGATTTTTCTATTTGTGTAAGGAATAATAGTGGTAATGTTTCTATTGAGGTTTATGATGATATGAAGATTTTAGGTGTTGTTGTTAGTGGTAAGGATGGTTTTTTTAATATTGATTTTGATACTATTTTTGAGATTAATGGTAGTATTAGTAGTGTTGTTTCTGATAATCAAGGAAATATAAATGTATTGATTAATTATTATGATAATGTATTTAATATTTATAATAATTATATTATCGGTAATACTTTTATGTCTGATATTGATGTTTCTAGTTTTAAAAATTATAGTGATTTATCTAGTGATGAGTTCACTTATTTAAGTGATTTATATAAGTCGAGGTTTAATGGTTCTAAATTTTTTGGTATTTTAAATGATTTTCATAAGTTTAAAAGGATAAGTTCTAGTGATGATAAATTTTTTATTGAATATTAAAACTGTCATTTATTTGACAGTTTTTCTTTTAGTGTTTTTTCAAATTTTGGTAGTCCATATTCTTCGTTATAATAGTTTGGATATTCATTTAGGTGGGCTAATGCGATTTTTGTTGTGAGTTCTAGGTCGTCGTTTGTGATGTTTGTTGCTTCGTTTATTTTTCCATGTTCTAGTTCTATATTCATTCCAGTTAGTAAATCTTTAATACTAAATTTATCGAATTTGATATTAAGTTTATTCGCAATTTCTACTGCATCTTTCAAATTAAACATTATAATCACCATTATATATTATGATTTATTTTGACTTTTATTATTATAAGTTATATAATGTTTAATAGAATAGGGAGGTTGTTTATGGTAAGAAAACCTTTTGTATTATTTTTGATGGATGGTATGGGAATTGAGGATGCGAAATCCTATAATTTGTATAGTAGTGATGTTATGCCTACATTGGATACCTTGTCTAATAGGTATTTATTTTCTTCTTTGAATTCTAGTGGTAAGGGTGTAGGTCTTAGTGAGAATGCTAGTGCGACACGTGATTTAGGTTATTTAAATATTGGTGCTGGTAGTATTGTTAAGCAATCTATTGAGATTATCAATGATAAAATTGATAATAATATGTTTTTTAATAATCAGGCTTTGAAATGTGTTACTGATCATGTTATTAATAATAAGTCTAGGATTCATTTGATTACTTTGGTAGGAAATAAGTATGGTGAGGATTCTATGTCTCATTTACGTAAAATGGTTGAGTATTGTATGAGTATTGGTATTAAGGATATTTTCCTTCATTTGTATTTAGGCGCTAATAATAATTCTTTGAATAAGACTTTTTCTAAGTATACTTTGAATGTTCATAGAATTTTGAATTTGTATCCAAATGTTAAGATAAGTGTTATTGCTGGTATTAAGCATTTAAAGGATTCTTCTGGTATTACTGTTACTAAGGAATTGTATAAGGTTTCTGTTGGTGGTATTGGTGAACATTGGGTAAATTATAATGAGGCTGTTGATAGTAATTATAAGCGTAATAATTTGGAGGAAAATATTGTTCCTTTTATTGTTTCTAATGATGGTTTGATTGGAAATACTGATGGTGTGTTTTTATTCAATTATGAGAATGATTTAGGTTCTGTTTATACTGATTTATTGGTTCAACCTAGTAAGTATATGTATACTAATAATACTGGTATTAATATCAAGGTATGTTCTTTATTTCCTCTTTCTAATCAGACTAGTGTTAGTTGTTTTAATTATGAGCCTGTTAAAACTTCTTTTTATAGGTGTTTGAATAATAGTGGTATTAAGCATTTATTGATTTCTTCTAAGGAAAGAATTCCTTATTTGAATTATTATTTTAATGGATGTAATAATATGCAGGCTACTCAGGTTTTGGGTATTGATCCTATTACTAGTGGTGATTATAATTTTAATATGTCTAGTACATATCAAATGATTACTAGTAAGGTCGTTGAGGCTATTAATACAAATTATTATGATTTAATTATTGTTGATTATTCTTTAATTGATAATAGGTTTAATATTAATACTGATAATATTAAATTTTGTTTAAATAGTTTAGATAAGTGTTTGAATCAGGTTTATAATCAAGTTGTGAGTATGAATGGTGTTTTATATGTAACGTCTTCTTATGGTATTAATGAGGTTTTATATAATCACAAAGATGAACTTGTTAATGTTAATTTTTCTAAGAAGGTTCCTTTTATCGCTGTTGATAGTGAATTATCTAGGGATTCTCATAGTTTAGTTGGTGGTAATTTATGTGATATTGGTACTACTGTTTTGGGTTCTTTAGGTGTTTCTTTAATGGAAGGTATGACTGGTCGTAATTTAATTGTCAAAAGAAGTATGAGTGCTAGTAAAAGGAAAGGTCAGAATAAAACTATTATTATAATATTTGTATTTCTTGTTATTTTGTCTGCGCTTGTGTTTGGATTATATTATTTGGGGTATATCTAGTATGAGAAAAAATGGATTTACTTTTATTGAAATATTAGGTGTTATTACATTACTTGCTTTAATGTCTGTTATTGTTTTAACTGTTGTTGATAAGAATTTAAAGGATTCAAGACAGGTTTTAAGTGATGTTCAGATTAGTAATATTAAGAGTGCTGCTTCTATGTGGAGAACTGATAATGTTGATTTAATTCCTGATAGTGGTTATTATGCTATTACTTTGGGTTACTTAATTGATAATGGTTATTTTAAAGAGGATGTAATTGATCCTAGTAATGAGGTTTCTTATAATAGAAATTTAGTTATTAATGTTGGTATTAATGATATTTTTATTGATAGTGATTCTTCTATTGATAATATTAATGATTTAAATATTAATAGTGAGATAGCTTTAATTAATTCAAATGTTAATAATGGCATTTTAGATGGAGTATACTATTATAATATAAAGGGAAATCTTGAAAGAGATGCGAGTATTATTTATTTAAGCAGAAATTGGAATATTCCAAGTGGAAATATACTTGTTCATAATCATAAATTTATAAGTGGATGTATTTCTATTGGTGGTAATAATTATGATTATTATAAAGGTGTTGTAACTAAATTAAATTATTCTTGTTCTACTAATAGAGGTGATAATTTATTTGTTAATGGTGATTTGTCTTTTGGTGATAATACTGGTTTTAGTCAGTTTACTTATAATAGTGAAGGCTATTTGAGTCTTACTACAGATGGTCAAAGTCAAATTACAGGTGGTATATATATGTCTGTTGATAATGAAAAAAAATATGAGTATGGAGTGACAGTTAAGACTAATAATACTTTAACCAAAGCCTATATAGGTTTTGCTCCTTATGATATTGATCGTAAAATTATGATTCCATCTCAATATTCATATATGTCAAATACTTTAACTACGTTAGCTCGTGATTTAAATGATGGTGATACATATGTTTATTTAACTGATATGACAAATTGGGATGTAAATACAACCAAGGATTATCAACATGGATTTATTTTTTGGAATTATGTTGATTCAACAGGATATAGTTATCCAGAATTAACTTATTCTAGAAATGCATGGAAAAAATTATATGATAACAATACAGAAGAGGTTACAACTAATATTGAAGTTAACAAAGAAATTGATGGAGAGATAGTTAATCGTATAAAGTTGAAGTCTGCATGGAATTATGGAAGTATTCCTGCTGGAACTAAATTGAGTCAAGTTACTGATGGTTCTGCATATGCATATTGTTTTGTTGCGAGTAGTAGTTTGTCTTCTGATTGGGAGAGTAAAGCAGCTTTGATTCAAGGTATTGGATATTATAGAGATTATAATGCTTTTAAGAATGGTCAAAGATATTTAAAATTTTTAACAATGCCTAATTATGATTCCTTAGCTGATGTAACAACATATTATAAAGATTTTTATTTGAGAGAAGTAGTTGAGTAACTATTTCTTTTTGTTTTTTTATTGACTTGTTTATATTTGTTTGTTATTATACACTTGATGTGTACTATAATGAGGAGAATTGGTTATGGAAAAGATATGCATTGATGATGTAAAAATTGGACGTGAAATATCAGAGGCTGGCCCTAGTGGTATTTTTAGTAAATCTAGAGTAGAAAATAAAGATAGAGATTTTATTAGTGAGGCGGTAAAATTGGTGTGTCCTAGATACATTGATATTTTGGCAAGTAATGGATTATCTTTAGAGGATAAAGTTTTAAATTCTCATTCTTTTGATAATTTATCTGAAATTGTTGTGCCTAGTATGGCTATTTATGATTCTAGAGATAATTATATGGGATACGTTATGAAATGTGTAGATGGAGGAACATATGGTCAATATTGTTGTGATAGGTTTTTTTATGTTCCTAAGGTTGCTTGCAATTTGAGTATTTATTTTAATGAATTTAAAGCTTTAGAAAGTATAGTTATGAGGGACAAAAGTATTGTATTTGCTGATTTATTGGATAAGTATAATATTATGTATGATGGTGAAAGTTTTCGTTTTATTGATTATGATGGTATTCAATGTAATGGTTATTTGTCTGATTTATATGTTTTAAATCGTGATAAGTATGTTGGTACTAAGTATGTTAATAATGATTGTTTTACTAAGGATTTTGATATAAAACAACTTTTTAGTTTGTATTTTAATGTTGTTTTTGGATATGATTTATCTATGGTTGATTATTCTAATGATGTTAGTCATTTTATCGATTCTGATTTAAGTCGCATTGGTTTGGATTCTGATAGGGTAAAGGATTATGTTTTGAAGTTATATAGTAATTGTGATAATGGTTTGTTGAGTGATATTTTATCTGAAATTTCTGATAATTATGAATTGTGTATTGATAATGATTCTAAAAGGTATGTAAAAAGAAAGGTTAAATAGTTTTTCTTTATTGGTGGGGTTATGGAAAGAGTTAGGTATAATGATATTTTACCTTTTCAGAGAGTGATATGTTCAAAAGATTCATGTACTATATATAAGATTGATGATAATGTTGTTTTTAAAAAGTTTGATATAGGTCATTTGATTTCTATGTGTGACTGTGATTATGATATTGAGGAAAAGATTTTAAATACTAGTGAATTAGTTAATGATTCTAATATTGTTGTTCCTGATAGTTGTGTTTATTCTGGTTGTGATTTTTCTGGTTATACGATGTCTTTTATTAATGGTTTACCAATTTTGGATTATGTTAATGATGGTATGTCGTTGGTTGATTTAACTGATTTATATTTTAAGGTAGAGGATGTTGTTAGGAGAAATTCTAATATTGTTTTTCCTGATTTATTGAGTTATGGTAATGTTATGGTTGATAGTAATCATGATGTTAAGTTTATTGATTTTGATGGTTTACAGGTTATGAATTATGATACTCCTGTTTTATCTAGTGGCTTAGGTGATAGGGATATATATGATCATACTAAGTATAAGAATGGTTCTTTTTATACTAAACAATTGGATATAAAGAGTTTATTTTATTTATATTTTTCTATTGTTTTTGCTTATCCTATGGAGGATTTTGATTGTTATATGTCTATTTCTTCTAGAAAAAGGTATTTGTGTGAGTTATTTCGATATCTTGGAATTGATGATTTTGAATTATTTGATAAAGTTTTTAAGATATATAGTAGTGATGATAATGAATATTTAGGTGATACTGCTTTAAGAATTGCTGAGTTATATGATTTAGATGTTATTAATGATGGTAGTTTTTATATAAAAAAGTTGATAAGAAAGTGAAAGTACTTTCTTTTTTTTTTCTATAATAGTATAATTTTTTATGGGTGAAGTTTATGTTATATTCGTCTATTAATAATGATAAAATTAAGAGTTTACGTAAGTTAAATAATAAAAAGTATAGGGATTTAAATGGCTTGTTTTTAGTTGATGGTGAGCATTTAGTTATTGAGGCTTTTAATAGTGGTTATTTGGAGGAATTGATTCTTTTAGAGGGTACTGATTTTTCTTTAGATATTAAAACTAGTTATGTAACTATGGATGTTATGAAGTATATAAGTTCGTTGGATACTCCGAATGGTATTATTGGAGTGTGTAAGAAAAGGGATTGCGTTTTATCTGGTAATAGGATTGTTATTTTAGATGATATTCAGGATCCTGGAAATTTAGGTACTATTATTAGAAGTTCGGTTGCTTTTAATGTTGATACTTTGGTTTTGACTAATAATTGTGTTGATTTATATAATCCTAAGGTTATTAGGGCTACTCAGGGAATGCTTTTTAAATTGAATATTATTATTGTTTCTGATATTGAGAATTTTATTGTTAGTTTGAAGAATAATAACTTTAAAGTTTATTCTACTAGTGTTATTGGTGGAAATAGTTTAAAAAGTGTTGAAAAAAGTAATAGATTTGCTATAATAATGGGCAATGAAGGAAATGGTGTTAGAGATAGTATAAATAGTTTATGTGATGAATTTATTTATATTGATATGAATCCTTTATGTGAGAGTTTGAATGTCGGGGTTGCGACTAGTATTATTCTTTATGAATTAGATAAGTAGGTGTGGTATGAATTATATTTATATTGGTGATATTGTTAATACTCATGGAATAAAAGGTGAGGTAAAAATTTTATCTCATTTTAAGTATAAGAGTAATGTTTTTATTAAGGGAACTAGTTTATATATAGGTAGTGATAAGGTTAAGCTTATTATTAGTAGTTATAGGCATCATAAGGTTTTTGATATGGTTACTTTTGTTGGTATTAATGATATTAATGATGTTTTGAAATATAAGGGTGAACCTGTTTATATTGATAAGAATGAAGTTCATATTGATGGTGTTTTAAATGAAGATTTAATTGATATGAGTGTTTATGGTAATGATAGTTTTATTGGCCATGTTACTGATATTTTAAATAATGGTTTGTATGATATTTTGGTTGTTGATGGTAATTCTCGTAGTTTAATTCCTAATATTGATGAGTTTGTTTTGAATATTGATGTTGAAGGTAAGAGAATTGATATTAATATGATGGAGGGATTGGTTAATGAAAATTGATATATTGACAATATTTCCACATATGTTTGATGGAGCATTTTCTGAGTCAATAATTAAAAGAGCAATAGAGGAAAAAAAAGTTGAAATTAATATAATTAATTTTAGGGATTATACTAAGGATCCTCATAATAAGGTTGATGATACACCGTATGGTGGAGGAGCAGGAATGGTTCTTTCTTGTCAACCAATATTTGATTGTGTAGAGAGTATTAGAACAGAGGATTCAAAAGTAATTTTATTGACACCAGCAGGTATACCTTATAAACAAAAACATGCATATAAATTGTCAGAGGAAAAGCATTTAATAATAATATGTGGACATTATGAGGGTTTTGATGAAAGAATTGCAACACTTGCAGATTATGAAATATCGATTGGAGATTATGTATTAACAGGTGGAGAAATTCCTGCTATGGCTATAGTTGATTCGATAACAAGATTGTTACCTGGAGTAATTAATGAAGAGAGTCACAGGGAGGATTCTTTTAAAAAGGATGTTATTAGTAATACGTATTTATTGGATTATCCGACATATACAAAACCTGCAGAGTTTAGGGGAATGAAGGTTCCAGAGGTATTACTTTCTGGACATCATGAAAATATAAGAAAATATAGAGAAGAAGAGAGCCTAAGAAGAACAAAAGAGCGTAGACCAGATTTATTAGAGGTGGATCATGAAGAAGATTAGAAAGTTTGTTTTATGTGAGAGAAAAATTAAGTCTATTAATGTTAAATTAAATAGTGTATGTGTTAATGGTTATCATATTAAGCCTCGTAATAAGTTGGATTATGGACTTGCTGTTAAGAGTATGATTATTTTGAATCCTTTTTTGATAGAAAATTTATTAAAGAAAAAGATTAAGAAAAAGTTGGATTCTTATTTACAATTTTTGATTAGTGTTTTGGATTCTGATGATACTGATTCTGGTCATTTGATGTTTGCACTTAATGATTTAGAAAGGTATAGACGTACTATTATAAATAATTATCGTATTTATTTGGAAAAGAAGTATTTTAAGATATTAATGAATAAGCTTGATTTGATTGAACAGGAATTACGTTCTAAGATAAAGATTGATTTAAATGAGATGTTTAATGAACAAATGGAGCTAGATTTGGGCGAAAAAAAGGGAAAAAGTAGGTAAATTTTGATTTAGGGTATTGCTTATTTTTTTCTTTTGTGTTAAAATTTATTTCGTTGTGATCCGCTGAAAATATTTTTTATGATCATATATTAAGTAAAGGAGAGTGACATTGTGAATTTAGTTGAAAAAATAACTAAGAGTCAAATAAGAACAGATCTTCCTGAATTTAGAGTTGGAGATACTGTAAGAGTTGACGTTAAGATTATTGAAGGAAAAAGAGAAAGAATTCAGGCTTTCGAAGGTATCGTAATCGCTATTAAAGGCAGCGGTGTTTCTAAGAATTTCGTAGTTAGAAAAATTTCTAGTGGTGTAGGTGTTGAAAGAACATTCCCTGTTAACTCACCAAAAGTTGCAGGTGTAGAAGTTGTTAGAAAAGGTAAAGTAAGAAGAGCTAAATTAAATTATTTAAGAACTCTAAAGAAACAAGCAAAAATCAAAGAAAGAAATTAATAAGGCTTTTGCCTTATTTTTCTTTTATGTATTGGGAGGTAATATGAATATATTTAAGGAAGTTATTTCTTATGTTATTATTATTTTGGTTGTGATTTTAATTAGGACTTTTTTTGTCACACCTGTAAAGGTTGATGGTTCTAGTATGTATCCTACTTTAAAGGATAATGATATATTGATTGAGAAAAAGTATGATAAGAGTATTGATAGATTTGATATTGTTGTTATTAAGTATAAGAAGGATAAGTTGGTTAAGAGGGTAATTGGTATGCCTGGTGATACTGTTCGTATTTCTGTTACTCGTGTTGGTTCTAATTATGCAAGTAAAATTCTTATAAATGGTGAGGTATTAGAGGAAAATTATGGATATGAACCTATAAAGGATGCTGGTATTGCTTCTGGTGATATTAAATTAGGTAATGATGAGTATTTTGTATTAGGCGATAATAGAAATAATTCTAGTGATAGTAGATTTATTGGTGTTATTAAAAAGAAGAATATTAAAGGTGTTGCTGATTTTAGATTATTACCTTTTAAATCATTTGGAAATGTAAAGTAGATTTTCTACTTTTTTTTATGTTATAATATCATTGTATTATGATGGAGGATTTATGATGGGGTTGTTAAGTAATTATACTGATAGGAAGCTTAGTTATAAGCAGGTTATTGGAATATTTTGTTTTTTAATTGTTTTTTCGGGTTTTTTTGGTTGGTTTTATGAGTTTGTTTTTTATTATTTTAATAGTGGTATGAAGATGTTTTATAGGAGAGGTGGGAATTTTCTTCCTTGGATAAATATTTATTCTACTGGTTCTATTATGATTCTTATTTTGACTAGGAAGGTTAAGAATAATCCTTTTTTAGTATTTTTGATTTCTTTTATTTCAACTGGTATTTTGGAATTTTTATCTGGTTTTGTTATTTATGAATTTTTTAATATGAGGTTTTGGGATTATAATACTGAAATTTTGAGTTTTTTTAATATTGGTGGATATGTTTGTTTAAGAAGTGTTTTGTTTTTTGCATTATCTGGTTTGTTTTTAGTATATTTTTTGATTCCATTTTTAATTGATTTAGCTTTTGATTTTGATGTTAAATGGTTTTTTTGGTTAGGTATTATTTTGTGTTCTATTGTTTTATGTGATGAGTTTTATAATTTAATTATTTCTAAGGTTTTTAATTTACCTTGTTCTTCTGATATTTATAGAAGTATTGGATTTAATTTTATGAAATATCATTGATTTTATGGAAAATGGTGCTATAATATTTTAAATTTTTAAGGGGAGTGTGTTTATGCCATCTGGTGGAATTCATTTATGTGTTGGTAAAAGGGTAGCTGATATTTTAAAAATTAGTAAGAGTATGAGTTTTTATGTTGGGGTTGTAAGTGCTGATTCATGGAGAAATTCTTCATCTACTAAAATTGGTACTCATTTTTTGAGTAGTGTTGATAGTTTGGATTATAATTATGATTTGTTTTATAGTAAGTATTTGAAGTATATGGATAATGAATTTGTTATTGGGTATTTAATTCATTTGATTACTGATAAGTATTGGTATGGCAATAATTTTGTAACTTCTAATATATTGGAGGATCAATATATTGATTTGAAACGTGCATGTTCTATTTTAATTAATAAATATGAAATTCCTAGATTGGAATTGCCTGATTGTTTATTTAATCCTATTTGTGAGCTTGATAGTTCTGGTATTATACATACTATTGATTATTTGAATGGTGTTAATTATGTTTCTGGTAATACTGATAGGTTGAGTATTGATGATTTGGTTTATTATATTGAGAAGACATCTGTTTATGTTGTTAGTGAGATTGAAAGATTACGTGGTATGTATGGAGGTTAGTTTATGAGGTTGTTGTTACATGCTTGTTGTGCTCCTTGTTCTGTTTATTGTGTTGATACGTTAAGGACTGAGGGAATTGAACCTACTATTTTTTGGTATAATCCTAATATTCATCCTTATATGGAGTATAGAAGTAGAAGAGAGTGTTTACGTGAGTATTCTCTTATGATGGGATTAGAGTGCATTTTTGATGATTGTTATGGTTTGGATACTTTTTGTAAGAATGTTATTGGTAATTTGAATTCAAGATGTGTAGAGTATTGTTATCCAGTTCGTCTTAGAAGGGTTTTTGAGTATGCTCGTGATAATGGTTATGATGCTGTAAGTTCTACTTTGTTATATAGTATTTATCAAAATCATGGTGTTATTAAAAGAATTATGGAGGATTTATCAAAGGAGTTTGGTATTGAGTTTTTATATAGGGATTTTAGAGTTGGTTTTAGAGAGGGTCAATCAAAGGCTCGTGAGTTAGGTTTATATATGCAGAAGTATTGTGGTTGTGTTTTTTCTGAAGAGGATAGATATCAAGATAAAATTATGAAGGATAAGAAGAGGTATGGTGAATTATTTAAATAGTTTTGTTTTTATTGACATTTTTATTGTTTTATAATTATAATATGTGTAATAAAGGGTGGTATTATGGAAAAAATGGTTCAGTCTGCTGAGGATTCTATTAAGTTTAATTTTTTTGGTTTAGATTATTCTAGTCAGATTAAGATAATGAATTTATATTTAGAACGATTAGATGATGTTAATGATGTTAAGAGGTTTAAAGAAATTTTTGGAAGGTATATAGTTATTATTAATAAATTTATTGAGTTTAAGTCTAATTTTTATGGGTATGATGAATGTGATAAGAAAGAGTTGAGAAATATAGTTTCTAGTTGTAGACAAAAGATAAAGCATGATAATGGTTTTGATTGTGTTTTAAAGAATTCTTATCAAAAGTTTAATAATGATTTTGTTAAGGAATATATATGTGATTCTTATTCTTATAGTAAAGATAAAATGAAAGGTATTGTTTTAGATTTTTTAGATTGTTATTCTTTTATATCTAGATGGAATTTTGATTTTTTATTAATGTTGTGTGATGAACATAGGGATTTTTTTAATTCTGAAATAAAGAAGATATCTCATGAGTTTTATTCTTCATATTTATCTATGGATGTTGTTTCAAGGATGAAATATATTTGGTATTTGTCTCATTATGATTTATTGAATAAGTGTGATGAGTCTATACAAAAGGAAAATTGTGAAAATATAAAGTGTTTTTCTAATGATAAGAAGTTTATTGATCCGGTTAAGGAAAGTTTTAAACCTCATAATATAAAAGTGTTGTTAAAATATTTTAAGGTATAAATATAGTACTTTTTGTAAGTACTTTTTTTAATATTTATGTTATAATGTTTTATGAGGAGTTGAAAAAAATGAAGAAAATAATGAAAGTTATAGGAAAAGTTTTATTTTGTCTTTTAATATTCTTAGTAATTTTTATCATTATTCTTTCAATATGGCATCATACAATGATGATAAAAGACAGAGAACGTTTTGAGAATGCATATGGAGAATATTATACTACAGAAGATGGTCATAAGATGAATTATACATTATATGATAGTGACTCTGATAAGGTTGCTGTGCTTTTGCCGGGATTTGCTTATGGTTCTGTACATTATTCTTTTGATGCACTTGCTCATGAATTGGGTGATAAATATAATATTGTGATAGTAGAGCCTCTTGGATATGGATTAAGTGATCAGACTGATAAGGAACGTACTGTTGAAAATTATTGTAAAGAACTTCATGGGCTTATGGAGTATTTAGGATATGATAAATATACTCTTATAGGTCATTCAATGTCAGGATTATATATGACTTATTATTCTAATGAATATACAGAAGAGGTTGAAACAATTATCGGAATTGATGAATATGTTCCTCATATGAAAAATGTCAAGGATAGTAGTCCTAAGTGGCAATATACCTTTTGGAAGATTGCACATTATTGGATATTCTTAGGGTTAGACAGGTTAATGCCGTCTTTTAATGTAGAGTCAGTTAAAAAGAAAATACCTACTCTTACAGATGAAGAAGTAGAGCTATTCTTGGCAATGGATAGAACCATACCAACAAATAAAACTCAGATGAATGAAATAAAGTTTATGGATAAAAATGTGGATAAATGTTATGATATGAAGATACCTGAGAGTATACCTGTTTTGAATATTTTATCAAAGGTCAATGCTGAACAATATTCAGATTATACTAAAGTTCACGAGGAAATTTCTGAGAATCCATACAGTAAGACCGTGGTTATAGAAGGTGGTCATAATCTTCATTTTGATAATTTAAATGGTTTGGTAAATGAAATAAAAAATTGGAATCATTAGGTTGTTTTTTGAAGTGAGTTATTTTTAATTATTATTGTATAGTTTATTTAAAAAATGTTATAGGAGTTGAAAAAAATGAATATAAATAATAAATTAAGGTATTTATTGCCAATTCGTTCTATTATGTTTATTCTTATTTTTGTTGTTGGTTCTATGATTACCAATAAGAAATTGGGTGATATTAGTAATTGGTGGAGTATTGTTGCAACTATTGTTAATATAGTTACAATTATGATTTTGTTATTAATTTGTAGGAAGATGAATATTGGTTATTCTAAATTGTTAAATTATGAAAAGGGTAAGGCTAGTATAAAGCAGGTTGCTTTAATATCTTTTGTTATTTTATTAATTGGAACAATGGGAATGTATTTAGCAGGTTTTATTTGTTATGGTAAGTTTCCTTATGCTGCACCTATGATGATTGCACCTATTCCAGTTGTTCTTGCTGTTTTAAATTTTATTGTGTTACCTTTAACTGTTTCTTTTGCTGAGGATGGATTATATTTAGGATGTGGAGTTAATAGTTTTAAGAATAAGTATATGGCTATTTTAATACCAGCATTCTTTTATGCTTTACAACATAGTTTTATTCCAACTTTGTTTGATGGTAAGTATATAGTATATAGGTTTTTATCTTTTTTACCTTTGACAATAATTTTGTGTTGGTATTATCATAAAAAGAAGAATCCATTGCCAATTATGGTTGGACATGCTCTTATTGAAGTTGCTAGTGTTGTAATGATATTGATGACTTCTATAAGTCCAGATATTTATCAAACTATGTTAAATATGTAAATTAAATGGGATATTATTATCCTTTTTTTTTACTCAACTTTTAGTTCATGTTATTCTTTTTTTGTTGTTTAATTTGTTTTAAAATTGTATAATGGTTTTATAGGGTGTGATTAGATATGCAATTTAAAGAATTTGGTACGGATGGTAAGCCTGTTATACTTGGTATGCATGGAATGTGTCAAAAATGGGAAAGTGTTTATGATATTTTAAAGCCTTTGGAAAATGATTTTAAATTGATTATCCCAGCTATGGATGGTTTTTATGATGGGTCTCTTAGTGAATTTACTAGCTTTTCTGATCAAGCTAGACAAATTGAGGAATATGTTAATAAAAATTATAATGGACAAATAGATGGTATTTATGGTATTTCTCAGGGTGGATTAATGGTTATTGAGATATTATCAAGAGGAAATATTTCTATTAATAAGGCTGTTACAGATGGTGTTTATGTTGCACATCATGGTAAATTGGCTGGAAGGATGGTTTATAGGTTACTTAGATTTTATAAGAAGAATAATCGTCCTCCAAAGGTAATGGATATAATGGTTAAACTAATGGGATTGGATCCAAAGGATGCATATGAGATGTTTGATTTTGTTTATTGGAGTGCAAGTTTGGAGTCAATTAGAAAAAATGTATATGAGAATTATACTTATCATGTAGATTCTAATTTAGCTAATACTAATACAATGGTTTATTTATTGTGTGGTAGTAAGGAGCCTTATGCTAAGAAGTCTCATAAAATTTTAAAAAGGTATTTAAAAAATTATGATGAGAAAATAGTTAAAGATTTAGGTCATGCTGAATATGCAGTTAGGCATAATGATGAATTGTGTCATGATTTAATTAGATTTTTTAGTGATAAATAGATGTATAGGATTTTAATAGATATTAATATTTGAAGGTGGGAGAAAATATGAAGGAAAAAACCTTTTATATTATTTCAATGATTGGCACTATTATATGTTTTATTGGAGATAATCTTTTAGGTTATTTTAATCCTTCTTCTGATTTTGGTAGTAAACTTTTGTTTATTAATTTTTCATATGACTGGGCTAATGTTAGTTCTTTTAGGTTTGTTATGGCTGGATTATTAGGGGTTATTTCTTTATTAATGATGTTTTTTGGATTTTATGGTATTTATATTAGGATGGAAAAGAAAAAAAGCAAATTTTCAAAGTATTTTATTTTTGGCTCATTTTTATTTGTTTCAGTAGGCATATTGTATCATAATGTTTTTGCTATTTCTGCTTATATATTTAACAGGTTGTCTAATTTAGGATTTTCTGATCCTAAAGCATTTACAATAGAATTTTTTAATACTTTTATTAAGGTTGGTTTTTTAGCGGCAGTAGGTTATTTTATTTTAGCATTATGTATGTTTTTATCGTCTTTAAATGAAGAAATCTATTCTAGGAAATGTATGTGTATTATTAATCCACTATTTTTTATGTTTGTTTGTATATTTTTATCCAGAGTATTGCCTCAAACTGCATTTGTGAATGGTGTGTTTGGTTTAGGACAACAGAGTTTAGGATTGTTTATTGTGTTTTTAGTATTGTATAAAACTGTGAGTGATTAATTTTTTTAGTATTTTATAATATTTATTAGAAGTTGAGAATATGTTTAATTCTGAAATTGTCAACGTAAACGGGAAAAGTTATCCTATTTAAGGGTTAATAATCGGTCTGATGAAGTTATTCTTTTTTTCATGGCTATAATGGTTCAAAAGAATGTTTTCCAACATCATTTAATTACTAATTGTTGTATATTATCTTTTGATGGCCTGTTGTTGGTGATTCATCGGTTGTAAAATATTATAGTATAGAAGATTTTCTAGTGTATGTTTATAACTTTTTGAAATGTAATGAGGGTAAGGTTAAGAATACTGAGCATATATATTTGATATATTGGAATGAGATA
>DFLA01000025.1 GCA_002374055.1 Caryophanales bacterium UBA3631
ACCACCTATATAATTTTATTTCTTTTGGTTATTTTTATTCATTCATATATTGAGAACAAAAAAGAGAATAAATCTAATTAGATTATTCTCTTAAATTTTTAACTTTCTATATAATATGGTTCATCTGATGTTCCGAGTCCTCCAAGTTTAACCGATGATTTAAGATAGAATGCTGGGCGGACTCCATTAGGATTCCATGCTGCATGGTAGATGAAAAAACCTGAGCTATGAACATCCCATACACTAGGACGAGTGCTTGAGATAGCGGAAATTGTCCATTGCACATAATTTTTACTATTAAAATTACTATTTTTACATGGCCATCCTTCAGTTGGTAAATTTTCCCTTAGGTTATTGCCATCTGTATTTAGAGCTTGATAATAATTTGAGTATACACTTGTACAGTTTTGACTAGCTGATGATTCAGCGTATTCTGTTATGCTTAATAGTCCTATTTTTCCATTCCATTTCAATGCTTTTTCTTCTTCTTTTTCTTTTATTATTCCTTTGTCCTCGCCTTCATATACTCCGTATAATAATCCACCTACATCAAATGAATGGTTTTCTATACTATCTTTAAAGTCTAATGTATTTATCCACGTATTATTCAAATATGTATTTAATGCTGAATCTTGTGTTACTGTTCCATAATTTGAATTTGGTTTTATTGAAAAACTTGTCGACTGATTATTTTCATAGTAATAGAAATAAAAATCCTGATTAAGTTCGGTTAGTGTTTGACCATTATAATATGTATTTGTCTGATTTCCCCATACATTACATCCATTTGTTGGTCCATCATAATTACAGTATGTATTTTGATTGTTTTTTCTGGCTGAGTCATCATCCCATTTATTTCCTGATGTATTTATTCTTTCGTCTCTTACTACTTTTATTGTTCCGTCTGATTCATATGAAACTATTCTATATGTTACATCAGTTCCATTTTCTCTTAGATTTATGTAGTTATCAGGGTCTGCACCTTTATACACATATCTTCCTGGTTCCCCTTGAGCTTCATATAATCCATCTCCACTGACTGCTAGTTTAGGAGAACATGTTCCTTTTTCAGCGTTTCCTACTTTTCCATCTGTTATGTTTACTTTATATTCATCAAATTGTAGGCATCCTGTTAAAACCTTATTATTTTCAATTTGTACCCATGAATTTGAACCTGGTTCTTGTCCACTTACTGTTACACCCATATCTTTTAATTGTGACATGTTATAACTATTATTTGGTATACTATAATCTGGATTCTCTGTTAATTTAGATACATACATTTTATTTATTGCGTCTTTATATCCATATGCTGAATCTTGTACTGCTCCTCTTCTTGAATTTTCAATAATATTTAATATAATTGGTACTGTTATTACTGCTATTATTGCTAGTATTACTATGATTGCTAATAATTCAATCAATGTAAATGCGTTTTTCTTTTTCATACTTTCCTCCTACTATGTATTAATAATATCAAAAAAAGTACTTTTTTTCAAGTACTTTTATTCGCTTCTTAATTTAACATTTAGTTTTGTTTCAACTTTATTTATTATGTTATTAAATATTTCCATTATTTCTTCATCTGTTAGAGTTCTTTCTATTGATGAGAATGTTAGATTATATGCGATTGATTTTTCATTTTCTTTCACATTTTCTCCAGTATATACGTCAAATACCTCAATATTTGTAAGTAGTCTTCCTCCTGCTCTTTTTATTTCTGTTTCTATTTCTTTTGTTGACATATCTCTTGGTACGATAAATGCAAGGTCTTTTTTTATTTCTGGATATTTTGATGATTCTTTGTATTTTATTGGTTTAATTGGTTTTATTAATTTTGTTAATGATATTTCTGCTACGTATACTTCATCTTTTAATGTACTTGGGTGAACTCTACCAATTATTCCTATAGGTTCTCTATCAAGTAGTATTCTAGCAGACATTCCTGGATGCATATTTGGAATATTGTCTACTTGGAATTCGTATCTATTTTTAAATCCTGCATAGTCTAATAGGTTTTCTATTATTCCTTTTATTACATAGAAGTCTGTTTTTATTTTATTATTTTGCCATTTATTTGTTATATAATTACCTTTCATAAGCATTGATATTTTTATATCTTCATTATAGTTTTTATCATATGTTTTGCTTATTTCATATAACATTATATCTTCTACTTTTCTAGTTTTATTATAAGTATATACGTTTATTAATGAAGGTAAAAGTGTAGTTCTTACAACGCTTTTATCTATGCTCATTGGGTTTGGTAATACTGCATTTTCTTTTGTTTCATATTTGAATGTACTTGCCATATCAGGTGAAGTTAGAGTATAAGTTTTTGTTTCGTTTAATCCTAGCGTTCTTAATCTTTTTGAGAATTCTTTTCTATATTTAACGTCTCCTACATATCCACCTTTTCTTACATTTGTTTTTGGTAGTGTCGATACTAGGTTATTGTATCCATATAGTCTTCCTATTTCTTCTGCTATATCATTTATATTAGGATCTATATCTAGTCTTCTTCTTGGAATTGTTACTGTAAATTCACTATTATTTTTTTCATATTTGAAGTCTAGTCTATCCAATTCTTTTTCCATATCACTTTCTGATATTGTGATTCCTAACATTTTATTAATATCTTCTGCTTTAAATTTAACTATTTTTTCTGATTTATCTACAGTGTCATATTTAACTATGCCTTTTAATACTTTAGCATTTGCGTATTTTTCTAGTAATTGACAAGCTCTATTGATGGCTAAATCAGTGTATTCATAGTTTAATCCTTTTCCAAATCTTATTGAAGCTTCACTTCTTAGGTTTTGGTTTGTAGCAGTATATCTAATTGAAACTGGGTCAAAGATTGCACTTTCTATTAATATAGTTTTTGTATTATTATCTACTTCAGTGTTTTCTCCACCCATAACTCCTGCTATTGCGATTGCTTCTTTGTCATTAGATATTACAATATCTTTTTCAGATAATGTTCTTGTCTTTTCGTCTAATGTTTTAATTGTTTCATTTTCTTCTGCATCTCTTACTATTATTTTGTTTCCAAGTTTTTCTTTATCAAAAAAATGAAGTGGTTGTCCGTATTCTAACATTACATAGTTTGAAATGTCTACTACATTGTTTATTGGTCTCATTCCTGCACTTGTAAGTCTCTTTTTAATGAAATCAGGTGATTCTTTAACTTCTACGTCTGTAACCATTTTAGCTAGATAATATGAACATTTTTTTGTCTTAATTTCTAGATTAAAATAATTATTTATATCGTCATCTATTTCATTATATTTTATTTCAGGCATTTTTACTTTTTTATTTAGTATAGCTGATATTTCATATGCGAATCCAATGTGATAGTAGCAGTCATTGTTTCTATGTTTATGTATATCTAGTTCATAGATTGTGTCTTCTAGTTTTAAATATACTAATGGATCTACTCCAACTTTAGCATCACTACCTAATTCACATATTCCTTTGTTATATGCTTCTTCTGTTTTTTCTTCTAGTCCTAATTCATATAAAGCACAAAGCATTCCATTTGATTCTACTCCTCTTATTTTTGATGGTTTTATTTCAAAATCACCTGGAAGAATTGCTCCTGGAAGTGCAACTATTACTTTTAATCCTGTTCTTACGTTAGGTGCTCCACATACTATTTGTGTTGTTTTTTCTCCAATATTTACTTGGCAGACATGTAAGTGATCTGAGTCTGGATGGTCTATACATTCTACTACTTCTCCTATAGTTAGATTGTCTATATGATTTGTTATTATCTTTTCTACGTTTATTCCTGATTCTGTTATTTTTCTAGCTAGTTCTTTTAAGTCTTCATCGCTAATATCAATATATTCTGATACCCATTCTAAACTTATCATTATTCTGCCTCCTTTCTATCAAATGTTTTTAATTCTCTTAAGTCTGTATTATAGATAGCTCTTAAGTCATGTATGTCATATTTTTCCATTGCAAGTCTATCTGCACCGAATCCAAATGCAAATCCTGTCCAAATGCTAGGATCATATCCACTCATTCTTAATACGTTTGGATGTACAATTCCTGCTCCTGCTACTGTTATCCATCCTGAGTTTTTACAGATATTGCATCCTTTTCCTTTACATTTATGACATGTTATATCTACTTCTACTGATGGTTCTGTAAATTGATAGTAACTTGGATGGAATCTTGTTTCTGTATTTTCTCCAAATAGTTTTTTAAATATTACATCTAGTGTTCCTTTTAAGTCACTTAGTGATATTTCTTTATCTACTACTAG
>DFLA01000001.1 GCA_002374055.1 Caryophanales bacterium UBA3631
CTACTCCTGCTTCTCCTATTAATATTGGATTGTTTTTTGTTCTTCTACATAGTATTTCTAATAGTCTTTTTATTTCTTTTTCTCTTCCTATTACTGGGTCTAGTTCTTTATTTTTTGCTTTTTCTATTAAGTTTACTCCTAATGTTTCTATTTCTAATTTTTTATTGTTGCTTTTTTTAGTAAATTTATATGAAAATTCATTATAAAGTTTGTCTATATCAATGTTCATTCCTATCATTATTCTTATTGCGACGCCTTCTCCTTCTTCTAATAGACTTGTGAATAGGTGTTCTATTGTTACTTCTCCATTATTATTTTCTCTACTATCTATTATCGCATTTTCCATTATTCTTTTTAATAATGGTGTATATAGAAACCATTCTGTTTCTGTTTTACCTGTTCCAATTATGTTTATTATTTCTTCTTTTAATCTATCGTATGTAAGATTGTATTCTTTTAGTTTTTTTGATATTTGGTTATTGTCTTTTAATATTGCGAGTAGTAGATGTTCACTTCCTACGTATGGATGGTTTAATTCATGCATTTCTTTTTTTGCTCTTACTATTATTGCTCGTGCTTCTTCTGTAAAGTTTCCAAACATATAATCATCTCCTATTTCTATTCTATTCTATTTTTGTGTTTTTTTTTATTTTTTTAATCAACAAATTAATACAAAAAAAATAAAGAATATTATTATTCTTTACTTATATAATACCTGATATTGAAATTTTAACGTTATCGCAATATTGCATTGATAGTCGCGCAATTTGAAGGTTAATCATATCTTCTTTTGATATTTTTTCTTTTCCTAGTAGTTCTTTTATATGTTGTTCATCTTCTTCTTGTGCTATTTTATATCCATATTCTAATATTTCGTCTAGATATATTTTTATTTTATATTCGCCATATTTTTCGTCATACCACATTTTATATAGTTTGTCTTCTTTCTTGATATTTTTTATTGTTTTATTATATTTTGAGGTTGTTATTTTTATTCTTGTGTCTGTTATTTTTACTATGAGGTCGTATGGTCCATATTCTTTATTTTCTTCATATAATACTAAATTTTTTTCTAGATATTTTTTTTCTATTGATAGTGCTTTTGAAATTATGTCTGTTATAAATTCTTTGTCTTGTAAAAATCTTTTAAATTGTCTTTTTCTTAATTCTTTTAATATTTTTTCTTTTTCTTTCATCTTTTTCCTTCTTTCTATTTAACCCCTTTTTTCTTTTGCATTTTTTCACCTCCTATAAATATCTTTCTACGTATTTTAAAATATTCCTTAAATTTTTTAAAAAATTTTAAAAAAAAATCAGGATTTCCTGATTTTATAGTTTCATTAAGTATTTTGCTGTTCTCATCATTTGTGATGTGTAACCGAACTCATTATCATACCAAGCTACTACTTGAACATGGTATGTATTTTCATCTATTTGATGTACTAGTGTTTGTGTTGCATCAAATAGTGATCCATATGTTGTTCCTATTACATCTGTTGATACAATTGGGTCTTCTGTATATCCAAATGTTTCGTTTGATTGTGATTTCATATATTCGTTTATAGATTCTTTTGTAATATTATTTCCTTTAACTGTTGCAACTAGTATTGTTGTAGAACCTGTTATTACTGGTACTCTTTGTGCTGATCCTATTAATTTTCCATTTAATTCTGGAATTACTAGTCCTATTGCTTTTGCAGCTCCTGTTTTTGATGGAACTATATTTGATGCTCCAGCTCTAGCTCTTCTTAAATCGCCTTTTCTATGTGGTCCATCAAGTATCATTTGATCTCCAGTATAAGCATGTACTGTTGTCATTATTCCGCTTTCTATTTTTGCATAGTTATTTAATGCGTTTGCCATTGGAGCTAGACAGTTTGTTGTACAGCTTGCTGCGCTTATTATGTTGTCTTCTTTTGTTAGTATATTTTCGTTTACTCCATATACTATTGTTTTTAAGTCATCTCCTGCTGGGGCAGAGATAATTACTTTTTTTGCTCCTGCTTTTATATGAGCACTTGATTTTTCTTTTGATGTAAAAAATCCAGTACACTCAAATACTACGTCTATATCTAATTCACCCCATGGTAGATTATTTGGATCTTGTTCTTTAAATATTTTTATTTCTTTTCCATCTACTATAATACTATTTTCTGTTGACTCTACTGTGTGTCCAACATACGTTTTTTGTGCTGTATCATATTTTAATAGATGTGCTAACATTTCTGGACTTGTTAAGTCGTTGATTGCTGTTATTTCGTATTCATCACTTCCAAACATTTGTCTAAATGCTAGTCTTCCTATTCTTCCAAATCCGTTGATTGCTATTTTTATCATTTTTATTCCTTCTTTCTATGCGTCGAATCCACTTTTTCCAATAAATTCTCTTAGTACTGAGTCTTTTGGTATGTCGTCACTTGGTATTGGTAAAAAGTTTCTTAGTAAATTAATTAATCTTATTGCTTCTGGATATGTTTCATCTTTTTCACTTACTGAGAATAGTAATGGTTCTGCATATGTTTTTAGTACTCCTATTTCATATACTAGTGCTGAATTTATTATTGCATCAATATCACTTTGATATGGGAATATGTTTTTCATTTCTCCATCATGAATTTTTTTCCACATTTTTAATGTTTCTGCAGTACTTTTTCCTCTTGTTTTGTTGTCTCTTACTATTCTTCTTAGTTTTCTTGTATCACTTGTATGAACATAGTTGTGATTGTCTACATTTATTTGTGTGTATGGGCATATAAATATTTTGTATTTGTTTTTTCTATTTATTGCTGATGTTAGTCTATCGTTTAATCCATGTAGTCCTTCTATTATTAGTATGTCATTTTCTTCTAGTTGTAAGTATCTTTTTTTGTATTCTTTTTTTCCTAGTACAAAGTTATATTCTGGCATTAGTACTTTTTCTCCTCTTAGTAGTTTTACTAAATGATTATTAAATAGTTTTAGGTCTAATGCTTCTATTGATTCAAAGTCATATTCTCCATTTTCGTCTTTTGGTGTTTCATTTTTTTCTAGGAAGTAATCATCTATTGAGATATAGTTTGTTTTGAATCCTTTACTTTGTAGGTATATTCCTAGTTTTTTTGCTGTTGTTGTTTTTCCACTTGATGATGGACCTGCTAGTAATACAAGTTTTATATTTTCTTTGTTTTGATAGATGTTTTCAGCTATTAGTGCTAATTGTCCTTCGTAGTGTGTTTCTGCAAGTCTAATAACATCGTTATATTTTCCTAAGGATACAATGCTATTTAGGTCTGATGCATTTGATATTCCTATTGTTTTTGCCCATTTTGTGTAGTTATAGAATGCTTTATATACCATTGGCTTATGTATATAATCTAATGTTTGTTCTGGATTATTCATTGTTGGATAACTAATTACAAAGCCATTTTTATTGATATATGTTAGTTTGAAATCACTTAGACATTTTGTACTTGGAGCCATTTCTGTAAAGAAGTAATCGTACATATCATCTAATCTATATAAATTTACGTAGCTATTGCTTATGTATTTAAGCATTTTTACTTTATCCATTCTTTTTTTTCTTTTAAAGAATTCTATTGCGTCTAATCGTGCTACGCTTACTTTTGTATATTTTAGATCTAGTTCTATTATTTCTTTCATTTTTGATTCTATTTTTTTCAGAATAGGTTTGTCTAATTCTGCTCCTTGTATTTCGCAATATGCTCCATTGTCTAATGAGTTTTCTATTACTACTTCTGTTTCATATCCTAGAATTTTTTTTGTTGCTAGTATCATTAAAAATTGTAAGCTATTAGAGTTTACTGTTATTCCTAATTCTGTGCTTCTATCTATGAAATCTATATCACAGTTTGAATCTATTGTGTGATTTAGTTCTGTGATATGATTGTTTGTTTTTGCTACTAGTATTGGATAGTTATAGTATTTTTTAAAGCTATCACTTATTTCTAGTAGTGTTGTTCCTTGTAAAAATTCTTTTATTTCTTGTCCTCTAAAGTTTACTTTTATCAGTTTTGCCATTTTATCCCTCTTATTCTATATAATATTCTACCAAAAAAGTAGTTATTTGTCACATTATTTTATGAATAAATATATAAAAATATTCTTATTATATTAGTGGAGGGGATATTTTATGTTGGTTCCTACTGTAATTGAAAGAAATAGTAATAGTGAGCGTGCTTATGATATTTATTCTAGACTTTTAAAGGATAGAATTATTATTTTAAGTGGTGAGATTGATGATAATTTATCTAATATAGTGGTTGCTCAGTTATTATATTTGGATTCTATTAATAATGATGATATAAGTCTTTATATTAATTCTCCTGGTGGTTCTATTACTGCTGGCATGGCTATTTATGATACTATGAATTTTATAAAAAGTGAGGTGTCAACTATTTGTATAGGTATGGCTGCAAGTATGGGTGCTTTTCTTTTATCAAGTGGTCGTAAAGGTAAAAGATTTTGTTTACCTAATAGTGAGGTTATGATTCATCAACCTTTGGGTGGTGCTCAGGGTCAGGCTACTGAGATTAAGATTGCTGCTGAAAGAATTTTAAAGTTAAAATCTAAATTAAATAAAATATTATCTAGTAATACTGGTAAGGATATTTCTGTTATTGAACATGATACTGAAAGGGATTATTTTTTGGACAGTGATGAGGCTTTAAATTATGGTTTAGTTGATAAGATACTATAAAAGAATATCTTTTTGAACTGAACCCCAAAAGTTG
>DFLA01000002.1 GCA_002374055.1 Caryophanales bacterium UBA3631
GAGAAGATATTTTAGATAATATGTGCAGTGATGAGCTAATAGCTAATTTATTTAGAATTTCTTTGACTGAACAAAAACTTAAGAATGAAAATATTAAATTAGATAGTGACGCAAATATTGCGCATTATGAGGTTGGTAAAGATATTAGGGATACTATAAAAAAACAAGGTGGAACATTACCTGAGAAATTTCCTACACCAGATAAAAGTTTAAAAGAATTAGAAAAAAGTAATAAAATAGAAACACAAATTAGTAATAATTAAGTGATATGATGTGATATAGATATATAAATTTGTATACTTTTTGTCGTATTTTGTTAATAAATTATGATTTTTCTTGTATTATTTATAGGGAAGTGCTATAATATTCCTAGTCGAGAAGGGAGGGATATCATGTCTACAGTAGTCGTAAAAAATGGTAATGTTGAATTTGCTTTACGTAATTTAAAGCAAAAGAACGCTAAAGATGGCCTCCTAAAAGCAGCTAGGGAAAGAAACGAAGGTTATATGAAACCTGGTGTTAAGAGAAGAAAAGCTAAGAAAGAAGCTATTAGAAATAGTCATAAAAGAGAGAGAAGAGAAAGATATAATTAGTAGAACCATTAGGTTCTCTTTTTAAAAGGTGATTCTATGAGGGAAAGAATATTAAATGATTTAAAAACTGCTATGAAGAATCAGGATAAGGATACTTTAAAAGTAATTCGTATGGTTAAAGGTAGTATGCAGTTAGAAGAAATTAATTTAAAGCATGAGCTTAATGATGATGAGGTTATTAGTATTATTTCTAAGGAAATTAAAACTAGACGTGATTCAATTAAGGAGTTTATTAAGGGTAATAGACAGGATTTAGTTGATGAAACTGAAAAGGAAATAAAAGTATTAGAAAAGTATTTACCTGAACAATTAAGTGATGATGAGATTAATTCAATCATTGATGATATTTTTAATAAGGTTCAACCAAAAGGAATGCAAGATATGGGTAAGATAATGGGTATGATTTCTCCTTTAGTAAAAGGAAAAGCAGATCTTGGAAGTGTTAGTTCTAAGATTAGGGAAAAGTTATCTAGCTTATAATTGTTTCCTTTTTTTTGATAGATTAGGAGGTTTTTATGGAAATAAGAGACTTATATGATGTGAACAAAAATTTGACTGGCAAGATTTTTTTAAGGGAGAGCAAGTTCCTAAGGGTTATTATTATTTAATAGTAGCTGTTATTTTAGAAAATTCTAATGGAGAGTTTTTGATTCAAAAAAGAGTTTTAAGAAAAGGAGGAAAGTGGGCTTTAACTGCTGGACATCCAAAATCTGGGGAAAATAGCTTTGAGGGTTTATGTTCAGAGGTTTCTGAAGAACTTGGGATAGACATATCTAATGATCATCCACAACTTATTGATACTTGGATTAATAATGATCAGATTTTTGACATTTATTATCTTAAAAAGGACATTAACTTGGAAGATATTATTATTCAAGAGGAAGAGGTTGATGGAGTAAGGTATGCAAACTTAGATGAGATAAAAAAATTGAATTCTAATGGAGAATTTCATGAAAACCATTTTATACTTTTTTCAAAATGTATGGATAAGTTAGGGAGGTAATATGAAGGTTTATGTAGATTTTGATGGTGTTTTATTGGATACTGATAGTGTTATTGATTCTGAATTTGATGGTTATGGTGATAGAAGGGAGTTTGTTAAGAATTATGATTGGTTTAGGTTAATGCGTGATGATTTAATTATTAATGATGCTTTTAAATATATTAATGAGTCTAAGTATAGTATTAATTTATTATCTAAGATTAGTTCTATGTGTGAGGGACAGGCTAAGATTAAATATTTAAGAGAAAAAGGTATTAATATTGATATTAATTTAGTTCCTACTTTAATTAATAAGTGTGATGTTGTTAATGCATGTGGTAATATTTTGATTGATGATAAGATTGTTAATCTTGATAGTTGGAGTAGTAATGGTGGTATTTCTATATTTTTTAATAAGGATGGAAAAAATATTGATATACATGGTGATATTAATACTAAGTATCCAATGGTTAGTGATTTACGTTGTTTAATAGAGAATAATATAAAAGAACGATTTTAGTCGTTCTTTTTCTTTATTATTTTTGAAATTTGTGATGCTTTTTTATACATGAAGTATAGTGTGTTGTTTGTAACTAGTTCGAAATCTCCTGCATATTCAATTGCACATGATCCAAAGTTCATTCTAAATTCATTTAATCCTTTATATTTGTCTTCTTTTGTTAAATTACTTATTCCTCCTAGATTAAATTTTTTGAATCCTTTTTTTGAGTATTCTTCTATTACTTTCCATAATAATAGATGTTTTGCATTTAGATATCTATAGTTCATATCGTATCCATCCATAAACATGTATACTGTTCCGTAGTATTTTATTATCATTATACTTGCAAGTACTATTCCATTAGGATGATCTTGTAATAGGCTTGTTGCTGTTATAAGTTTGTTTTCATATTTGTTTAGTAGCGAATCACTTGTAAGTTTTTTATTTATTAGTTTTGATTTATCTTTGTGTATGTCTTCCATTATTTTGTAGTTAAGTTCATTTGTTTCACTTTCTAGTTGTTCGTGTTCTTTTTGACTGTTAATTAGGTATTCTTCTGTATTTAATTTTGCATAATATAGGTCTACCATTCCTTTTTCATCATAATGTTTGTATATATCTTGTAAGAATGCATAACTTCTTGGGTATTTATATTTTGATTGTTCATATAAATATTTTAGTTCGTTAAAGTTTCCTTTATATATATGTATACCGTCTTCTATTGCGTTTTTTATTTTTTTTCTATAGTTTTTATCTATATTATTATATATTTCATTTGAATCTCTGTCTATATTTAGGATTGATTCAAATCTTGGCTTTATTGTTTCAAAGTAGTCGTTATATCCTTGGTGATTATATCCTAGTTTTATTAATTGTTCGAATATACTGTCATAGTGTTTATTTTGGTATATTATTTCTTTGTTGTTATTGTATATATTTTTTATTATCATTGGATTTATTCTGAACGCTACTATGTCTTTTTTTCCAAGGAATTCTTTTAATAATTTTGTGAATTCTTCTACTAGGTTATAGTCATTAAAGTTTATTAGGTATCCACGTGGTGTATATGCATATTTAAATCCTTTTCTTTTTTCTATTATTACAAGTGAGGCTGCTAGTATGTAGTTATCATCTACTAGTCCTAAAAAGAATGCTTCGTTTTTTTCATGGTTCATAACGAATGCGTATTCTGGTGTTTGGTAGAATGATTTATATGGAAAACTACTTGCAAATGTACTGAATTCTTCGTTTGTTAATTCTTTAATATACATATATACCTCCTTGAAACTAATTTATTCTATAAATATTATAATGTAAATATTGTTATTAGTCAATTTATAATTTGTGTATATTTTTTTATTTTTTAAATATATATTAATGGGAGGTTGAGAATTTGATAGTAGGTATTCCTAGGGCATTATTTTATTATTATTATGGCGATTTTTGGATAAATTTTTTTAGTAAGTTAGGTATTAGTTATATTATTAGTCCTGAAACTAATCGCGAAATTAAGGAACTTGGTAATAAGTATTCTGTTGATGAAATGTGTTTATCTTTAAAGAATTATATAGGACATGTTGCTTATTTATCTGATAAGTGTGATTATATTTTGGTTCCTAGAATTGATAATTATGGTTTGTTAGAGCAGACTTGTACTAATTTTTTGGCATGTTATGATATTCTTAATAATATTTTTGATACTAAAATTATTGATTATAATATTAGTTATGATAATGGGAATACTGAAAAACGTGCTTTTATTAATCTTGGAAAAAAATTGGGTAAGTCTTATATGGAATCTCGTAGTTCTTATTATTATGCTTTATATAGGTATAGAAAGAATTTAAAAAATAGTATTTGTTCAAATGTTAATAATCTGTACAAGGATGGTAAGAAGATATTGGTTGTTTCTCATCCTTATAATGTATATGATTCTACAATTGGAAAACCTATTATTGATTATTTGAAAAGTGCAGGTTGTGTAGTTATTTATAGTGATTTATTTGATAGGAGCAAGTGTATGGAGAAGTCTTTGAATTTGAGTAATGGTCTTTATTGGAAGTATAGTCGTGAAATTATTGGGTCTATAGAGTTATGCAAGGATAAGGTTGATGGCATTATTTTTTTATCAACTTTTCCGTGTGGTTTGGATTCTCTTGTTAATGAGTTGATTATTAGGAAACTCTCTAAGAAGTCTTTGAATCTTGTTGTAGATGATATGGATGCTTTTGCTGGAATTGAAACTCGTTTAGAAAGTTTTGTTGATATTGTATAAGATTGGTTTTCCTCAGGTAGGTAATTATTGTGTTCCAGCAAAGTTTTTATTTTCTAATATATTGAATTGTGAGATTATTGATGCTCCTGATATTACTAGTAGGACTATTGATTTAGGTGTTAAGTATAGTCCTGAATTTGTTTGTACTCCTTTTAAATATACTTTGGGTACGATGTTAGAAGTAATAGAGAAGGGTGCTGATTGTGTTATTCAACTTGGTGGTGGGTGTAGATATGGTTATTATCATGAGTTGCAGAGGGAGATAATTAATAATTTAGGTTATGATGTAAAGGTTATTAATTTAGTAAGTGCTGGTCAAGCTAGTATTAGAAAGGTTTATAGGGATTTGAAGAGTATTGACCCAAAATTTTCTAAGGTTAAAGGTGCTTATTATTTTCTTCTTACTGTTAAGATGATTAAATATATGGATATAGTTGATGATTATATAAGGTGTAATGTTGGTTTTGAGGTTTCTAAGGGTGAGATGGAGAAGTATAATGATATGATGCTCAATGAGTTTTTGTCTATTAAGAGTGTTTTCTCTTTGAAAAGGGTTTTTAAGAAGTATTATGATAAGATAAAGAGTGTAGAATTGAATAAGCCTGATAATGTTATTAAAGTAGGGGTTATTGGTGAACTATATACTGTTATGGAGCCTTTTAGTAATTATTTTTTAGAGAAGTCTTTGGCTAGTTTTAATATGTCTGTTAAGAGGTATACTAATGCGAGTTATTTGTTATTCAATAAGGGGAAATATGTTAATCGTAATATAAAGAAGTATTCTAAGTATGTAAAGTATAAGATGGGAGCGGACGCTACTGATAATATTATGAGAAGCGTCGATTTATGTCGTAGTGGTTATGATGGTATTATTCATATTAAGTCTTCTTTTTGTACTCCTGAGATAGGCGCGATGGGTATTATTAATAGGGTTTGTCATGATTATGATGTTCCTTTGATGTTTTTTAGTTTTGATGCTAATACTTCTCGTGTTGGGATACAAACTAGGTTAGAGGCTTTTAATGATATGATAGAAATGAGGAAAAAATGAATTGTTATTTAGGTATTGATATTGGATCTATTTCTACCAAGGGTGTTGTTATTGATGATAATGATAGGATTATTACTTCTTTATATATATGGACTGAGGGTAATCCAGTTAATTCTGTAAAGAAATTGATTAACGAGCTTAAGAATGGCATCCCTAGTGGTTATGTTGTTCGTGGTATTGGTACTACTGGTTCAGCTCGTAAGTTGATTGGTTTATTGGTTAATGCTAATGTTGTTAAGAATGAAATCACTGCTCATGCTGTTGGTACTCTTTCTCGTAATCCCAATGTTAGAACTATATTGGAGATTGGTGGACAGGATTCTAAAATTATATTGGTTAATAATGGTATTATTGTTGATTATGCTATGAATACTTTATGCGCTGCTGGAACTGGATCATTCTTGTCTAGTCAAGCTAAGAGGTTAGATATTCCAATTGAAGAGTTTGGAAAGCTTGCTTTAACTAGTAAAAATCCTGCAAAGATTGCGGCAAGGTGTACTGTTTTTGCTGAAAGTGATTTAATACATAAGGCACAAGTTGGATATAGTAAGGAGGATATTGTTGCTGGATTATGTAAGAGTGTTGTTTTGAATTATCTTAATAATGTTGGAAAGGGTAAGAAGATATTAGAGCCTGTTGTTTTTCAAGGTGGTGTTTCTAAAAATGAGGGTGTTTTAAAGTATTTTCGTGAGGTTTTGGGATGTGATGTTACAGTTGACAAAAATAGTCATTTGATGGGGGCTTTGGGTATTGCGATATTATCTCGTAAGAATAGTGATGGAAAAATTTATGATTTGAATATTAAGGATATTGAGTTTAAAACTGTTGGTAGTGAGTGTAGTGGATGTTCAAATAATTGTGAGATTATTAGAATATTTAAGGATAAGAAGTTGGTTGATACTTGGGGAAGTATGTGTGGTAAATTCTAACTATTAACTTTGTTAATGGTTTTTTTGTTTATTCATTTAGTTTGAATTTTTATATATTATAGTAGGTGATATTATGATTAAGTTTATTAGGAATCAAATTATTCTTGTTAGGACTTGTGATCCTGCTATTCATAGTAATTTTGAGGTGTTTTTATATCCTTATTTTTGGTGTATGATTTTTTATAGGATTTCTCATTTTTTATATTTGAAAAGGTTTTATTTTATTTCTAGGTTTATTTCTCAGTTTTCTAGGTTTTTAACTGGTATTGAAATACATCCAGGGGCTTGTATTGGTAAGAATTTTTTTATTGATCATGGTTCTTGTGTTGTTATTGGTGAAACTAGTGTAATAGGTGATAATGTTTTAATTTATCATGGTGTTACATTAGGTGGAAAGGGTGGTACTGGTAAGAGACATCCTACAATTGGTAATAATGTTATGATTGGTTGTGGTGCTAAAATATTAGGTAATATTTATATAGGTGATAATTCTAAGATTGGTGCGAATGCTGTTATACTTCATGATGTTTTACCTAATTCTACTATTGTTGGTGTTCCTGGTAGACGTGTTAAGTAGTTGTTTAAATTATTATTTTTTTGTATAATTATTATTGGTGATTTTATGGATATTAATGAATTGAAAAGCATAATAAAAAATGATTTGATGTTTATACTTGATAATAGGGAAAAATGTGTTATTGAGGTAAGTGAAAATGATATTAATAATGTGTATTCTTTATTAGATAGTGATGATTATAATACTTTGTTGGAGTGTCATAATGAGATGGATGATATTGTTAATGGTATTGTCATTAATATTGATAATAGATTAAAGAAGTTGTTGGATTTAAGTTTAGAGGATTGTAATAGAATGGATATTTTAAATGAGATTATTTCTATTAGTAATAGTATTAGATATAATAGTGATAATAAGTCATATTTTATGGGTATTGTTAAGAAAATTTATGATAATATTGAGGGGGATAGTTTATAAAAAAACGACAATGTTTATTTGTCGTTTTTTAGTATATCTAATGTATGTGCTCCTGCACCTATTAAATCAAGTCTCTCACATGTTGACAGGTGGTATTTTATAAATAATTCATATGTTTCATCATCCATTTTATTTAGTGCTTGTCTTATATAGTTTGCTGGCCCATCTGGAGAAATAATTTTTATTCTTTTTAAGTTTGTTATTTTATTTAATTCATTTATTTCTTCTAGTGTTAATCTACTATATAAATCTGTTGGTTTAGGTGTTACATGGAATGATTCATTTATTTCTTTTGTTTTTAATGAGTCTTTTATGTTATTGTCTATGAATCCATGTGTTATTATTGCATAATCATTCATACAATAAGCAATCATTATTATTCCATCTTTTTTAGTGATTCTTTTTGCTTCATTTAAAGCTTTAATTTTTTCTTCTTTTGAAATTAAATGATACATTGGACCAAATAGAAGTGTCAGGTCGTATGTATTGTCTTCTATCATAGATAGGTCTTTTGCGTTACCTAGTATTGTTTTTATGTTTTTATTTTTTTGTTCTATTTGTTTAATATTGTGTTTTACTAGTTCTACTGCGGTTATATCATATCCTTCTTCAGAAAGTGGAACAGAGTATCTTCCAGTTCCAGCACCTATGTCTATTATTTTATTTCCTTTTTTTAAGTATTCATGGATATATTTCATCGATGTTATAAATTCTATTTCACCACGTCTTCTTGTTAGTCTTTTATCTTCATTAAATTTATTATAGTATTTTATTAGATTTTCTTCGTTCATAATTTCACCATGAATATAATATGATATTTTTGTTTTTTTTTCAAGTAGTGTGTAATTTGTTTATTGATTATGTTATAATTTGTATAGAATAATTGATAATATTTTAGATTGGAGTTATTTTATGCAAGATGATATTAAAAGATTTAAATTTTATTATGAGCAAACTAATGATTCTATATATCTTGATTATATTAGATTTATAGAAACGAAAGATATTAATGTTTTAAGGAATATGACTGATGAACAAGTTTTAAATTTTTTTAGATTAGAATCTAATTATGATTATTTTGAAGATGCAGTTATGGAATTTAGATATATTTTATTGAGTAATGTTCATAATTGGTATTTGACTTGTTTTATTTTAGAAAGAAGTAGTGAACAAGATTTTTTGAATCCTGAATTTATATCTTCTTTTAATTCTGCTCCTGAAGTAGAACTTTCTTTGTGCCTTTGCAATAAAAATAATATTTCAATGTTTATAGTGTATAAAATATTGGATAAGATTGATGAAATTAGTCCTAATGTATATAAACTTTATAGAGATATAATATTAAATAGTGAAATATATTTTAATAAGTTAATAAAATATTTAAATGTGTATAGTAGTAATATATTATTTGCTATTAGCGGTTTAACTGATAGTGATTTGATTGAAATTTATAAGAAAGAACCTAGTTTGTTTTTGAGTTTGTCATTAAATGATAAAGTTAAATTAGTTGGTCACATTAAAACTGAAGAGTGTAAAAAGTATTTTTTTGATGAATTTAAATTGGATAGTAATATTGACTTTATTGATTCTTCTTTATATAAATATGTTGATCAGGATATATTACTTGACTATTCTTTGAAAAATAAAAAGTTATTGTTAGAATATTTTGACTATGAACATCAATATAAATATTTAAAGGAATCCTATGAATTTTTAAATAAAAACTATAATTGGTTGTCAGGTGTTAATTGGTCTGCTGTTGAGCAATTGTTAAAGGAAGGAATTAAATTTAATATAAGATTATTATTTAGAAGTGATAATGAGTATGTTTTAAATTATGTTAAAACTCAGATAATTGATTTACCTAAGATATATGATTTAGTGGATTATAGAAGCTTATTTCAAAGTAATTTTTTTGATAATTTTTCTGATGAAGAACTTGATTTAATAAAGAAAAAAATAGTTATTCCATGTGACGAGAATCAACTTTGTATGTTGTATAGTATTATAGAGAAAGTACAAAATGAGAAAATTTTTGAAGCCCTATTAAAGAATAGTTTTGATTATATTTTCAATAATGGCTTGAATGTTAAGGTTAGTGTTAGTTTAGATTTTATAAAAAAATATGTTCCAGGCTCTTTAGAAAAAACTTTTATAGAAAATCTTGGACATAAGTTTCTTTTGATAGAAGATGCTTTAAATGATAAGGAAAAGTATGAAGTATTGATGGATTATTTAATGAAGTATCCAGATATATTTCAAGAATATGATGGATATTCTTTTAAAGTAACAAGTTGTAATTTAGATTATCTTAATAGTTTATTTCCTTATTTATGTAAAGAATATAGGAAAGAATTTTATGAATTGCATGGTCAAAGTAATGTTGTTTTAGCTTATATGAAGAGTGATATTTTAAGTGATTTTTCACTAATTAGTAATTATGAGCTTTTAGAAGTTTTTGATTTTGATGAACAAAAAGAAATATTAAATGGAATGAGTTATAATCAACTTGTAAGTATAATATTTAGTGATTCTTTCAAACAACATTCTGTTTATACTGATGTTTTATTTGAAAGAAAAGAGGAGGCTATAGATTATCTTAATAGTGGTATTTTTAATGAAGATGATATATTGATTAGGTTTGCTTTTTCTACAATTTTTCAAAAAATCATGTATTCTTATGATAATAATATTGATAGTTTTATTGATAAAATTGGTTGTAGAACATTACTCTCATTTAGTGAATATTTTAGAAAAGAATTAGATGGTGATAAATTCTTTGATGTTTTGGGTAACCTATTGAAAAATATTGGTAATTTTAATTTTATTAGTAGTAAATTCTTGAGTTCATTAAATGATAGTGATTTTGATAAATATCTTAAATCATCTTCATTTCCAAGTTTACTATATTCTTTATTTCAATTAAATTCTGATAAATTAAAAAATGCCTTATTTGAAAAAATAAAAACTGATAATGTTTTGTTATATGATCCATATGTTTATACTAATCTTGATAAGTTTTTATTGTTTTTAAGTGATGATGAAAAGAATTTTATTGAAAAAATTGTTGAGAATAATTTAATAAACTCTAAGTATTATTATTTGTTTAAAGATAAGATTGATAATGCAAGTATGGGCGCTAAAGCATCTTTTACTATTACTAATAAGTTTTTAGATGATTCAAAAATAAAAATCATAAATAAATTATATAAAAAAGATAAATATTTATTTGATAACTTAGATTATAGATTATTTACAGATGAAATATATTGTTTGGGTGATCAATTAATTATTTTATTAAATAGATATCCAGTGTTGGTTGATACTGTTTGTAAAATAATGGATAGTGCTTGTAAGAATATTTTTATTAATTTGAATAAATATTTAATTGAGAACAATTATCCTGATGATATTTATAGTGAACATATGTGGTGCCTACTATATTATTTTAAAAATTATGGATATGATTTAGGTAGTATTAATAATTATGATAATAATAGTTTATTAGGATATCTTGAGGAAAGAATGTATTTATTATTAAAGAATACTATTAACAAAGATTTGAAACGTCCATTAATTCAAGAGGAATATATTAATGCTAATTATGATATTAATTATTATAGTAGAAAATATAAAATGTTAGATGACTTATTTAAATCATCAACTGATATTGAGAAAATGCAAGATTTGTTTTTTGCTAAATATTTTGGATTACATGGTAGTATCATTCGTAGTTTTATATATTCTTATGGAACTAATTATGAGGATATACAAAATATTGTTGATACAAATATTCCTTATAAGTATATATCTTTAATAAATAAGGTGTTGTCTATTAGTGATATAGATTTAATGAAAGAATTATATGCTAAAAATAGTATTTTTTATGATACTAGTGATTATATTCAAATAACAAAAACTTTAGATAGGGCATATAATAAAGTTGTTGTTGGTGATGCAACTAATGATTGTATGGTTGAAAATCATACGTTTTCTGTAAATGGTAGAGATATTAATACAAATGTTACTATTTTAGGTGAAGAGGGTATTTTTGTTCATAGTACTGATGCTTATGGAAGTTTAAAGTTAATTGATAATGATTATTTTTATTCTTGGCAATATAATTCTAATACAGCAAATAATGGAATTTGTACTTGTTATATTACAAACTCTAATCAAGGTTCAGCTCCGGTAAAAGGTGCAGGTGTATTGTTTGGTTTTAGAAATGTTAGTGAGGAATCTATTGCTGTGTATGCTCCATATGATATTATTTCAGTAAATACTGGAATAAAAATTTTAAATTTGAGAGATGAATTAAAAATGAGACTTGATAAAATACCTAGTTTTACTCGTCACACTCATAATGAATTTGTTTTATATCGGAGAGATAAAAAAACTGATTCAGATTATCCTTGTTTAATGCCTACTTCGATTGTAATATATGAAGATATGTCTGATTCAATTAAAGAAAATTCTTTCAAGGCTATTGAAGATTTTAAGAAACATGGTATTGAATTAGAAGTTGTTTATAGAGATAGAAAAAAAATTGTTAGTGATGAAATGAATAAAATTGAAATTTATATTCAGGAATATTATAAAACTAATGATTTAACTTTATTAGCAAATATTATTGATAAATATGAGACTAATATATGTGGTTGCGATTTTATAGATATTGATAAAGATATTTTATTTAAAACTGACATGGTTAAACAAGTTTTAATTGATACATTATGTGATATTGAGAATAATAATGAAATGGAAAGATTTGAAGAGTTTATTGATATTTTAGAAAAAGAAAATTATAAATTTAAAATTATAGAGGAAAATCTTGCTAATAGAGCACATACTTTTGTTTTGTATGATAGTATTAAGGGTAAAATAGAGAATGTGAGAAAGACATTGTATGGTGGAGATGTTTATGGATTTAGAAAGTAGATTAGATAAGTCTGTTGATATGTTGAATAATTTTTTTAATGAAGAAATTCACGCTGTTTTTTTGAATTTGAATGATAATAATGTTTTAGTTAATAATGATTCAAAAAAATTAATACATTTTTTTATTAAAAAAGGTGATTTGAATAATATTAAAGCTAAATTAGAAGATTATCTTGGTATTGAAATTAATAATTTAAAAAAGTTGCGTAGTGTTGATTCTTATTGGTTTTATGAATTTGATTTTAATTATGATAATCTATTAAAGTTAAAGGATAAATATTGTTATATTTATATTGATAATGTTGAAAATGATGGAGATATATCTAGTTTATTAGATTGATTTTTTACTAAATGATAAATTTTAGATATTTTATATCTTCTTCTATATCTTAGTTGGTGTGAAAGTAGATTTTTAGATAATGTTATGTGTTATTTATTGTGATTTTTATGTATTTGTGTAATTCTATGAATAGGAACTTTTGAGGATTTATTTGGAGGATATGTTATGGATATAAAAAAATATATAATAGAAAATAGGAAAGATGTATTAAGTGAAGATAAGTTAGTTGAATTTAAGAGATTAATAAAAGAAAAATATAATGTAGATTTACCTAAAGATTATATTGATTTTTTAGGAAAAACTAATGGTTTTTGGTTTCAAGGCTGTGAGAGAATATTTGGCTTTGATACAAATAATAGTGTTATCGAGGAAACTGATGAACTTAAAGAAATGATGTTAGAATGGGAGACTGTTGATATAAGTACTTTCGAGGATTTTGTTGTTTTAGGTACAATATATGAACATGGATATCTTATTTATTTAAATAAGAGCAAATATTATGTTTTGGTAGAAGACTTATTTAATGATTTTACTTTGGACGGTAGAGATGAAAAACTTTTAAAGATTAATAATATCTATGATGTTTTTATATATTATGATTATAATGTCGGTGATAAAGTATTTGAAAAAGAATACAAAAAAATATTTTCTTCAGAAAATGAAAAAGAAGAAAAGTTAGAAAATTACAAACAAGAAATGAAAGAATCTATAAATAAACTTACACAAGATTCGTTTACAAATAATGCAATACTTAAGGAAGTTGTTATTGATCAAAATTATTTAGATATTTTAAAGTCAGAGTATAAGCAAGTTAAAGTTTCTAATGTTATGTATATTTATGGAATTGGTGTCAATTTTAAAATTTATATAAACTTTGAATCTAAGCAAATGGAAATTATAAGGGATGATAAAATTCAAACTAGACTTTTTGAAGGACCATATGATAACACGATTACAAATGTTATTGATCGTAAAAATTATTTTGTTATTGTGACTGATAGTAAATATGTAGAACCAATTATTCTTGATAAGAAATTATTAACTAGCAATGAAATTAAGAAAATAAAGAATATGTTAGGCAACAATATGTTTAAGGCATTTTTTGATAAGTTTAAAATTTAAGAATTTATGTATAAATTTCTCTTTTTGTATCAATATGATTACGAAAGGAGATTTTTTTATGGCACGTCATAAAGTAGAGATTTGTGGCGTGAATACTGCGAATATTAAAGTTTTAAGTAATGAAGAGATGGTTGAATTATTTAAGAGGTATAAGTCTGGTGATAAGTTTGCTAAAGAGGCTATAATTAATGGTAATTTGAAGTTGGTTTTAAGTATTCTTCGTAAGTATAATAATAGAGTGGAGAATATGGATGATTTGTTTCAAGTTGGATGTGTTGGTTTGATAAAGGCAATTGATAATTTTGATTTATCTCATGGTGTTATGTTTAGTACATATGCGGTTCCAATGATTTTGGGTGAGGTTAAGAGATATTTAAGGGATAATAATAGTGTTAGAATTGCTCGTAGTATTAAAGATACTGCTTATAAGGCTTTAAAGAAAAAAGAGGAGTTAACAAATGAATTAGGGCGTGAACCTAGCGTTTTGGAGATTTCTCGAGAGTTAGGATTAAGTGAGTATGAAGTTGGCAATGCAATGGATTCTATGAAGGATACTATTAGTATGTTTGAGCCTATTTATAATGATGGTGGAGATACTATTTATCTTGCTGATCAGTTGAGTGATACGAAGGGTAATGCTTATGAGGTTGATGCTCATATTGAGTTGAAGGATGCTATGAATAAGTTAAAGGATAGGGAAAGATATGTTATAATGCAAAGATATATAATTGGTAAAACTCAAATGGAGTTATCCGAAGAAATTGGAATTAGTCAAGCACAAATTTCTAGGTTAGAAAAGAGTGGTTTGGAAAGTTTGAAAAAAATGATTGATTAAAGTATTTTTATTTATTTTTTTTATAAGATTATATTAGGTGATTATATGAGACTTTCTGATTTACAGGATAAAGATATTATTAATATTAATGATGGCAAGAGGATTGGAAGTATTATTGATGTTTTAATTTCTGAAAATGGTGAGATGGTTAGTTTTATTGTTGATAGTGGTAGATTTTTTTCTAAGTTTTCTAGTCATGGTGAAATTGAGGTAAAGTGGAGTGATGTAAAAAAAATTGGTGATGATGTAATACTTGTAAGTATTAAAGATTTGTGATATTATTTATTTGGTGATGTTTATGAAAAAAATTAGTATTAATATGTTAAGTAGCGCTGATAAGGTTGCTGGTCAGGGTGTAGGAAGTGCTTATCTTGAGCAAGTAAATTTGGTTCGTGAGGGAGCATCTGATTTATTTGATATTTATATAAATAGCCGTAAGAAGTGTGATATTGTTCATGTTCATACTGTTGATTTATGGAATTATTTTAGGATGAAAAAGGGTGTCAGTGTGTGTTATGTTCATTTTTTACCTGATACTTTGGATGGTAGTATAAAGTTGCCTGGTTTTGCTTTTAATATTTTTAAAAAGTATGTTACTAAGTTTTATAATAAAGCGGATCATTTAGTTGTTGTTAATCCTATTTTTATTGATGATTTAGTTAAGTTTGGTATAGATAGAGAAAAAATTACTTATATTCCTAATTATGTTTCTCGTGAGAAGTTTTATAAGAAAGATGCATCTCTTATTAGAGAAAAATATAATATTAGTAAGGACGCTTTTGTTGTTTTAGGTGTAGGTCAGGTTCAAACAAGAAAAGGCGTTATGGATTTTATCGATGTTGCGAATAAGATGCCTGATACTACTTTTGTTTGGTGTGGTGGATTTAGTTTTGGTAGAATTACTGATGGTTATGATGAGTTAAAGAAGATTTATGAAAACCCTCCAAAGAATGTAATTTTTACTGGTATTGTACCTAGGGAAGAAATGAATGATATGTATAATATGGCTGATGTATTATTCATGCCAAGTTATAATGAATTGTTCCCTATGTCTATTTTGGAGGCAATTAATTCAAGTAAGCCATTATTATTAAGGGATTTGGATTTGTACAAGGATATTCTTTTTGAAAAGTATATGAAGGGTACTAGTAATGATGAATTTGTTTCTAAATTGAATGATTTAAAAAATGATAAGAAAATTTATGATAAATATTCTAAGTTGTCTAATGAAATAAGTGAGTTTTATAGTAAGGAACATGTTTTAGAAATTTGGAAGGAATTTTATCAAAGTATTGTTAAATAACATATTGAATAAATATGTTTTTTTCTTTATAATTATTAATGGTGAGATAATGAAGAAGTATTTAGGAATTATAGGTTTTATAGTTATTATTTTATTATTTTGTATTTATTTTTTATTTAATAATAAATTGGATTTGTATAGTAAAGATTTATTTTATATGGATACAATCATTAATGTTAAGTTTTATTCAGATAATAAGGATAAGGCTAATGAGATAATGGCTGGTATTGATGATATTTATCGTGAGTATCATGAGTTAACTGATAGATATAATAGTTATGATGGAGTTAATAATGTTTATTATATTAATCATAATGATTCTAAGAGTGAAGAGATTATTCTTGATAGTAGATTATATGACATGATTAAGTATGCTTATGATTTTGGAAAGTCTAATGATTTATTTGATATTAATATGGGCGGAGTCATTGATGTTTGGAAGAAGTATCGAGATAAAGGTGAAGGTATTCCTAGTATTGATGAGTTGAAGAAGGCTAATAAACGTCATGATATTGTTTTGTTAGGTGATAATAAGATAAAAAATAATCATCCTAATATTGATTTAGGTGGTGTTAGTAAAGGATATACTACAGAGGTTGTTTCTAAGTATTTAAGGGATAATGGTATTAAGTATTTCTTAATAAATGCTGGTGGAAATGTAAGTGCAGGTGATGCATATCTTAAGGATTATTATAAGATAGGTATTCAAAGCCCTGATGGCAATGGTGTTATAGGTGTTTTAAAGGGAACTAATATAAGTGTTGTTACTAGTGGTGGTTATGAGAGAAATTATGAATATGAGGGGCATATGTATCATCATATTATTAATCCTAATACATTGTTTCCATCTGAATATATGAAGAGTGTCACTGTTATTTCAAGTGATAGTGGTCTTAGTGATATGTTATCTACTACTTTGTTTTTAATGGATGTTGATGATGGTTTGGAATTTTTAAAAAATTATGATGCAGAGGCAATATTTGTAATGAATGATAATAGTATTGTTAAGAGTGAAGGTTTTAGTAAGTATGAATAAAAGTGATATTAAGTTAGTTATTATATTATTGTTTATTTCTATTGTTGGTGTTTTATGTTTTAGATTTTTTTCTAAAAAAGGCGAAAGTGCTTATGTTTATCATGATGGGAATCTTGTTTTAACTATTGATCTTAATATTGATAATGATTATGTTGTTGCTGGCGATTTGGGGGATGTTTTAATAGTTGTTCGTGATGGAAAAATAAAGGTAGAGGATGAGACTAGTCCTTTGCATTTGTGTTCTTTACAAGGGTTTGTTTCTGATAGTAATGAAAGTATTGTTTGTTTACCTAATAAGGTTGTTATTAATATTGGTGGTAGTGATTTAGATGCGGTGGTGAAGTAATGAAAAAGTATACAAGACTTGTTATGCTTTTATCTATGTCTATAGTTTTAAGTATAATTGAGAGTTTTATTCCATTGTTTAATGGATTTATTCCTGGATTGAAATTAGGTTTAGCTAATATAATTGTTTTAATTGTATTATATAAGTATAGTTTTAAGGATGTCTTATTTGTTTCTATTTTAAGGGTATTTGTTGTTGGTATTATGAGAACAGGACTTTTTAGTGTTAATTTCTTTTTTAGTTTGTCTGGTGCTTTGTTTAGTTCTATAAGTATGTTTTTAGTTAAGAAAACTAAGTTATCTATGATAGGAGTTAGTGTTGTTGGTTCTATATTTCATAGTGTTGGTCAGGTATTAATAGCTGTTTTGTTTTTAAAGAATAGTAATATGTTTTATTATCTTCCTTGGCTATTATTATTTTCTATTCCAACAGGTTTATTTATAGGTTATGTTAGTAAAATTTTATTGAATGAATTGGAAGATAAAGTGAATTTTTAGTATTTACTTTATTTTTTAAATTTTATATAATATTTATATAGGGTAGGAGGATTATATGAAAAAGTTTTTAGTTACTATGTGTGCTTTGGTTGGTATTTTTACGTTTACTGGTTGTGAAAAAGTTAGTGAGAAAGGTAATTATCGCGAGGGTACATATTTTGGGTATGATTCGTATGAGTCTTATGGAGCAAATTATGTTACTACTGCAGTAGTTTATGTTAATGAAGATGGTATGATTAAGTCTGTTTTTATTGATTCTACTTATGATAAGGATTCGATTAATACTACTAAGAAGTCATTAGGTGATAATTATGGTATGAAGGAAACTTCAGCTAATATAGGCGTTATTCCTGGTGGAGCTGAGTGGTATGAGCAAGTTAAAAAAATCGAAGAAAAGGTTGTTTCTGAGCAAGGTTTAGACTGGGTTAAGTGGAGTGATGAAGCTAAGACTAAGTTAGATGTTGATACAATCAGTGGTGTAACTATTAGTAGTGATAGTTATATTAATGCGGTAAGCAAAGCTTTAAGTCAAGCAAAATAGGTTCTTATGAATCTATTTTTATTTTTGGTAGAATAATCTTCTATTGACAATTATAAAATTATAGTGTATAAATTTAAATGATGTACAGGAGGCATTTATGGCAAAGAATTTAGTAATAGTGGAGTCACCTAGTAAGTCTAAGACTATTGAAAAATATTTAGGAAAAGACTATAAAGTTTTATCTAGTAAGGGTCATATTCGTGATTTATCTACTAAGGGTAAGTTTGGACTTGGTGTTGATATTGAGAATAATTTTAAGCCTGATTATGTTACAATTAAAGGTAAGAAGAAGGATGTTGATTCTTTAAAGAAGGAAGTTAAGGCTTCTGATCATGTTTTTCTTGCTACCGACCCCGACCGTGAGGGAGAGGCTATTAGTTGGCATTTATATGATGCTTTGGGTTTAAATGATAAGGTTTATGATCGTGTTGTTTTTAATGAGATTACTAAGCCTGCAATATTAGAGGCTTTTAAGCACCCTAGAAAGATTGATCAGGATTTGGTTAACAGTCAAGAGACTCGTAGAATTCTTGATAGGATTATTGGTTTTAGATTAAGTAATTTGATTCGTTCTAAGACTAATGGTAGTAGTGCAGGTCGTGTACAAAGTGTTGCTTTAAAGTTGATTGTTGAAAAAGAAAGAGAAATTCAAGCTTTTATTCCTGAAGAGTATTGGAGTATTAAGGCTAATTTTTCAGAGTTTTCAGCTGAATTAGATACTTTTAATCATGAAGAGTTAAAGATTAATAATAAGGATGAGGCTGATAAGGTACTTAGTTCTTTAGGTAATACTTTTGTTGTAGAATCAGTTGATTCTAAGGATAAGGCTAAGAATAGTAAGTTTCCTTTTATTACTAGTACTCTTCAACAAGAGGCTTCTACTAAGTTAGGTTTTAATGCTAAAAAGACTATGAGTATTGCTCAAAAGTTATATGAGGGTATTACATTAGAGGATGAAACTGTCGGTCTTATTAGTTATATGCGTACTGATTCTGTTAGATTTTCTGATGAGTTTATTAAGGCTACTTATAAGTATATTGAAGACGAGTATGGTCATGATTATGTAGGTTTTGTTAAGAAGAGTAAGAAGTCTGAAAATGTTCAGGATGCTCATGAAGCAATTCGTCCTACTAGTATTTATAGAACTCCACTTTCTGTTAAGAAGTTTTTAAGTAATGATGAGTATAAGTTATATAAATTAATATATAGTAGAGCTCTTGCTAGTTTAATGGCTTCTGCTAAAACTTTAAATACTACTGTTATTCTTGATAATAATAATTATCAGTTTAAGGTTAATGGACAGATTATTACTTTTGATGGTTATTTAAAAGTATATGGTGAGTATGAGGATACTAAGGATCAAGTTTTACCAATATTTAGTGTTAATGATAAGTTAGAGAGTGATGATATTGAGTCAATTCAACATTTCACTCAACCACCTAGCCGTTATACTGAGGCTAAATTAATTAAGGATTTGGAAGAGTTAGGTATTGGTAGACCTAGTACTTATGCGACTATTATTGATACTATTAAAAAACGTGGTTATGTTGACGTAGTTGAGAAGAAGTTTGTTCCAACTGAAATTGGTTTTGAGATAACTGATAAGTTACAGATGGGATTCTCGAACATTATTAATGTTGAGTATACTGCTAATATGGAAGATGAACTTGATAAGATTGCGGAAGGTAATCAAGTATGGTATGAAACTTTGGATAGGTTTTATAAGGATTTTGAACCATCTTTGAAGAAGGCTTTTGATTTGCTTCCTAAAAAAGAGGTCAAAGAGACTGGTGAGATTTGTCCAGAGTGTGGTAAACCATTAGTTATTAGAAAAGGAAAATATGGTGAGTTTACTGCATGTAGTGGATATCCAAGTTGTAAGTATGTTAAGACTGAACCTAGGGTAGAGGAAGAAATTATTGATTGCCCTAATTGTGGTGGTAAGATTGTTGAGAAACGTAGTAAACGTGGTAAAATTTTTTATGGGTGCAACAATTATCCTACTTGTAAGACTGCATATTGGGATAAACCAATTGGTAAATTATGTCCAGAATGTAAGAATATGTTGACTCAAAAGGGTAAAAAAATTAAATGTTCAAGTTGTGATTATAGTGAGGAACTAGAAGATGAATAATTTTCTAGTTTTTTATTTATATTTAAGGAATTATTAAATCTATGTCGTATGATATTTATAGAGGGTGATTTAATGATTGAAACAATTGATAAAAAAAGTTTTATAAGTATTATTAATGATATAAAGAAAGATATTAGAAAAACTCAAATAAAAACCTTTCAACAGGTTAATAGTAATTTAATTAATTTATATTTTAGAATTGGGAAGAGATTAGAAGAAAACAGTAAATATGGTAACAGTTTTATAAAAAATGTTGCTGAAAGTATTAAATTGGAGTATCCAGGATTAAAAGGCTTTTCTGAAAGAAATTTAAAATATATGAAAAAATTTTATTTAGAATACAAAGATGACGAAAAAGTGCAACGCTGCGTTGCACAACTTCCTTGGAGACATAATATAGTTTTGATGAGTAGGCTAAGAGATAATAAAGTTAGAATGGTATATGTTGATGCATGTGTAAAAAATGGTTGGAGTAGAGATGTTTTGATTAATCAAATAAATAATAATTATCATTTAAGTATAGGAAATAGTTCTAATAATTTTGGTAAATCTTTGCCTGAAAATGTTAGTAGTTTAACTAATGGTATTATTAAGGATCCTTATATTTTTGATTTTCTTACTTTGACTGAAGATTATAATGAGCGAGAGTTGGAAACTGCTATGGTTGAGAGAATTAAGAATGTTTTAGTAGAATTAGGTAAAGGCTTTTCTTTTGTAGGTAATCAATATAAGATTAGTACTGATAATAATGATTATTATATAGATTTATTATTTTATCATCTAGAATTAAGATGTTATGTTGTTGTTGAGCTTAAAAATACTTTTTTTAAACCTGAATATATTGGTCAATTGAATTTTTATGTTACTGCAGTTAATAAGACTTTGAAGAAAGAATATGATAATGAAACTATTGGTTTGTTATTATGTAGAGATAAGGATAAATTTTCTGTTGAGTGGGCTTTAGAGGGTATTAGTAATCCTATAGGTGTTTCATCTTATGAAATTAAGAATTATATTCCCAAGGATATATTGGATAAGCTTCCAACTGAGGATGATATTAATATGCATATTATTATAGATGAAAAAAAGAATTAGTTTTTAGCTAATTCTTTGATTTTTTCTGTATTTTTAAAGTTTAGTTTTGATATTTTTTCTAGTATTTCAAATCCATATTGTTTTGTTAATTTTACTCCTATTTCATCTACTTTGGGTCCTGCACCTTTTACTAGGAATGTATTATATTTTTCTCCTAGTTTATCAAATTCTTTTAGGAATATGTATCTACTTATTAGTGAAGCACAAGCAACTGATAAGCATTTGTCTTCTGCTTTTGTCATGAATGTTATTCCTTTTGTGTAGTTAGGTACTTGTTTTAAGTAGTTATAGTATACAAATGGTTTTGCGAATTGGTCTACTACAATATATTCTATATCGTTATATTTTTCTTTCATTTTTGTTAATACTTTGTTATGCATAATTGCTTTTATTTTATTCATATTAATATCAGATGTATATTTTTTGTTGTATTCTTCATTTGATAGTATCATGCATTCATATGGTATTTTTTTAATTATTTGTGGTACTATTTCTAGTATTTTTTCATCTGTTAGTTTTTTTGAGTCTTTTACTCCTAGTGATTCTAGAAATTTTATATTTTCTTTATTTACGTATGAAGCTGCTACTACTATAGGACCGAAGTAGTCACCAGTTCCAACTTCGTCTGATCCTATTGTTGTTGCGTTATATATTTTAGGGTCTACGTATATTTCTTTTTTTTCTTTTTTCTTTTTGTCTTCTGAGTTTGTCATTTCTACTTTTTTAGTAGGGTTTAGATGACGTTCCATATCGCGCCACATGTTTGCGTCTATGTCTGCTGATATTCCTTGAAATACTGCTTTACCGGAATTGTATAGTGTTATTACTGTATCTGCTTCGTCTGCTTGGAATACTGCGTAGTCTGGTGTTTTTGGCCTTTTTTTATCTTCAAAGTATTTTATCATTTCTTGTTTTGTATTTTCACTTACTTTTAATGTTATTGTCATAAGATTCCCTCCAAATATATTTTAACATTTTTGTTTATTTTTGTCTAATTTTGTAATATAATTATTTATGAAAGGTAGATGTATATGGCATTAGTTGACATTTTAATTATTGGTTTTATTTTTATTGGCGGATTAGTTGGATGGAAAAGAGGTGTTATTAAGGAGGCTGCTTCAGCAATTGGTGTTGTTTTAATTACTATTTTATCTTTTATTTTTAAGAATCCTTTGTCTATTATATTATATGAGAATTTACCGTTTTTTAAGTTTGGTGGAATTTTTAAAGGTGTTACTGTTTTAAATATTGCGTTATATGAATTAATTGCTTTTTTAATTGTTTTTTCTATATTAATGATTTTATGGAAGATAGTTATGTTTGCTTCTGGTATTGTTCAAAAAATTATTGATATGACTATTATTTTGGGTTTTCCTTCTAAAATATTAGGCTTGTTAATTGGTTTGATTGAATATTATTTAATTTGTTTTGTTGTTCTATATATATTGGTACTTCCTATATTTAGTGTTAAAGAGGTTGTTGATTCTAAGTATGCAAATTTTGTTTTAGAGAAGACTCCTTTAATTTCTAATATGTTTGGTGATAAAATGGAATTTTTGGATGAATTTGTTTCTTTGAAAGAAAAGTATAAGAATACTGATAGTGCGAATGAATTTAATTATGATACATTGGATTTATTTTTAAAGTATGATATAATCAATATTAATTCAGCTAAGAAATTGCGTGAAAAGAATAAGTTAAAAATTGATGGAATTGATAATTTACTTAAAAAGTATGAGGAGGAATAGTTATGTTAGTACATGGTAATAAGGATAATTTTGATAGTTTAGTAAGTGATGGAGTAGTAGTTGTTGATTTTTTTGCGAATTGGTGTGGACCTTGTAAGATGTTAGGACCTGTTTTAGAAGAATTATCTAGTTCTAGAAGTGAGGTTAAGGTTGTTAAGATTGATGTTGATGAAGAGGAAGATTTAGCTCGTAGATTTGGAGTTATGAGCATTCCTGCACTTTTTCTATTTAAGGATGGACAACAAGTTGATAATAGAGTAGGTTTTATGCCTTTAGATGAATTAACTGAATGGATTAATAATTAATTATTAGATAATTTAATGTTTGACTTTAATGTTTAATTGTGTTAGAATGTATGTAGTGAAGGAGTTCTTCATATAATAAAAAAGGATATGTTTGATTGTGCGAATCAGACATATTCCCTTGAGGGTCATCTGAAATCAACATTAGTTGAAATCAGATTTTTTTATTATCTAAATAATAAAGTGATTATTATGAAGAATAATAGCAGTATTATAATAAATTGAGAAGTTTCTCTTTTTGTCATAAATGCCACCACCTTTCTATTATCATTGATAAAAGAAAGGGAACCATCTGATATTTTCAAACATACCCAATACAATTATATCTTATAATTAATTTTATGTAAATAAAATCGTTTAATTTTTAGTTAATTTTGCATAAAAAATGTATTATTATTCATAATAGTAATGGTGATATTATGAAAGAGAAAAATGAATTATTGATGCATATTTATGAGACTTGTGATATGGGTGTTAAGAGTACTACTAAGTTATTGGATTTATTAAGGGATAAGGATAATAAGATTAAGAAGTTATTGGAAGATCAATTAAAGGAATATGAGAAATATTTAGTTAAGAGTGAGAAGTTATTAAAAAAGAATAAGGTTGAACCTGAGGGTGCTGGTATGATGGCTGAAATGATGGCTAAGATGTCTATGAAAATGGATGTTAAGAAGGATAATAGTGACTCTAATATTGCTGGAATATTAACTGAAGGTTTTACTATGGGTATCATTAATATGAATAAGAAGATTGAGGCTTATCGTGATGATTGTGATAATAGTATTATTGATTTGGCAAATGATATTGTTAAGTTTCAAGAGAAAGAAATTAAGAATTTAAAGAGTTATTTGTAAAAAAAATATAAGGGGGTTCCTTATATTTTTCTATATAGTCCTATTGCTTTTCCTAGTATTGTAATATTATCAAATATGAATGGATCCATTGTATCGTTTTCTGGTTGAAGTCTAAAATGATCTTTTTCTTTATAGAATGTTTTTAGTGTTACTTCATTTTCATCAGTCATTGCGACTACTATTTCACCGTTTCTAGCTGTGTTTCTTCTTTCTACTATTACTATGTCTCCGTCTAATATTCCTGCGTTTATCATTGATTCACCATCTACTTTTAGTGTGAATACATCTTTGTTTTTTGGAACTAAATAACTTGGTAATTGGAAGTATTCATCAGGTCTTTCTATTGCTTCTATGGGATTACCTGCTGTAATTTTTCCAAGTAGTGGTACTTCAATAATGTTTTCGTTTTTTTCTTCGTATTCATTTTGTACTAATAGTTCTAATGCTCTGTTTTTTGAGTTTTCTTTTTTTATGTATCCTTTTTGTTCTAGTTTTGATAGGTGTACATGGATTGTTGCAGGGGATGATATTCCAAGCGCTGAACCTATTTCTCTTGTAGTAGGTGGATATCCATGTGAAACTATGAATTTTTTTATGAATTGTAAAATCTCATCTTGTTTTTTTGTAAGTTCTTTCATTTGAAACCTCCTTTTTATGTTTACATTATAACATGTAAATATATGTTTGTCAAACATTTGTTTAAATTTTATATTGACACGAACAGTTGTTTGTGATAAAATAATTTCAGAAAGGGAGAGATTAGTATGTTAGAAGTTTTAAAAAGCAAAGTTATGATTTTATTTGCTGTACTTGTTATAGGAGTGGTTTTTATTGATTGTTCTTTCAATAATAATTTAGAAGAGGTTCAGGAACCGACTAATCTTGTTCTGAATTCCTAGGTATTTATTGAAATACTTTTTTTTTTATTATATAATTTTTATTAGGTGGTAGCATGATATATTTGTTCTATGGAGAAGAGGAATTTTTAATTGATTCTGAGATTAAAAAACTTATTAGTAAAAATAAAATTGATAATAATTCTATTAGTAGATATGATTTAGAAGTAGATAGTATTAAGAGTGTTATTGATGATGCATGTACTATATCATTGTTTGATGATAAAAAGTTTATTATTGTTTATAATTTTGATAAGCTTTTAAAAGATGATGAGAAGTTATTAAGTGAATTTATTAATAATATAGGTGAGGTTATTATTATTTTTGTTGCTTCTAAGTTGGATGATAGGAAGAAGATTGTTAAGGAGATTAAAAAGATTTCTACTTCAAAGGAATTTAATAAGAATAAAAATATTAGTAATACTGTAAGAAGTATGTTTGATGATTATAAGGTTGATTATAAGACTGTTGATTTATTAATTAGTATGGTTGGTAATGATTTAAGAATTTTGAGTCAAGAGGTAGAGAAGTTAAAGACTTATAAAGATGATAAAGAGATTACTTATCAGGATGTACTTGATTTAGCTAGTAGTGGAGATAATGATGATATTTTTGATTTGATAAATTATATTGTTATTAAGGATAAGGAAAAGGCAATGGAGTGTTATAGTAGTCTTCTTAGAAGAAATGAAGAACCTATTAAGATTATTATTAGTTTAGCTAATCAGTTTAGATTATTATATCAATGTAAGGAATTATATAAAAAGGGTAATGGTGAGGATAGTATTTCTAAGATTTTGGATGTTCATCCTTATAGGGTAAAGTTAGCTTTGGATAAGTGCCGTAATTATAGCAGTCGTGTATTACTTGATTATTTATTGGAGTTAGCTGATATTGATTCTAAAATTAAGAATGGTTTAATTGATAAGAGTTTAGCTTTAGAATTATTTATTTTGGGGAATTAAAAACACAAAGGTTTTAGTCTTTGTGTTTATTTTTTTCTATAGCCATCAATATTTTTTCTAGTTGGTTTTCATATTTATTGTTTTTTGGAATATAGTATTTTCTATTTTTTAGTTTTGGGGGCAAGTATTCTTGATTTACCCAGTTATTTGGATAGTCGTGTGGATATTTATAATCAGGAGAGTTTGTTTTTATATGATTTGGAACACTATAGTAGTTTCCTTTTTCTATGTCTTGTAGAGCCAGATTAAGTCCTGTATATGCACTATTTGATTTAGGAGAAAGTGCTAGGTCTATTACCATTACTGCTAGTGGAATTCGAGCTTCTGGTAGTCCTAATCTTTCACATGCATTTATACATGCATCTACTCTTGGTCCCATATTTGGGTTTGCGAGTCCTATATCTTCATAAGCAATAACACTCATTCTTCTATATATTATGTCTAGGTCTTCTGCTTCTATTAAACATGCAAGGTAGTAGAGTGCGGCATTTACATCTGATCCTCTAATTGATTTTTGAAAAGCACTTATTACGTCATAGTGTCCATCTTCATTGTTATCATAAAAAGATGTTGGTTTATTGTTTATTTTTTTTAATAGTTCTAGATTTATTATTTGATCGTTAGTAGAGTAGTAAGCTAGTTCTAAAAGGTTATACGCATATCTTAAATCTCCACCTGAACATTTAGCTATATAGTTAATTGATTCTTCATCTATTTTTATATTTTTTAATATGTCTTTTTTTATGCATTTATTTAGTGCTTCTACTATGTCTTTTTTTTCTAATTCTTTTAGTTCGAATATTTGACATCTTGATCTTATGGCAGGATTAATTTTATGATATGGATTTGATGTTGTCATTCCTATTAGTGTTATTAATCCGTTTTCTAGGTATGGAAGCATTAGGTCTTGTTTGTCTTTATTCATTCTATGTATTTCATCCATTACTACTATCATGTTTCCATACATTTTTGCTTCTTCTATTACTATATCGAAGTCTTTTTTTGTATTTATTACCGCGTTTAATTTTCTATATCTTAGGTCAAGTTCTTCGCATATTGCTTCTGCGATTGTTGTTTTTCCAATACCAGGTTTTCCATATAGTATCATTGAGAATATTTTTTTGTTTTTTACTAGGTTATATAGTATTTGATTTTTTCCTATTAAGTGTTGTTGACCTATTATGTCTTCAATTTTTTTAGGTCTTAATTGTATCGCTAAAGGTTCCATAAAATCACCAATATTATTTTAGCAGAATTTTTTTTTTATGTATATAAAAAGGTATTAATATTTTTTTTGAAATGTGTTAAAATATTATTAGTGTAGGTGAGTTATATGTTAGATGGTATTGATAGAGCTTTGGTTTTTTTGTTAAATCATAATAAGATTAGTCGTGAACAATATTCTGGTTTATATTTATATTATAGAAATTTACTAGGAACAAACAGTTATAATCTTGATATTATAAAGAATGATTTGAAATATTTATTTCAAGATAGTAGTTATGTTAATTCTATTTTATCTAGAAAAAGTGAAAATAATATAAATCAAGTTTCTGATAATCTAAATAATATTAGTTTGGTTGATGTTTATGATTTTAAAAGGGGCGAGCAGAATTATATTAAGCTTAGTTATAGTGATGGTAGTATAAGAATTTTTGAAAATAATTTAAAGAAAAATGGTGTTAGTTATACGGGCAAGGAAATTTTTGATGTTCTTAGAAATAAGTATAATGAAAATGATATAACTCGTGTTTTTCATGATTTTATTAAGGATTCTATAGAAGTTAAGTTGTATGATTTTAGAGATTTGTCAAATAAAAACTTTTATAATCAATTATCTTCTGGTGAACAGCAATGTGTTAATGAAGTTATGCGTTGTTATCCTGATAAGAATGTTTTGAGTGGACCTTCTAGTAATATGTTTATTGTTCGCGATTTAAATGAGGGTGATTTATTAGTTCAGGTAGATATTGTTGATGGCGTGTATCAGGTAAGGCCTATAGTTGGAAAATCTATTAATGATGATTCTTTATCTTCTAGTGATATGTCTAATTCTATTAGTCATCAAAAGACTTTGAGTACTTTGGCAGGAAGAATGTTTTCTGATCGCGGTGAGACAGGTTTTGTAACATTGCTTTTATCTATTTTTTTAGCTGGTATTAGTAGTGGTATTATATTTATGATAATTTTGAATTTTTTGGCTAATTAACGGGGTGTTTTGATGAAGTCTTATGATTATTACATAGATAAATTGAAAGAAAAGATTGATTTGAATGATAGATTTATAATAGTAACTGTTTTTCTTTCTTCTATTATAAATTATATATATATGCTTACTCATCAATGTTTGAGTCATGATGGCCTTTTTAATGGTCCAATATATACGTCTGGTGAGTGGGAAATGGCTTTAGGGAGACCGTTTTTAATACTAATTGATAAGCTTAGAGGTGGCCTTGTTGCTTCTAGTGTTATTTTTGTTATTGCGGTAGCGTGTATATGTTTAACTTTAATGCTTATAAAGAGAATTTTTAAAATTGATAAAAAGGTATTACTTTTTTTACTTTCTGTTTTATTGGTTGTTTTTCCTACTGTTGCGGATGGAGCTTTATATATTTATTGTTTTGATGGTTATTGTATTTCGATGTTGCTTGCAACGTTAGGTGCTTATTTAGTTATCAGAAAGAAGTATTTGTTTTCAATTTTTTTTGTTGTGTGTTCATTGTCATTATATCAGGCGTATATAAGTATGACTATTTCATTAGTCCTTGTATATTTTATTATTCAATTGTTGGATGGTAAGGGTAGTTTAAAAGATTTTTTTAAGTCTATAATTGTTATTTTTATAGGGGTAGTTACATATTTTATATGTTTGAGGTTTGGAATGCATATTTTGAATAGAAATTTAGCTGATTATAAGGGTGCGAATTCTATTGGATTTAATATGATTTTTGATATTCCTGGTAATATTGTTGAGTGTTATAAGGATTTTTTTGCTTATTTATTTGGTGACAGTATTGTTTTGAATTTTTATTATAAGCGTAATGTTTTTAATTTGATTATGTTTTCTTTGTTGGTTTTGGTTATTATTTTTAGGTTGTTTAAATTAAAAAAAATACAGTCTTTATTGATTGTATTGGGATTGGTTTTAATTCCTATTTTTGTATGTGTTATGGATATTATAGCTGGTGATACAAGTATAATTATTTTGACTTCAATTGGTTTTTATGTGTTTTATTTATTAGCATTATTAGTTATTGATAGATATTCTTATTTTAATGTTTTTAGGAATATTTGTGTTGTTTCGTTTGGTATATTAATTTTTACTTTATTTTTATCTGATAATGCTGAATTTATGGTAAGACAGGATGTTCATAATAATTTTTATTATAATACTTCTATTGCTCTTAATAAGGCTTTATTACTTGATGGATATAATGATGATATGAAGTGGATGTTTAATAGTATTTATATTTATGATTCTTCTTTGAAGGAGTTGAGTTTAGGTTTTGTTTCTGATCAGAATGAATCGTATGATAATTTTAGAGGCTTAGCTGGAATAAGAGTTTTTTATGAGAGGTATTTTGGAAAGAAAATTGATCTTGTTGATTATGAAACTTATAGTAGTATATTAAGTACAAATGAGTTTAAAAATCTGAAGGTGGGTTCTGTAAAAATAATTGATAATGTGATTGTTGTTAAGACTAGTAATTATTGGTATTAAAAAAACAAGTAATTAAGCGTTTTCTACTTCTTTACTTGTTTTTTTTAATGTTCTTAATTCTCTTGCTGACATTCTAATTGTTTCACCATTATCTAATTTTACTTTTTGTAGATTTGGTTTTTGCATGTGCTTTGTAGCGTTACAAGCATGACTTCTTCTATTTCCTGATAAAGGTTTTTTTTCAGTTATTTTTCTTGCCATATATTTTGCCTCCTTTTTTATAAACATGCATCTGCCTTATAACTTTATCATAATTAGCAAAATAAGTCAAATATTTCTTTAAAATATTTAAAAATTAAGTTAATTGTGATACTATTTATATAGGATGTGATTTTCATGTATACACCACTTAATATTAAAACTGAAAATAGTATTTTATCTAGTTTGATAAGAATTGATGATTTAATTGAGTTTGCAATAAATCATAATATTAAGTCATTAACTATTACTGATAATAAGATGTATGGTGCTTATTATTTTTATAAAAAGTGTAAGAGTTGTGGTATTAAGCCTATTATTGGTTTAGATGTTTTAGTTGATGGTGTTAATATTATTTTATATTGTAAGAATTATAATGGTTATAAGAATTTACTTAAATTAGTTTCTTTGGATAGTGTTTCAATAGAAGATATTAATAATTATAGTGGTGATTTGATTTGTATTGTTCCTTATAAATCTTTTTCTTTATATGATAGATTAGTTAAGATGTTTTCTGATATTTTTATAAGTTATAGTAGTATTGATGAAATGAATAGATTAAGCTATGATAATTTGGTTTATATGAATGATATTTTATGTTTGTCTAAGAGTGATTTAAAATATTTAAGTTTTTTAGATGCTATTAAGAATGGTAGTAGTGTTAGTGGTACTCTTAAGTATGAGTCTAATTATTTAGTTTTATTTGATGATGTTAAGAAATTATATCCAAATCATTTAGATAATAATTATAAGATTGGTGATATGTGTAATTTGGAGATTAAGTTAGAACGTGATTTGTTGCCTCGTTATGATTGTCCTGATGGAATGGATAGTTATAGTTATTTAAAGAGGTTATGTGTAGATGGCTTGAAGCGATTATTTGGTGATACTGTATCTAAAAAGTATGTAGATAGACTTAAGTATGAGTTGGATGTTATTAATAAAATGGGTTTTTGTAATTATTTTTTAGTTGTTTCTGATTATGTAACTTACGCGAAGTCTCAAGGTATTTTAGTTGGACCTGGAAGAGGTTCTGCAGCAGGTTCTTTGGTTTCTTATGTTTTAGGTATTACTACTATTGATCCTATAAAGTATGATTTATTGTTTGAGAGGTTTTTAAATCCTGAACGTGTTACTATGCCTGATATTGATATTGATTTTGAGTTTACTAGAAGGCAAGAAGTTGTAGATTATTGTATTAGTAAGTATGGTGAGAAAAGGGTTTGTCCTATTATTACTTTTGGAACATTAGCAGCTAAACAGTCGATTCGTGATGTTGGAAGATGTTTAGAAATTCCTCTTAAGACTATTGATAGATTGTGTTCTATGATTGATTCTAAGTTAGATTTGAAGAAAAATTATGATAGTAATGTTAGATTAAAAAATTTTTTGAGTACTGATAAGGAACTAGTTAATTTATATCGTATTGCGTCTCGTTTAGAGGGTTTGAAGAGGCACACAAGTATTCATGCTGCTGGTATTGTTATGTCTTGTTGTGATTTGGATCTAATTATTCCTCTTGATAAAAGTCATGAGTTTTATACTACTGGTTATTCTATGGAGTTTTTAGAGGAATTGGGTTTATTAAAAATGGATTTTCTTGCTTTAAAGAATCTAACTTTGATTAATGATGTTTTAAAAGAGGTTGGTATTGATTTTGATGATATTCCTAATGATGATCAAGCTACTTTGAAGTTGTTTCAAAGTGGTAATACTAGTGGAATTTTTCAGTTTGAGAGTAGTGGAATGATTAGTTTTCTTAAGAAGTTTAAACCTAGTAGTTTTGAAGATATTGTTTCTTCTATTGCACTTTATAGACCTGGACCTATGTCTAATATTGATTCTTTTATTAAGCGTAAGAGGGGTATAGAAAAAATTGATTATATTGATCCAGTGTTGGAACCTATTTTAAAGAGTACTTATGGTATTATTGTTTATCAGGAACAAATTATGATGATTGCGCAGGTTATGGCTGGTTATTCTTTTGGTGAAGCTGATATTTTAAGGCGTGCGATGAGTAAGAAAAAGGAAGATGTTTTAATTCATGAGAAGGATAAGTTTATTAATGGAGCTATTTCTTTGGGGCATGATAAGGATAAGGCTAATCGTATATATGAGTTAATTTTGAAGTTTGCTTCTTATGGATTTAATAGGGCTCATAGTGTTTCTTATGCGATGATTTCTTATAGAATTGCTTATTTAAAGGAACATTATCCTTTAGTATTTATGAAGCATTTATTAAATAGTAATATTGGTAGTGAGGTTAAGACTCGTGATTATGTTTATGAGTGTAAGAGCCGTGGTATTAATATTTTAAAACCTGATATTAATATAAGTGGTCTTAATTATGTTTTACATAATGGTTATTTAGTTTATCCTCTTAGTTCTATTAAGAGAATTGGTTATCAGTCTGTTTTAAAGATAATTGAAAGTAGGGATGTTCCTTTTAAGGATATTTTTGATTTTGTTAAGAGGTGTTCTTTTAAGAGTATTGGAAGGGATGTTTTTACTAGTTTGGTGTTTGCTGGATGTTTTGAAACACTCGGATATAATAAGAGAACTTTAATTGAAAATTTGGATAAGATTTTGAATTTTAGTGATTTGGGTGAATTACTTTCTGATGATATGTTACCTATTTTGGATGAATATCCTGAATATGATGATAAGTTTCTTATGGAGAAGGAGTTTGAAATATTTGGATTTTATGTTAGTAATCATCCCGTTACTTCTTATAAGAAAAAGTATAATTCAATTAATTTAAGTGAGATATCTAATTATTTTGATAAAGTTATTGATATTGTAGTTTATGTTGATAGGATTAGAGAGGTTGATACTAAGAAGGGTGAAAAAATGTGTTTTATTACTGGCAGTGATGAGGTTAGTAGTATTGATGTGGTTTTTTTTCCTAAGGTTTATAATGGTGGCATTAAACTTCATGATATACTTTATTTAAATGGTAGGGTTGAAAAGAGAAATGGTAGTTATCAATTTGTTGTTAATAGGGTAAATGAAATAGTTTAAGATACTTGATAAAAGTATCTTTTTTTTGTATAATTTTATTAGGATAGGAAATGATTTTTATGAAAAAGGGTTTTACTTTAATTGAGGTTTTAGCTGTTATTGTTATATTGGGTCTTTTAATTGCGATTATTAGTCCTGTTGTTAATAATTTATTAGGTGATAGTGAGGATGTTTTATCTGATAAACAGGTTGATAGTATTGTTAAAGCTTCTAAGAAATATATGGTTGAGCATTCAGAATTATTGCCTGAAAAAAGTGATAGTACAGCTATATATATTTCTGATTTGATTGATAATGGCGTTATTGATAATGATGAGGTTATTGATCCTAAAACTAAGGAAGAAATGAATGGGTGTGTTGTTGTTAATTATAATGAGAATTTTAATCAATATGAATATAATTATAGAGATGATTGTACAATAAATATTACTTTTGATCCTGAGGGAGGAAGTGTTGATACTACTAGTAAAAAAGTTATGATTGGAAAACCATATGGTGAGTTACCAACTCCTACTAGAGATGGATATGTTTTTAAAGGTTGGAGAGGTAAGAATATGTTAAAACTTGCAGGTAGAAGTGAAAGAAATCCTGGTGGAAGTTTTTATAATACATCTAAAAGAAATTTTACTGGTGATGGTATTTATAAAGGTATAACATCTAATAATTATTATTTGAACACTAATGTAAAAGATTATGAAATTGATGATTTAAATAATACAATAAAAGTAATATCTAATGGAAGTGGATATGGTGTTGGATTTGATTTAAAAGTAACTCCAAACACACAATATACTGTAAGTAGTACGAGTCCATGTAATATAAGATTAGGGCAATATCAAGAAGATGGAACATTTATTACATGGAATGGTGCCACTGCGTCACAATTTAAACTAAATGAGACATTTACTACATCAAATGATACATATTGGTTATTATTCACTGTTGCAACTGCGGCAGCTAACCCTATTGAATATACGAATGTACAAATTGAAAAAGGAGATACTGCAACTGAATTTGAACCATATCAAGAGTTTAATAGTGATACTATTGTTAATAAGGGTAGTGATTACGTGATGCATGCTATATGGGAAGTTGCTTCTTAGTTATATAGATTGAAATAAATTTAAATATTAAGAATATAAAAAGGTTAATTAAGAATGATTAACTTTTTTTGTTTTATAATTAAGGAATCTTTAAAGTTATGGCGTATGATATTTATAGGAGGTGGTAGGTCGTTTAAAATAATAAATTAACATAAAATTAATAAATAGCATTGTGTCAAACTTAACTCTGTGTTAAAATTATAGCGTATAGAAAGTGGGAATATAGTATGAATGAAATAAAGAATTATACAGAAAGTATATTTGATAGTATTAAACATATTGATGAATTTGGTAATGAGTATTGGTACGCTCGTGAATTGATGTGTGCTTTAGAATATGTTCAATGGAGAAGATTTAATGATGTTATTGATAAGGCAATTGTATCATGCGAACTAAGTCAAAATAATGTTAAGGACCATTTTGCCGACGTTGGCAAAATGGTTAAGACTGGAGATTCTTATAGAAAAATAGAGGATTATAAGTTATCTCGTTATGCGTGTTATTTGATTGCTCAAAATGGTGATTCTAGAAAAAGGGCAATTGCGCTTGCTCAAACTTATTTTGCGGTTCAAACTAGAAAAATGGAATTGACTGAATTAGAATATAAAGAATTATCTGAAGATGAAAAAAGATTATATGTAAGAAAGCAAGTTAGTAATGGAAATTATAGTCTTAATAGAACTGCAATAAATAGTGGTGTAAAAAATTTCGCTGAATTTCATAATGCAGGTTATAGGGGATTATATAATGGTGAGAGTGCTGATGACATTGCTAAGAGAAAGGGTTTAAGATATCATGAAGATATTTTAGATAATATGTGGAGTTTGGAGTTAGGAGCAAATCTATTTAGAATAACCCAAACAGAAGATAAATTGAAAAGGTAAAATGTAGATAATGAATATACTGCCAATAGTGTTCACCATGAAATAGGAAAAAAAGTAAGAAATGCAATAAAAGATATGGGTGGAACTATGCCTGAGGATTTACCAACACCAGATAGATCAATAAAAGAGTTGAGAAAGAAATCTGAGAATAAGGTTATAGAAGTCTAACCTTTTTTATATCTTACACAATACTTATATGTATTACTATGAACTGGAATATACGAGAAAATTAATATATATATTTATATTTGATTTTATATAGTATAAAAAAAGATACCAATGCATGATATCTCAGTGCTCGTAAAGAGCTAAGTACAGTTTCATTAGAAACTGGAATGTCCACATGGGACAAAATATAATAGATATCATATATGATATCTATTTACGTCCGTAAAGGACACAATCAGTCAGCTTAAGCTGATACGTCCGCAAGGGACACAATATTAATTATTAAGTTTGCACTAAATAATTATGTATTATTTATATCATATTTTATTCAATAAATCAAGTATTATTCACTAATATTAATTGACTTACTGTTTGTTAGATAATTAATAATACATTTATCGATTTTATCAAGAATTTCGGCATTACATATGTATTTTATTTTGTCTTTAAAAATTCTTTTTTTACTAATTGTTTTAATTTGAGTTATCATTCCATAACAGTATAGATTATATTTTTGTGTGTTAGGTATTGCTTCTTTTAATATTTTTCCTAACGCTATTCTCTTGTATCCATTTTTTGATGAAATCGGTAAGACTGTTATGTTATCATTACTATTAGTATCATCATTATTTAGAACGATTGCAAAGTGTGTGTGGCTTAATTCTGTGCCAATGTTAACTCCAAAATCAATTTTAATAATTTCGCCTCTTTTAAAATTAGGGAAATTTTTTTTTGATGATTGTATTTCACCTATAAAGATTGTTGCTTCTTTATTTAACCAGTCATCTAATTTATTAAATTTTTTTATTTTGCTGTTTTTTACTTGTTTGAATTTTGTACAAGCATCATCAATTTTATCAATTAATGTTTCAATCATATTTTCTCCAATCTAATATCTATTGATAATACCTGTACTAGCATATTCTCATAAATATATTTATATATTTTAGCATTAACATGTAATTAAATCAATATAAAATTGTAAAAAAATAATTTTAATATTAAAATAATTATTTATAATAATAATATAATTATAATTCATACTAATATTGGGTGATAATATGTACTTTTTTAAGTTTTTCTTTATTACTTCAATATTAGGCTTTTTTATTGAAAGTTTTTTATGGCATGGTCATGAGAGTGGAATATTATATGGACCTTGGACTCCTGTTTATGGTATTGGTTCTATTGTTATTGTTATTTTGTCTAATAAGATTTTTAAGAAGAGAAATATTAATGGTTTTTATAAGTTTATTTTGTTATTTATTTTTTGTTTTTTAATTCTTAGCTTTATTGAGTTAATTGGTGGGGTATTGATTGAGAAAATTTTTGGATATGCTTTTTGGGATTATACTAAGTATAGGTTTAATATAGGTAAGTATATTTGTTTAGAAATTTCTTTAATATGGGGATTTGTTTCTTGTTTATTTGTTTTAATTAAACCTATTATTGATAAAATTATAAAGTGTATTCCTAATTTAGTTTTTTATATATTTTATATATTATTTTTTATTGATATTGTTTGTACTTTATTTTTTAAAAAATGATTTAGAGCAAGAGAAAACTTGCTTTTTTTGTTTTATATTTAAGGAATCTTTAAAGTTATGACGTATGATATTTATAGAAAGTGAGGTTATAACATGAATGAAATAAAGAATTATACGGAAAGTATATTTGATAGTATTAAACATATTGATGAATTTGGTAATGAGTATTGGGAGGCTAGAGAGTTACAAAAGGTGTTGGAATATGGAAAATGGGAAAATTTTCATAAAGTAATTAAACAGTCTATTGTTGTTTGTGAATCTAGTAATAATAATGCTTTACAACACTTTCCTGAGGTCAGGAAACCGATAAGAGGTGGTAATGGCAATATACAAAATGTAGTAGATTATAAGTTATCTCGTTATGCTTGTTATTTGATTGTACAGAATTCTGATTCTAGGAAGAAAGTAGTTGCTTTAGGACAAACTTATTTTGCTGTTCAAACTAGAAAAATGGAATTGACTGAATTAGAATATAAGGAGTTATCGGAAGATGAGAAAAGATTATATGTAAGAAAGCAAGTTAGTAATGGTAATTATAGTCTTAATAGAACTGCAATAAATAGTGGTGTTAAAAATCTTTCAGAATTTCATAATGCAGGTTATAGGGGATTATATAATGGTGAGAGTGCTGATG
>DFLA01000034.1 GCA_002374055.1 Caryophanales bacterium UBA3631
TTTTTTCCCTGAGCCACATGGACATGGATCATTACGACCTACTTTAGTACTTTTCTTTGGAGTTTTCTTAGCAACTTTACTTTCATCATCAGCAGCTTTTCCTTTTGCTACTTCCTTTCTCTCAGCATTTTGTCTAACCTCAGCTTTAAGTAAGAACATAGTAGTTTCCTTATCAATAGTATCTAATAAATCTTCAAATAATTCATAACCTTCAGTAGTATATGCACGTAATGGATTTTCCTGAGCATATCCTCTTAAATGAATACCTTCCTTAAGAATACTCATAGTATTAATATGTTCCATCCAATGAGTATCCATAACTCTTAAAGAAATAGCTCTTTCAAACTCAGAAACAATCTCACTAGGTATAGTAGATAATTTTTCCTCATACTCAGAAATAACTTTATCAGTTAAAACATTAGTAACACTTTCAGTACTTTGATCATCTAAATCATCAATAGAAACATCATTTTTAACAACTTGATTAATAGATTCAATAATTTCTGTTATATCCTTCAAAGTTAAATAACCTTCTGGAGCTAAATGATCTTCAACTAAAGCAGAAACATAATTTTTAATTGACTCAATAACTACACTATGAATATCATCAGTATCTAATATTTCATTACGCATAGAATAAATTGTTTCTCTTTGCTTATTAATAACATCATCATATTGTAATATAGTCTTTCTCATATCATAGTTATTACCTTCAATTCTCTTTTGAGCAGTCTCAACAGAAGAAGATAACATTTTATTTCTAATAGACATATCATCAGTAAAACCAACACGTTGTAAAATCATTTTAGCCCTATCAGTACCAAAACGAACTAATAAATCATCCTCAAAAGAAACACAGAATTGAGAGAATCCAGGATCACCCTGACGACCAGAACGACCTCTTAACTGATTATCAATACGACGAGACTCATGACGTTCAGTACCAATAACAGCTAAACCACCTAAAGCCTTAACCTCATCAGTCAACTTAATATCAGTACCACGACCAGCCATATTAGTAGCAATAGTAACAGCACCCTTACTACCAGCATTAGCAATTATTTCCGCTTCACGAGCATGATTCTTAGCATTTAATACTTCATGAGGAATATGTTCCTTCTTTAACATATCAGATAATAACTCACTAGTTTCAACAGCAATAGTACCAACTAAAACTGGTTGACCTTTAGCATGTCTCTCCTTAATTTCTTTAACAATAGCTTTGTATTTACCCTTTTTAGTAGCAAATAATAAATCACCAAAATCCTCACGAATAACAGGTTTATTAGTAGGAATTTGAATAACATACATGTTATAAATATCTCTAAATTCCTCTTCCTCAGTCTTAGCAGTACCAGTCATACCAGAAATTTTCTTATACATTCTAAATAAATTTTGGAAAGTAATAGTAGCTAAAGTCTTAGTCTCCTCTTGAATTTGAACACCTTCCTTAGCTTCAATAGCTTGATGCAAACCATCAGAATAATTACGTCCCTTCATTAAACGACCAGTAAATGGATCAACTATAATAACCTCACCATTTTCAACAACATAATCAAAATCCCTCTTCATAGCAAAATTAGCTCGAAGCGCCTGATTAATAAAATGAACTAAAGTTGAATTATTAATATCATATAAATTGCCAACTCTAAAATACTTTTCAGCCTCACTCACACCCTTATCATCAAGAGTAACAGCCTTTAACTTCTCATCATAAACATAACCATCATTTTCTCTTAATTTCTTAGCAAAACCATCAGCTTGTTTATATAAATTAGCAGAATGCATAGAACCACCAGAAATAATTAAAGGAGTTCTAGCCTCATCAATTAAAATAGAGTCAACCTCATCAACAATAACAAAATTGAAAGGTCTCATAACACGATCACTAGCCTTAATAACCATGTTATCCCTTAAATAATCAAAACCAATTTCATTATTAGTAGAATACATAATATCAGAATTATATGCTTGCTTCTTCTCTTCAATACTAGAATCTCTATAATTCTTTCCAACAGTAAGTCCTAAAAAATTATAAACCTTACCCATCCAGTCAGCAGCAACACCAACCAAATACTCATTAACAGTAACAATATGAACACCCTCACCAGTCAAAGCATTCAAATAAGCAGGCATAGTACATGTCAAAGTCTTACCTTCACCAGTCTTCATTTCAGCAATATTACCATAATGAATTGCTAAACCACCTAAGATTTGAACAAAGAAAGGTTTCTCACCAATAGTACGATAAGCAGCCTCACGAGCAGTCGCGAAAGCTTCAACCTTAATATCTTCTAATGTCTCACCATTAGCAAGTCTTTCCTTAAATTCAGCGGTTTTTCCCTTTAATTCATCATCACTTAATTTACTATATACAGAGTCCAAAGCATCAATCTCACGAGCAATAGCCTCAAACTTTTGTAACTCCTTATATTCATGGTCAAATATCTTCTTAAAAAACTTCATCTTGACCCTTCCTTTCTAAATTTTCTTAATACATTAAACATTTTATCAAAAAAATTAAAAAAATAATAGCATTTCAAGAAAAAAAGGCAATTATTTTGCCTCTATTAATCCATAACCACCATCTTTACGTTTATAAACAACACATAATTCACTAGTTTTATCATTTTTAAACAAGAAGAAATCGTGACCAACTAGCTCCATTTGTAAGATAGCCTCCTCCTCATTCATAGGTTTAGTATCAATAACCTTTCTCTTAACAATAACATCATCAACATCTTCTGATGAATCAACTTCAAAATCATTAAAAATAATTGTTTGTTTTAAATTTTTACGAACCTTAGTCTTATTCTTACGAATCTGACGCTCTAACTTATCAGACACCAAATCAATAGCAGCATATAAATCAACATGCTTCTCCTCTGCTCGTAAAACAACTTTATTAGCAGGAATAGTCACTTCAACAATTTGTTCCTTACCACGAACCCTCAAATTAACAGTAGCAGTTAAATCAGTATCCTTAAAATACTTATCCAACCTACCAATCTTAGATTCAACATAAGACCTAATTGAATCAGTAACATCAATATTTTTTCCATGAATATTAAACTTCATAATATCATCCTCCCAATATAATTATAACATTAATAAAAAAACAATTAAATAAAATTCACAAAAATATCAAAAAAAAACTACTATACCAAAGCAGTTTTAATTTCAACAACATTCTTAGCTTGCAAGCCTTTATCAGTTCTAACTAATTCAAATTCAACATATTGACCTTCAACTAAAGTCTTATATCCACTTGAAAGTATTGATGAATAATGAACAAAAATATCCTCACCCTCCTTATATTCGATAAAACCAAACCCCTTATCATTATTGAACCATTTTACTTTACCTTTCATATCAAAAATCTCCCTTCTAGTAAAATCGCTTACATTAAAAATATACATCATTTCACATAGTAAATTCAATAAAAACGAATCATCAAAATTCGACATATTTTTTACCGTGCAACATTACCATTATACTACGAAAAAAATAGACAAATTTCGACAAAAACTTAAACAATCAAAAACATGACACAAAACGCAATTTCTATTAACAAAAAATTAATTATAAAAAATTAAAGTAACATATTTTACATTAAAAACCGAGAAAAAAATTTCAATAAAAAACCGAATTATACTGTCATCAAGAGGTACGAAATATGAGGAAGTTTATAATTGAAAATTGCATGGACATCATAATAAAAAATAAAAATTATGACAAAATCAAATTACAAGAAATAAAATATGGACTTGAAACATTATACCTTACTTTTAGTAAACTAATAATTATTGGAACAATCGCAATAATATTAGGAATATTCAAAGAATTAATTATATTTCTATTAATATATAATATTATGAGAATACCTTCATTTGGATTACACGCAACAAAAAGTTGGATATGCCTGTTATCATCAACAATAATATTTATTGGATTACCACTACTTATGAAAATAATAACACTTAAAAAATTAGAAAAAATAATAATAGGAATAATATCAATTATTGGAATAACATTATTCTCACCAGCAGATACACATAAAAGACCAATAATCAATAAAAAAAGAAGAAAAATATACAAAATATCATCATTTGCAATAGCATCAATATATATAATTCTATGTATATTAATCAAAAATAATTACATATCAAACTGCTTTATTTTTTCAACAATACTACAAAATGTACTAATATCTCCAATTACATATAAATTATTTAAAATGCCTTATAACAATTATAAGACATATATTAAAACTCATGGTTTAAATTATTAATTTAAACATAAAGAATAAAAGGAGGGATAAAAATGGAATTCATAGCTAATTTAATTGCAAACATCGGTGGTGTAGCTGCTGAAACTGGTTCAAAAGCATGTATCTTAGTTATCTTCGATGAACCAGAATGCCCAGAAAGCTTAATCAAATAATAATTAAAAAATACTTAGATTAATTTCTAAGTATTTTTTATAACTACTTTTATAATTTGATGAAAAACACCATTAGATATCTTTCTATCATTTACGAAAATTTTTGAATTAGATACAATATCCTTTACCAAACATAAACCATATCCATGACCATTTCCCTTAGTTGTGAATCCTTCACTATCCAATAATTCATCATCTAATTCACCATCATAATTATTAGAAACCTCAATAACTAACATATCATCATCAACATATAAAGAAATCATTATCCGCTTATCATCACATGTAGAACTACCTTCAATAGCGTTATCAAGTAATACTCCCATAATTCTACATAAATTATAATTATCATCAGAATTCAACATATCAAGCTCAATTTTTCTTACATCACGGCTTACATCTAAACTAAATAAAATATTCTTATCCTTCATCACCAACATTTTTTGATAAATAATACCCTGTAAACCACCAGAAGGAATAGTCTTAACCCTAGTATATAAAACTTCATCATCTTCCTTTTGATTTTTAATTACACTATCAATATACTTAACTACACCTTTATCATTTTTCTTAATCATATTTTTAATAACCAATAGTTGATTCTTATTTTCATGATTATCAACTCTTTGACGAT
>DFLA01000005.1 GCA_002374055.1 Caryophanales bacterium UBA3631
GATGATTTAGAAACATTTGATATTGAAAATTATATCTATGGTTTATTTAAGGATTTGATAAAGGATGAAAACTGATATAGAAATAGCAAACAACGTAAAAATAAAAAATATAGAAAATATTGCAAAAAAATATAACATAAATAAAAAATATTTAATTAATTATGGAAAGAATATTGCCAAAGTTGACTTATCAATTATGAATGAACTAAAAGATAAGAAAGATGGTAAATTAATATTAATAACTAGCACTAATCCAACACCATATGGTGAAGGAAAAACTACAATGGCAATAGGCCTTTGTGATGCACTAAACAAAATTGGAAAGAAGACATCTCTTGCATTAAGAGAACCATCAATGGGTCCTGTATTTGGACTTAAAGGTGGTGCAACAGGCGGAGGTTATGCACAAGTTATTCCAATGGAAAACATCAATCTTCATTTTACTGGTGATATTCATGCAATAGAAATTGCTAATAATTTATTATGTGCAATAATAGATAATCATATCTATCAGGGAAATGAGTTAAAAATTAAAAAAGTTCTTATAACTAGATGCATGGATTTAAATGATCGTAGTTTAAGAGAAGTTAAAACTAAAACTAGAGAAGATAGTTTTTGTATTAGTGTAGCAAGTGAAATGATGGCTATATTTTGCTTAGCTAAAGATTTTAAAGATTTAAGAAATAGAATAGATAATATTATTGTTGGAATCGATGAAAATGATAAACTAATTTATTGTAAAGACTTAAAAGCAACTGATGCATTATTAATAGTATTAAAAGATGCTATTAACCCAAACATAGTTCAAACACTATATGGAAACTTAGCATTTGTTCATGGTGGTCCATTTGCAAATATTGCTCATGGAACAAACTCACTAATTGCAACTAATATGGCACTAAAAGTAAGTGATTATGTTATTACTGAAGCAGGATTTGGTTCAGATTTAGGAGCAGAAAAATATTTTGATATAGTAGGTAAAATAAATAACAAATTTCCTGATTTGGTTGTTATTAATGCCACAATAAGAAGTATTAAATATCATGGATCTGGTGATTTAGAAAAAGGATTATCTAACTTACAAGCTCATATAGAAAATATGAAATTATTTTCTTCAAACATTTTAGTTTGCATAAATAAGTTCAATGATGATAAAATAAATGAAATTAAAATTGTTAAGAAATTTGTTGAGAAATTTAATATAAAAGCTGTTGTATCTAATGCTTATTCTAAAGGACCAAAAGGTGCAATAGAACTAGCTAATGAAGTAATAGATATTTTAAATAATAAAAATAAAACTAATGTTTTATATGATAATAATGAATCCATTAAAAATAAAATAGATATAATAGTTAAAAATATTTATCATGCATCTAATATTATTTATAGTGATAAAGCTAATGATAAAATAAAAAAGTTAGAACAACTAAAATTAGATAAATATAGTATATGTATTTCTAAAACACCTGCATCACTAAGTGATAATCCTAAAGTTCTAGGATATCCTAAAGATTATGATTTTAATATCAATGATATTATAATAAATAATGGAGCAGGATTTATAACAGTATTATCTGGAAGCATATTAAGAATGCCAGGCTTAGCTAAAAACTCAGCATATATCAATATGAGTATAGATGATAATAAAAATATAAAAGGAATATATTAAGAGGTTTATATGAATAGAGTATATTTAAATGATTTATATGACATTTATAGTGAATTATTAACAGATAAAGAAAAAGAAATATTTGAAGATTATTATCAAAATGATTTATCTTTATCTGAAATAAGTGAAAATAATAATGTAAGTAGAAATGCTATTCATAAAAGTTTAAAAACAGTTGAAGATAAATTAAATAATTATGAAGCTAAATTAAATATTTATAAAAAGAAACAAGAAATTATTAAATTATTAGATAAAAAGGATTATGATTCAATATATAATATAATTTAAGGAGGTAATTTATGAGAGGTAAACTTATCGTTATTGAAGGTAATGATTGTTCTGGTAAAGAAACTCAGTCTCAGTTATTACTACAAAGATTATTAAGAGAAGGTAAGAAAGTTGAAAAATTGGGATTTCCTGATTACAATTCTCCAACAGGTAAAATAGTTGGTGGTCCATATCTTGGAAAAGAAGATATTGGAGAATGTGTCTTTGAAGAAGGAGCTACTAATGTAGACCCTAAAGTTGCATCTCTTTATTATGCAGCAGATAGACGTTATGCTTTACCTAAAATAAATAAATTACTAGATGAAGGTTATTATGTAATATTAGATAGATATGTTGAATCTAATATGGCTCATCAAGGATGTAAAATAGATGATAAAGAAGAGAGATTAAAACTATATGATTGGTTTGAAAAACTAGAGTATGAATTACTTGAATTACCAAAACCTGACCTTACAATTCTACTTCATATGCCATTAAAAAAGGTACTAGAATTAAAGCAAGGAAGATTATATAGTGATAGTCATGAATCATCTATAGCATATCTAAAAACCAGTGAACAATCATATTTAGAATTAGCTGAACTTAAAAGTTGGCACGTAATAGAATGTTTAGAAAAGGATAAATTAAGAGATATCTTAAATATTCATGATGAAATATACGATATAGTAACAAAGGAGATATAAAATGTTTGATTATTTAGGCGATAAAATTAGTAATGCAATGAAAAATATAAAAGGTATGGGTAGAATTACCGAAGAAAACATTGCAGATGCTATGAAAGAAATAAGAATGGCTCTTTTAGAAGCAGATGTTAACTATACAGTAGTAAAAGAATTTACTAACAATGTTAAAGAACAAGCTTTAGGTTTAGATGTTTCTAAAAGTGTTAATCCAGATGAATTATTCATTAAAATAGTTAGAGATGAATTAATTAAATTACTAGGTGAAGATAAATCTCCATTAGTAATTGATAAGAAACCAACTATTTTAATGTTAGTAGGTTTACAAGGATCTGGTAAAACAACTACTGCAGGAAAATTAGCAAATTATTTAAGAAAAAAACATGCTAAAAATCCACTTTTAGTAGCATGTGATATTTATAGACCTGCTGCTATAGACCAATTAAAAACAATAGGTAAAGAAATTAATATACCTGTTTTTGATAAAGGAACACAAAGTGTTAATAAGACTGTTAAAGAAGCACTAGAGTATGCTAAAGAAAATAAAAATGATTATATTATTATAGATACTGCTGGACGTTTACAAATAGATGAAAAACTAATGGATGAACTTAAAGGCATTGAAGATGAGTTCAAACCTAACGAAGTAATATTAGTAATTGATGCTATGATGGGACAAGATGCAATTAATGTTATTAATGGATTTAATGATAAATTAAATTTAACTGGTTGTATCTTAACTAAGTTAGATGGTAATACTAAGGGTGGTGT
>DFLA01000010.1 GCA_002374055.1 Caryophanales bacterium UBA3631
TATTACCTAAAAAAGAAGTTATTAAACTTAAAAAGGAATATGACAAATTAAATAAAGTATTATGTGGAATTAGAAATATGTACAAATTACCACAAGCTTTATATATAGTAGATCCATCAAAAGAAGAAATCGCTATTAAAGAAGCTAGAATTTTAGGAATACCAGTATTTGGTATCGTAGATACAAACTGTGATCCTGATATGGTAGACTATGTAATTCCAGGAAACGACGATGCAATTAGAGCTGTAAAACTAATTACTGGTGTTATGGCAAATGCAGTAGTTGAAGCAAATGGTGGAAAACTAGTAGACTATGTAAGCGATGACAAAGCAACTAATCCAAACGAAATTATGCAAAAAGCTGTAGATTCTGTAAAGAAAAAAGAAGATAGACCAAGAAGATTCGAAGATAATCGTGGTAAATTCAATAAAGGAAACAAAAAACCTTTTGAAAAAAAATCATTTGTAAAAGAGTCTAATAAAGAAAAAGTAGAAGCTAAAAAAGAAGAAAAAGTTACTGAAAAAAAAGCCGAAGTTAAAGAAGATTTAACTAAAAAAACAGTAGCAGAACTTCGTGAAATGGCAAAAGCAAAAGACATTAAAGGTTATTCTACAATGAAAAAACAAGAACTTGTAGATGCTTTAAAATAGACTAGAAGATGATTTATATCATCTTTTTTGATTAAAAGGAGGAAAATTATGATAACAGCCGCAATGGTAAAAGAATTAAGAGATTTAACAAACGCTGGATTAAGTGATTGTAAAAAAGCTCTAGAAGCTACAAATGGAAATAAAGAAGAAGCAATTAATTGGTTAAGAGAAAAAGGTATTGCTAAAGCTGCTAAAAAATCTGATAGAATAGCTGCAGAAGGTATAGCTGCAATTCTTGTTAAAGGAAACGATGCTGCTATAATTGAAGTAAATTCAGAAACAGATTTCGTTGCTAAAAACGATACTTTCAGAGCTCTAGTAAATGAAATACTAGAAACTATAATAAATAGTAATGCTAAAACTATGGAAGAAGTATTAGAACTAAAATGTAGTGAAGGAACAATTAATGATTTAATCATTTCTAAAACAGCTACAATAGGAGAAAAATTATCTTTAAGAAGATTCAATAAAATAACTAAAAAAGATAATGAAACATTTGGTTCATATATCCACATGGGTGGAAAAATCGCTGTATTAACAGTAGTATCTGATGTTACAGAAGAAGTTGCTAAAGATATCTCAATGCATGCAGCAGCAATGAAACCATTATATGTAACAAAAGAAGAAGTTCCAGCTGAAGAAATAGAAAAAGAAAGAGTAGTATTAAAAGAACAAGCTATGAATGAAGGAAAACCAGCAGAAATAGCAGAAAAAATGGTTGAAGGAAGAATTAGAAAATACTATGAAGAAATTTGTTTAGAAGAACAAGCTTTTGTTAAAGAACCATCAATGAGCGTTGGAAAATATGCTAAAGAAAATGGTGGAAAGATTGTTTCAATGACTCGTTATGAAGTTGGAGAAGGAATCGAAAAGAAAGAAGAAAATTTTGCTGAAGAAGTAGCAAAACAAATAAATGGATAGAAGTCAATTATGACTTCTTTTTATTTTTTAAAAATATTTGAAAGAAAAATATATGTATGATATAATTTATAAAGAATATATCATATGGAGGATAAGTATGAAAAATAAGGCATTCACATTAGTAGAATTATTAGGAGTAATAGTACTTTTAGGAATACTTGGAATAGTAATAATACCAAGAGTAGGAGACTCAATAACAAATAGTAAAGAAACCGCATTAATAACACAAGAAGAACAAATAAAAAAAGCAGCCAATGACTTTGTAATAGATAATATAGAACTATTTGATAATACAGATACAATTACTATAAAACTAGGAGTACTAAAACAAAAAGGTTATCTTCCAATAAATATAAAAAATCCAAAAACAAGAAAAAATATATCAAATGAATCAACAATAACAATAAAAAAAATAAACAATGCATATGAAATAACACTTAACCTAATAGATATGATAGACGTAACAGAAAATATAGATTCAAACTCACCAATACTTGTATTAAATGGAAACTATATAGAATATGTAGACGTTAATAGTACTTATCAAGAAAAAGGCGCAACTGCAAAATCAGCAACAGGAGAAACACTAGATGATATATCAATACAAATAAAATTAGATGATGAAGAAAAATCAAGTATAGATACATCACAATTACTAACATACACAGTAATTTATAGTGTAACAGACTCAAGAGGATTGACAACATCTGCTACACGTACAGTAATAGTAAGAGATAATAAAGCACCACAAATAACATTCCCTACAGAAACAACATTGATAGCTAATCAAGTAAATGGATATGATTTAAGACAAAGCGTAATAGTATCAGATAATTATGATCAAAATCCAACAATAACAATAAATAGTGGACTATCAAATAGACCTGGAAAATATGTAGTAACATATACAGCAAAAGATTTATCAGGTAACGAAACAACAGAAAGAAGAATAATAATAGTAGAGAGTACTCCAACATATATAATTAAAGGAAAAACAACTCCATCAAAAACAACTACACCAACTTGGGATAACCGCGTAGCTTACTATGGATTAGGAAGAGATAATTATATAGACGTAATAGAAACAAGAGGAAAAAACCTATTTGATGAACAGACAATTCTAGGTTCAATAGAAGGAGCAACATACACAGATGGACATTATGTTTTTTCAATTGCTAATGCACGTGTAAAATACAAAAATCTAATACCTACATTAAACTTTAAAGAAAATACGCAATATACGATGACAATTAAAGGATATTCGATTTGCACTAATCAAAATAGTCCTAATGGTAACTCGAATTATAGGCTTGTATTCAAGTATACAGATGGAACGGAATCGTATAAAATGGTTCCAGCAAATGTTGAATCAGAATTTAGATACACATCCAATGAGAATAAAACGGTTAAATCAATAAATATGGACTATGGATATAGTGGTAATGCTTACATCTCACATATTCAACTAGAAGAAGGAACAGAGTCAACCCCATATGAACCATATCAAGGTTCAACAACACATATAAATCTAACAGGACATGATCCATTAATGTGTTTAGACGATGTTTGCGACTACATAGACTATGAAAATAATAGAATAGTAAGAAATGTCGGTAAATACACTGTAACTGGAAATGAAAGCTGGACATATAGAAATACAACACAAGATGGGGTTTCAACATATTCAATAACAGCTTCAGATTGGGTACTAAGTAATATTAATTATAATTATCGTGAAAATACGAAAGTACTTAATAATTATGTTCAATATGATGGAACAATAAAAGGGGCAATAGATAATTACTACTCAAGTAAACACTTTACATTATACTATAATGGAGCTTCACCAAATAATAGAGCTATCTACATAAACTCAACAATCTCAACAGAAGCAGACTTCAAATCAAATCTTCAATCATTATATAATAGTGGCAAACCAATGATTATATATTATGAACTAGCTGAACCACAATACGAATCAATAGACTTGCCACAAGTAAATCTATATTGGAATAGTAATACATTTGTAACAGATGGATATGTAACAAAAACATATAATTAAGATATCAATTGATATCTTTTTTTCTTTATAAAAACATATAATTAGTGGGTGATATTATGTTAAAAAATAAATTAGATTATAAA
>DFLA01000044.1 GCA_002374055.1 Caryophanales bacterium UBA3631
TTACAGAATTTGAAAGATTAAAAACAAACGAAGCATATCAACAAAAAATAGATTGGCAAGCTAATAGACTATTATCAAAGTTAAATTATATTGTACATACTGATGCCATAAAAAATAATATTGTTCCAAAGCTTACAGAAAGTCAAAAGAAATTTGTTTATGCGGAAGAGGCTGATGTTTTAAATGTAGCATTATTCGGGATGACTGCAAAAGAATGGAGAGATAAGAATCCAAAACTTGCAGAAGAGGGTAATATTAGAGACTATACAGATTTACTACATCTTGTCATACTTAATAATCTTCAAAATACTAACGCACAATTAATAGAAGAAAACATACCACAAATAGATAGATTAATAAAATTAAATAATATTGCTAGAAGGCAAATGGAAATATTAAAAGATAATAAAAACATTAAAGAATTAGAAACATTACAGAAACAAGTTAATGATGACAAATTAATGATTGGTGACAGCAATTAAGAAACTAGAAAAATATTTGACAGGAGATAATTAAGAATTAAGAAAAGAGGTAAATACAATGAAAAAATTACTAACAGGATTACAACCAAGTGGAGAATTAACACTAGGAAGCTTAATAGGAGGAATAAGTGGAAGTATAAAAAATCAAGACTTATTTGATTCATATATCTTTGTTCCAGATATGCATGCAATAACAGTAGAACAAGACCCAAATTTATTAAGAGAAAGAATAAGAAAAAATGTTGCCCTATATATAGCTGCAGGATTAAACCCTAAAAAAAATACATTCTACATTCAATCAGAAAACTTATACCATGCAAATCTATCATGGATATTAGAATGTACTACATATATTGGTGAAGCATCAAGAATGACACAATTCAAAGAAAAATCAAGAAACAAAGAAAATGTATCAGTAGGACTATTCACATATCCAATACTAATGGCATCAGATATATTACTATATGACGCAGATGTAGTACCTACAGGAATAGATCAAAAACAGCACGTTGAATTGGCTAGAAACTTAGCAGAAAGATTCAATAAAAAATATGGGGAAACATTTAAAATTCCAGAACCAATGATTCCTGAAATAGGAGCAAAAATAAAAGATTTACAAGATCCAACAAAAAAAATGAGTAAATCTTCAACTAATCAAAAAGGAATAATATACTTATTAGATGATGAAGCAACTTTAAGAAAAAAAATAATGTCAGCAGTAACAGATTCAGAAGGAAAAGTATATTATGATGAGAATTTAAAACCTGGTATTTCAAACCTATTAACAATATACTCATATTTCAAAAACATAAATATAAAAGAAACAGAAGAATACTTTAAAGACTATAACTATGGAAATCTAAAAAAAGAAGTAGCAGATATAGTAGTAGAAAACTTATTAAAAATTCAAAATAGATATAATGAAATAATTAATTCAAAAGAACTAGATGAAATACTAGATAATGGAAAAAACAAAATGAATGAATACGCAAAAGCAAAATATGAAGATATAAGAAAAAAAGTAGGGCTAGGTAGATAATATGGCAAGATATTGTTCAGATTGCGCAAACTTCAATACAAAAGATAAAAAAGCACCAGGCTATTGTAAATGCAAAAAAATAAAAAAATACGTATTTGCAAATATGCCAGAATGTAAAAATTTTTCAAAATCATACTCAAGAGGATGGTATGAAAAAGAAAAACTATACGATGATGGAAAAGCATCATCAAATAAGTGGTCAGGAAAAGAAACAAGCATATTAGTACCAATAATATTAATAATTTTGTTAATAATTTTAAAAATATTCCATTTAGCGTAAATTAAAAGCCGATTTATATATAATCGACTTTTTTATTGGAAAATTTACAATAAATTAATTGAAACAATTGATTATAAGTTAATTTGTTGTTATAATTATAACTGAGATGCATAAGATAGTCGGTGTTTTACTCTATTCAATGTTTTACAAAGAATGGAGGTGATGTCTATGATAAAACTCATAGAAAGGAATACTACAAATGGAACTAGTAATAGTTTTTACTTTGATTCTGTTCTGCATCATTCTAGAAATAAAAGACTAGAAAAAACACCGTACGAGTGACGGTGACGGATTGTATAGAGAATACTCCGACACGACAATATCGAATGTATCTCTTTTTTTATTATATGAAGTATTGCTTCACTACATACATTTTAACATGACAATATCAAAAAGTCAAATTACTTGTAAGTAAATTTAAAAAAATATCAAAAAAATGTTTTAAAAATTACTTTTTATGATATAATATTATTGGCTTTTTTAAAAAAACATGTATGTGAATTTCTATGCCTAGTGCCTATTGGTGGTGTAGAACCAGAAACATACAGAAGAAATAACAAAAGGAGGAATGAAATATGACAGTAGTGTCAATGAATTATTTATTAGAAGCTGGAGTTCATTTCGGTCATCAAACTAAGAGATGGAATCCAAAGATGAAAGAATATATCTTTACTTCACGTGATGATATATATATTATTGATTTACAAAAAACAGCCAAAATGATTGAGGAAGCTTATGCAGAATTAAAGAAAATTGCAGCTAATGGAGGAAAAGTACTTTTCGTAGGTACTAGAAAACAAGCTCAAGAAGCTATTAAGGATGAAGCTTTAAGAAGTGATTCTTACTATGTAAATGAAAGATGGTTAGGAGGAACTTTAACAAACTTCAGAACTATTAGAAAAAGAGTTAAGAGATTAGAAGACATCGAAAAAATGGAAAAAGATGG
>DFLA01000028.1 GCA_002374055.1 Caryophanales bacterium UBA3631
AAAATAAGTTGGCGCCGACACAAAAAAAGATGTCAAGGCTTTGCCTTGACATTATGCACCATTAGCTCACATGGTAGAGCAACTGACTCTTAATCAGTGGGTCTAGGGTTCGAGTCCCTAACAGTCCACCATTTATTTTTTTAAATTATTAAAAAGGTATTGCATTAATAAAAAAAATAATGTATACTTTGTTAGTAAGTGTTATCTGGACTTGTAGCTCAGTTGGTTAGAGCACACGCTTGATAAGCGTGGGGTCGCAGGTTCAAGTCCTGCCAGGTCCACCATATTGAAATTAAAGAACTTCGGTTCTTTTTTTTGTTAAAAAAAAATAGTTTTTAACTATTTCAATATATTAGGTTTATATGATTTATGGATTATTAGTCTATATTGTAGAATAAATTATTTATTGTTGTGTCTAGTGCTTTTGAAAGTTTTAACATTGTTGTAAGTGTCAAATTTTTGAAATCTTTGCAAGATTCTATTTGTTTTACATATGAAATGCTTAAATCAGCAAGTTCTGCTAGTTCTTCTTGTGTTAGATTTTTTTCTTTTCTAATATTTTTTACGTTATTACTAAAAACTTGATATTGTTTTAATAAATCTCTATTTGTTATCATATAAACCTCCGTTAAATATATTTTCTCATAAAAATAAAACAAAAACAGTACACTATCAGTGTACTTTGTGCTATACTTAATATGGAGGTAGTATTGTGTATAGTAAATTAAAAGAGTTGCGTTTTAATAGTAAGCTGACTACTAGAGAGGTTGCTCTTAAAGTTGGTATTAGTAAACCTTTTTATTGTCAGTTAGAGAATTGTAAGAGAAGGTTGTCTTATGAGACTGCTTTAAAGATTGCTAGTGTGTTTGGTGTTAAACCTGATGATTTGTTTTATGATGAAACTTTAAAGCGAATGAAGAGTGTTAATTAATTTTAATATTCTTTTTTTTTCATTGTTTTTAGTTTTTTCATGTGTTAAAATATGTTTAATATGAGGTGATATAATGTTGAAATTGAGCGTTTTGCCTGCAGATACTTATGTTGTTATTAATAAGACTATTTTTAGTAATGATGATAGAAGGATTCTTTCTATGTTATATCAACCTATTATTGGTGGTGTTGCTGTTAATCTTTATTTTACTTTGTGTTCTTTTTTGGATAAGAATGAGGTTAAGTCGTTGGAATGGACTCATCATCATTTAATGGTTAATATGGGAATGAAGTTGGAGTATATTATTGAGGCTCGTGAAAAGTTGGAAGCTATTGGTTTATTACGTACTTATGTTAAACAGGATAATGTTAATAAATATTTTTATGAATTATATTCTCCAATTGATGGGGATGAGTTTTTTAAAAATCCTATTCTTAGTGTTGCTTTATATAATAATTTGGGTAAATATGAGTATGAAAAGACTATGTCATTTTTTAAGGGTAGTCGTGTTTCTATGACTGGATACGAGGATATAACTTGTAAGTTTAATGATATTTTTGATTCTAGTGTTGGTATGCCTATTGATTATAATTATGATGACGTTAGGCATCAAAGTAAGTTAGGTTTTTCTGTTGAACCTAAATTTGATTTGGATTCTGTATTGTCAATGATTCCTGATGATATTTTGAATCATAGAAGTATTACTCATGAGACTCGTGATTTGTTGTATAAGTTATCATTTATTTATGACTTGAATGCTGATTCTATTAGAAATATTGTTTTTAATTCAATAAATGAGAAGCATAATATTGATAAGGAATTGCTTCGTGTTAATTCTCGTAAGTTTTATAGTTTTGAGAATGCTGGTAATTTGCCAAAGCTTGTTTATCGTAATCAACCTGAGTATTTAAGAAAGCCTGTAGGTGATACTTCTTTAAGGGCTAAGGCTATTTATTATTTTGAAACTACTTCTCCATATGAGTTTTTATATGAGAAGAATAATAATACTGAGCCTAGTTCTAGGGAATTAAAGATTATTGAGTGTTTGATGTTAGATTATAATTTAAATCCTGGAGTTGTGAATGTTTTAATTGATTATGTTCTTCGTATTAATAATAATAAGTTGGTTAAGTCTTTTATTGATAGTGTTGCTTCTCAGTGGGTTAGAAGTCATGTTGAAACTGTTGAGCAGGCTATGAAGTTGGCTGAGAAGGAATATAAGAATAGAAATAATGTAAATGTTAAGGGTGTTAAGAGTGTTGAAAAGGTACCTGATTGGTTTGATAAGAAGATTGAAAAGTCTACTGTTTCTGATATTGAGGAGAAAGAATTTCTTGAGAAGTTGAAGCGAGTGAGAGGTGAAGTATGAGAAGTATTATGACGGAGATTAAGACTGTTGATAATAAAGTTAATTTTTCTGATGATTTTGATGAAGCTTTAAAAAATGAGTGTTTTTCTTCATTTGTTTCTAAGCTTAATTTGCCAAGGGAAAGGTTAATGAGGTATACTACTTCTTTGGAAGAATGTTCTATTAATTATAATACATGTTGTGAGTGTAAGGGTTTGATTCATTGTCCTTTTAAGCCATGTGGATATTCATATTTACCACGTGTTGTTGATGATAGATTGGAGTTTGATTATCAACCTTGTAAGTATAAGATTAAAGATTTGAAAAAGAATGCTTATCAGGAAAATATTTTTTTGTTTGATTTGCCACTTGATATAAAGAATGCGAATATGGATTCTATTTATAGTAATGATTCTAATAGGTATGATGCCATTTTATGGATTAATAAGTTTTTGGGTGATTATAGAAAAGGTAAGGCTTCTAAGGGACTTTATTTATATGGTAATTTTGGTAGTGGTAAAACTTATTTGATTTCTGCTTTATTTAATGAGCTTGCTCATGACGGTGTTAAGAGTGCTATTATATTTTGGCCTGAGTTTTTGAGAGATTTAAAGGCATCTTTTTCTAGTGATTTTAAGGAGAAATATGAGTTTGTAAGAAGTGTTCCTTTGTTACTTATTGATGATATAGGCGCTGAGGCTACTACTCTTTGGGGAAGGGATGAAATTTTTTGCCCTTTGATTCAATATAGAATGCAGGAGCATTTACCAACTTTTTTTACTTCTAATTTGGATTTAAAGTCTTTGGAAGAACATTTTTCTGTTAGTAAGGGAAATGTTGATCATATTAAAGCAAGGAGAATTATTGAGAGAATTAATCAGTTGACTGATCAGGTTGAGATGGTTAGTAAGAATTTGAGAGGATAAATTATAAATAATTATTGACAATTATTGTTTAAGTTATTATAATTTATGTATAAATATTTTAAATGTTGTGATTAGAACACGACTATTATTTAAGATTTTAAAGAGAGTTATCGGTTGGTGGAAGATAATAAATCACTTAATAGTTACTATCTATGAACAGAACTCGAAAGATGTTCCGGTTAATACCGTTATTTCAATTAAGTTAACTTAAGGATGGTACCGTGTTATAAGCACTCCTTTGATGGGGTGTTTTTTTGTATTTTGGAGGTTTTTATGAAGACTATATCTATTTGCAAATTTGTTTCTGAGTATTTAGGTGTTGCTTTACCTGTTGGTCGTGGTATTGCTTATTCTCATAGTGATTTGAAACGTGAGTTTCATTTGTCGACTTGTTCTTTTGAGTTTGTTTCTAAAAATGAGGAGCTTGTTTCAGAAGGAAAGATTATTTTTGTTTCTGATTCTTATGGTGAGGTTTTACCTTATAGTGTTCCGGAAATAAGGTATTCTAGTATAGCTGAGTGTGAGTATGTTGATGATGAAGTCACGGATGATGATATTGAGGATTGTGAGGAAGTGCTTCGCTATTTGAGTGAGATGTCAACTCGTGAGTTGCGTGCTTTGTTTATTAAGTATAAAGAGGTAAGGTCTTTTTATAGGATTATTCAAAATGAGTTGAAGAGTAGAGGCGTTTATAAGACTAAGAGATATAAGAATGAAAAGGAATTGTGTAAGACTAAGGCTTTTGAGAATCCTGATAAATATGAGAGAAGACAAGAGATTAGATGTAAGAAAATTGGTTAAGGAGATTGATAAATATGATAAATATAAAAGAAAATGAAAAATTGTCTGTTAAAAATCACAGTTGTGCGCATTTACTAGCTCAAGCTGTTAAACATTTATATCCAGAAGCAATGTTTTGGGTAGGACCTGTTATTGAGGAAGGTTTTTATTATGATATTGATTTAGGTGATAATGTTTTAACTGAGGATGATTTAGTTAAAATTGAGAAGGAAATGAAGAAGATTTCTAAGGATGGTAAGAGAATTGTTAGACATGAGATAAGTAAGGATGAGGCTTTAGAAATGTTTAAGAATGATCCTTATAAGATTGATTTAATTAGTAGAATGGATGAGAATGATACTGTTATTAGTTGTTATTCACAAGGTGATTTTACTGATTTGTGTCGTGGACCTCATGTTGATACTGTTAAGGAATTAAAGTATTTTAAATTGCTTAAAGTAAGTGGTGCTTATTGGAAGGGTGACGCTAATAACAAGATGCTTCAAAGGGTTTATGGAATCTGTTTTGATAATCAAGAGGATTTAGATTCTTATTTGAAGGAGTTAGAGGAAGCAAAAGAAAGGGATCATCGTAAGATTGGTAAGGAATTAGGTATTTATATGATGAGTGATTTAGTTGGTAGAGGTTTACCAATGTATTTACCTAATGGATTTATTTTGTGGAATCAGTTAGAGAATTATATTAGAAATAAAGAGTTAAAAAGAGGATATTTACATGTTCAGACTCCACCTCTTGGTAATGTTGAGTTATATAAAACTAGTGGACATTGGGATCATTATCGTGATGATATGTTTCCTAAGATGGAAGTTGAGGGTGAAGAGTTTGTTTTAAGACCAATGAATTGTCCTCATCATATGGTTATTTATGGTAATGATATTCATTCTTATCGTGATTTACCTTTAAGGATTGCGGAGATTGCTCGTGATTGTAGATATGAATCTAGTGGTTCTTTAAAGGGTATTGAAAGGGTTAGAACTTTCTGTCAAAATGATTCTCATATATTCTGTACTTTAGAACAAGTTGAGTCTGAGTTTAAGGGTGTTGTTGATTTAATTTTGGAGTGTTATAAAGAATTAAATATTAGTAATTATCGTTTTGAGTTGTCACTTCGTGATCCAGAGGATAAGGTTAAGTATCATCAAGATGATAAGATGTGGAATGAAGCAGAAAGTATGTTGCGTCAAGTTTTGAATGATTTAGGTATTGATTATGTTGAAAAAATAGGTGAAGCTGCATTTTATGGCCCAAAACTAGATGTTCAAGTTAAACCAGCTGTTGGTAATGAGATTACTTTATCTACTTGTCAATTAGATTTCTGTTTACCTGCTAAGTTTGATTTGAAGTATGTTGATAGTGATGGTTCCAAGAAAACTCCTGTTGTTTTGCATAGAGCTGTATTTGGTTCTATTGATAGGTTTATAGCTTATTATTTGGAGGAGACTAAGGGTAATTTACCTGTTTGGCTTGCTCCTGTTCAAGCTATTGTTATGCCTGTTAATAATCAATATCATTTGGATTATTCTAATGAAATTTATAAGTTATTATCTGATAATGATATAAGAGTTCAATTAGATTCTAGGGATGAAAAGTTGTCTTATAGAATGAGAGAGGCTCAAACTAAAAAAATTCCTTATACAATTATTTTAGGTGATAAGGAAAGAGATGAAAACTTAATAAGTTATAGATTACATGGTTCAAATGAAACTAACAGTATGAATAAGGATGAATTTATTAAGTATTTAAAAGGTCAAATTAATGATAAAAAATAGCTAAAAATGTCAAATTTTTGGCTTTTTTTTATTTTTTTTACATTTTTTGATTTTTTTGTTAAAATATTAAGGAATTTTTTGATTTTTGTCGTATATTATTTATGTAGGGTTTTTTTGGTGGTGATAAGTTGGACAATGATGTTATTAATCAAGTAAGACAGAGTGTTGATATTGTTGATGTTATTTCTAGGTATGTTCCACTTGTTGCTCGTGGTAAAAACTTTTTTGGGGTTTGTCCTTTTCATGATGATCATTCTCCAAGTATGAGTGTTTCTAAGGATAAGCAGATATATAAGTGCTTTTCTTGCGGTGCAACTGGAAATGTCTTTAATTTTATTCAGGATTATGAAAATGTTTCTTTTAAGGAAGCGTTACGGATTCTTTCTGATATTGCTGGTATTAGTATTCATGGCTTGGATGTTAAGTCTAATAAGCGTGATATTAATAAAAATTTATATGATATTTATGATATTAGTAGTAAACTTTTTATTAATAATTTGAGTACTAATTATGGAAAGAGTGCTAAGGAGTATTTATATAATCGTGGTATTACTGATCAATTAATTCGTGAGTTTGAGATTGGTTTATCTTTAAATGATAAGAGTTTATTGACTAGGTTACTTGTTAAGAAGGGCTTTTCTAATAAGGATATGGTTGATAGTGGTCTTATTGTTAAAAGTGATTATGGTTATTCTGATATTTATTCTAATCGTATTATGTTTCCTTTGTATGATGTGAGTGGTCGTATTGTTGGATATAGTGGTCGTATTTATAATGGTGAGGATTCTTCAAAGTATATTAATACTCGTGAAACTGCTATTTTTAAAAAAGGCGAAATTTTATATAATTATCATAGGGCTAAGGATAGTTGTCGTAAGAAGAATGTTGTTATAATTACTGAGGGATTTATGGATGTTATTCGTTGTTATTCTGTTGGGATAACTAATGTTGTTGCTGCTATGGGTACTGCGTTTACTAAGGAACATGTTATGTTAATACGTAAACTTGCTCGTGATGTTATTTTATGTTTTGATGGTGATAAGGCTGGTGCGAAGGCTACACAGTCTTGTATCGATTTATTGCTTGAATATAATATAACTCCTAAGGTTGTTCGATTGGAGGAGAATCTTGATCCTGATGAATATATTTTGAAGTTTGGTAAGGACAAGTTTATTCAGAAATTAGATAATCCTATTAATATTATGGATTTTAAGTTATCTTATTTAAAAAGTAATAGAGATTTAACTAGTTCTGTTGATATGAGCAGTTATGTTAATTCTGTGATTGATGAGCTTAAAAAAATAGATGATGATATTTTAAGAGAGATTTCTTTAAAGAAGATTAGTGAAGAGTCTAAATTGGATATTGATTTTTTACGTGATAGGTTAGGTTCTACAGAGGTTACACATGTTGTTCATGATGTTGTTAAAAAAAATGATATTACTGATAAGTATGATAAGGCTCAGATGTATTTGATATATTATATGCTTAATAATGAGGATGTTGTTCGAATGTATGATCAGCATGTTACTTTTATGCCAAATGATGTTTATCGTAAGCTAGCAACGTATATTAGTTGTTTTTATAAGGAGAATGGTTTTGTTAATATATCTGATTTGATGACTTATTTATCTAATTATGATGGTATGCGTGGTGTTGTTAGTAAAATATTGGAGTTAAATTTGAAGGATAATTATACAAAAAATGAAATATATGATTATATTTTTGTAATTAAAGATTATAATATAAAGAATGAGATTTCTAGGTTACAGATTGAACAGAAGGATATAACTGATAATGGTAAAAAAATAGAAATTGCTAAAAGAATAATTGAATTAAGGAAAATGGAACAGGAGAGAAGTTATGATTAATGAAATTAAAACGTTTGAAGAAAGAAAGTTAGAATTGGTAAAAGTAGGTAAGGAAAAAGGTTTTATTACTTATGAGGTTTTGGCTGATGCATTGAAGGGTTTGGATTTGGATGCTGATGCGTTAGATGATTTATATAATTTATTTAATGAGAATAATATTGCTATTGTTTCTGGTGAAGATAGTGATGATGAAAGTGGAGATAAGTTACTTCTTGATGATAATGATTTAACTAAGGATTTGACTATTAATGATCCTGTAAGAATGTATCTTAAGGAGATTGGTCAAATTAAGTTACTTACTATGGATGAGGAGCTTGCTCTTGCTGATAAGATTCTAGAGGGTGATGAGGTTGCTAAGGCTACTTTGGCTGAGGCAAATTTACGTCTTGTTGTAAGTATTGCTAAACGATATGTTGGTAGGGGAATGTTATTTCTTGATTTAATTCAAGAGGGAAATATTGGACTTATGAAGGCTGTTGAAAAATTTGATGTTTCTAAGGGTTATAAGTTTTCTACTTATGCTACATGGTGGATACGTCAAGCTATAACTCGTGCTATTGCTGATCAAGCAAGAACTATTCGTGTTCCTGTTCATATGGTTGAGACTATTAACAAGTTAGCTCGTGTTCAAAGACAATTAACTCTTGAGTTGAATCGTGAGCCTAGTGAACAAGAATTGGCTAAGAAGATGAATATGTCTGTTGAGAAAGTTCGTGATATTTATAAGATTAGTCAAGAACCTGTTAGCTTGGAAACTCCTATTGGTGAGGAAGATGATTCTCATTTAGGTGATTTTATTAAGGATGAAAGAAATATGAGTCCTGAGGAATATGCTACAAATGAGATGCTTAAGGATGAGATATCTGAGGTTTTATTGACTCTTACTGAGAGGGAGGAGAAAGTTATTCGTCTTCGTTTTGGTTTGGAAGATGGTAAAAGTAGAACTTTGGAGGAAGTTGGTCAAATGTTTGGTGTAACTCGTGAACGTATTCGTCAAATTGAGGCTAAGGCTTTGAGAAAGTTAAGACATCCATCTCGTTCAAGAAAATTGAAGGATTATATGACTGATTAATGATATCAAATAGATTAAAATCTTTATCTTCATTAATTAAGTATGGTGAGGATATTTATGATATCGGATGTGATCATGCTTTACTTGATATTTATTTAACTATGGAAAAGGGTTGTTGTTGTCATTGTTTTGATGTAAATAAAGGTATTGTTAATAGAGCAATTTCTAATATAAAAAAGTATAATTTGTGTGAAAAAATAGATGTTAAAGTAGGTAATGGATTTGATGATTTAGGTTTAAATTCTTCTTCTTTAATGGTTTTGTCTGGAATGGGAACTGGTACTATTCTTAGAATTTTAGAGAAAAATCATACTAATGATATTCTTTGTCAAACTAATACTGATATTTATTTGCTTAGGAAAAAAGTGTGTGAGATGGGATATTATATAGTAAGTGAGAAGTTGGTTTTTGATAATAAGAGGTTTTATGTTTCTATAAGGTTTTCTTTGGGACGAGTAAGTTATAGTTATGATCAGCTTTTATTGGGACCATGCTTGATTGATGAAAATTCTGTTTTATTTAAACAGTATGTCAAGAATCTTTATGATAAATATATTGGTGGTTATAATAAATCTCTTGAATTTAATGGGGATAGTTTTAATGATATTTCTTTAATGATTAATTGTTTAAAAAGGTATATTTAAAAAAAGTCAATCATATAAAAATTGGCTTTTTTATTGAAAAAAATTTGGACCATTATAGTTTTTATCTGGTTCTTTGTTTGTTTTTTCTTTAGTTTTTTCTATTTTGTTATTCTTTTTACTTTCTTGTGGACTATCAATTTTTTTGAATTCATTCATTACTCTGAACATTGTTTTGGCGTTATTAACTATTGGCCCTATTTGTTTTATTGCTGGTATTGTTTGGTTTACTATATTTAGTGTTTTTTGTGTGTTTGAAAGTATTGTACTCCAATTTATACCATTTCTAAATATTTTGCTTAATAATCCGACTTTTGCTGTGTTTTCTATGTATGGCATTGTCCCATATGGAAAATAATAATTCATAGATATAATTCCTTTCTGGTATATTATATGTTTTTTTAATAAAATGTTTTCTTATTTTTGTTTTTTATGTTATAATTTAAATAGTATGATAAGGTGGATAGGTGTGATACTTTATGAGCAAAAATTTGTTGCGCTTTTGCGTTTTGATTTATAAAGGATTAATTTTCATTTCTATTATTTTATGGAGGTTTTTTAAGTTTTTTATTGATATTCCAAAAAGAATTATGAATAATGATGAGCTTTCATTAAGGGTAAATAGAATTGTTAAACGTGAAAAGAATAAACAGGTTCAAATTGAAAAAAGGGAACGTGCTAGAAAAAGAAAAGAAGAATTAAGACAGGAAAAGATTGAAAAAAGAAGAAAAAAGCTAGAGGATAGAAAGAATGCTAGAATTGCTCGATATGAGGAGAAGAAGAAACGAAAACTTGAGAAAAGAGCAAATCGTCAAAGAAAAATTGAGGCTAGGAAGAAGTTAAGAGAAAATAAACCGGTTAAGGAAAAAAAGATTAGTAAGAGAAAACAGTTGAGAGAACAAGCAAGATTAGCAAAAATTGAAACTAAGACTAAGGCTAAGATTGCTAAGGAAAAAAGGGCAGAGGAAAAGTTAAAGAAAAAGTTGCTTGCTGAGGAAAAAAGAAAGAAAAAAAATGTTAGTAAGAATGATAGTATAACTATTAATAAATTGACTTTTTCTGATAAGTTTAAGAATTTTTTAAAGAATTTAAATGAGTTACCTGAAAATGTTAAGAAGTCGTTTAGACAGAAGTGGGAAAATACTAGTATTGCTAAGAATAGACGAAATAAGTTGGATTTAAACAGAAAGGCTTTATTAGTTGAATTCTCTGGTAAGGATGCTGAACGTAGTGATGTAAAGGTAATGTATGAGTATGTTGTTAAAGATCAGGATGGTAAGATTTTTAAAGGATATGCTGATGGATATTCTAAGGTTGAAATTCACTCTTATTTGTTAAGTGAAGGATATCAAGTATATAGTATTAGAACTAATAAGTGGATTCAATTGTTGCATGGGTCTAGTGGTTCTAATAAGGTTAAGATAAAGACTAAGGATTTGATTTTCTTTGTTACTCAATTATCTACTTATTTAAAGTCTGGTATTACTTTGGTTGAATCTCTTAAGATTTTATCTCGTCAATATAAGAAAAAGAGTTATAAGAAGATTTTTAAGATGATTATTTATGATCTATCTATGGGGGAAAATTTGAGTACTGCTATGGAAAATAGGGGTGTTGCTTTTCCTAATTTGTTGATAACTATGGTTAAGTCTTCTGAAATGACTGGTGAGTTACCTGAAGTTTTGGATGATATGGCTGATTATTATACTGAGGCTGAAAAGACAAGAAAGCAAATGATTACTGCGATGATGTATCCTTCTATTGTATTTGTTTTTGCTATAAGTGTTTTGACTTTTATAATGCTTTATGTTATTCCTAAGTTTGTTAATATATATGATTCTATGGATGGTGTTGAAATTCCTGCGTTGACTCGTTTTATAATGGGTGCAAGTGATTATATTAGGAAAAATATTTGGTATATAGGTTTGGCTGTTATTGCATTTATTATGTTATTTAGATTTTTATTTAAGAAGAATAAGCATTTTAGAACTTTTATTCAATGGATTTTAATGCATCTTCCTGTTGTTAATAATATTATAATTTATAAGGAAGTTACTATGTTTACTAAGACGTTTTCTTCTTTACTTGCTCATAATGTTTATATAACTGATAGTATGGAAATCTTGAGTAAGGTTACTCAAAATGAAATATATAAAAGTTTGATTTTTAATACTGTTACGAATCTTGCTCGTGGTGAGAGGTTGTCGGCAGAATTTGATGGCCATTGGGCTTTTCCTATTCCTGCGTACGAAATGATTGTTACTGGTGAGAGAACTGGGCAATTGCCTGAAATGATGGCTAAGGTTTCTGCTTATTATCAGGAATTACATCAAAATGCGGTAACAAGGATTAAGACTTTTATAGAACCTGTTTTGATTGTTTTTTTAACTGCTATGGTTGGTGTTATAGTTTTATCTATTGTTTTACCTATGTTTAATATGTATAATTCTATTCAACAAACTGGTGTTTAGGGTAGATGTAGGAGGAATTTATATGTTTTATTTGTTTTTGAGTTTTTTTATGTTGGGTGCTATATTTGGTTCTTTCTTTTATGTTGTAGCATATAGGATTCCTAAGGGAGAATCAATTGTTTATCCACCTTCTCATTGTCCTAATTGTAATCATAGATTGGGGCCACTTGAATTGGTTCCAATCTTTTCTTATCTTTTACAATTTGGTAAGTGTAAGAATTGTAGGTGTAAGATTTCTATTTTTTATCCAATGTTTGAGATTATTTGTGGTGTTCTTTTTGGCTTGTCTTATTTGTCTTATGGTTTTTCTTTGGATTTAGTTATAGTTTTAACTTTTGTTTCTATGATTTCTATTATTGTTTTAAGTGATATTTATTATATGATTATTAGTGATGGAGTTTTGTTGTTTTTTTCTATTTGTTTATTTATGGAGTTTATTTTTATTTATGGTTTTGAATATGCGTTTACTCATTTATTGTATGGTTGTATTTCGTTTTTTATTATGTATTCTATTAAGTTATTTGGCGATTTTTTGTTTAAGAAGGAGTCAATGGGTGGTGGCGACATAAAGTTGATGTTTGTTTTTGGTCTTATGTTTGGATGGCAAATGTCGATTGTTTCTATTTTTATTGGTTCTATTATAGGATTGCCTATATCTTTAATTTTATTGAGAAAAAGTGATGATCATGTTTTACCTTTCGGTCCTTATTTAGGTCTTGGCGCATTGATAATTGTTTTAATGAAAATTAATTTTAGTGATGTTTTAAATATTATTATTAGATAGTTTTATTTTATTTTGAAACGTAGATGTTTGTGTCTATGTTTTTTTAATTTGTTTATATTTTTTTTTATTTTTCATATAATTATGGTATAATGATATAGAGTTCGGTGAGGGGATTTTATGAGAGTAATTATTAGTGCTGGTGGTACTGGTGGACATATTTATCCAGCTTTGGCTATTATTAATAAGATAAAAATTGAGGAACCTAATAGTGAATTTTTATATATTGGTACTCATAATAGAATGGAAAATGATATTGTTCCTAAAGCTTCTATTCCTTTTAAATCTATTGAAATTTATGGGTTTAGTAAGAATGTATTTAAGGATATTAAGACTACTTTTTGCGTAGTTAAGAGTTATAGGAAGTGTAAAGAGATTATTAGTGATTTTAAACCTGATGTTGTTATTGGCGTTGGTGGATATGTTACTGCTCCTGTTATTTACGCTGCTAAGAAGTTGGGGTATAAAACTGTAATTCATGAGCAAAATAGTCTTCCTGGAAAAAGTAATCAATTTTTAAGTAGGTATTCTGATTTGGTTTGTGTTTCTTTTAAGAGTAGTATGGAATATTTTTCAGGAAGGAATGTTTTGTATACTGGTAATCCTTGTAGTGAGGATGCTTTGAAAAGTAAGGCTATTGATAAGAAAACTTATGGTTTAAATAAGGATAAAAAGCTTGTTTTGATTGTTATGGGTTCATTGGGGTCAAGTCGTATTAATGATTATTTAGTTCATAGTATGAATTTATTTAGTGGTCATGATTATGAAATTTTATTTGTTACTGGTAAAAGGGATTATGATAATGTAGTTAAGAATAGTTTTCCTAGTAATGTTCATGTTGTTCCTTATGTTGATGGTATGACTGGATTGATGAAGAATTCTGATTTAATTGTATCTCGTGCTGGGGCTTCTACTTTGAGTGAGATTATTGCTCTTGGACTTCCTTCTATATTAATTCCTAGTCCTTATGTTGCTAATAATCATCAGTATAAGAATGCTCTTGATTTGGTTAATGTTGGTGCCTCTATTATGATTGAGGAGAAGGATTTAAATGGTGATATTTTGGTTAGAAAAATTGATGAAATTTTATCTGATGATATTAAAGTAAAATGTATGAAGGATAGTTTGAAGTCTATGATGGTTCACAATAGTGCTTCGTTGATTTATGAGAGTATTAAGAAGTTAATAGATAGGAAGTAGTTTATGAATATAAATGATATTAAGAGTTTTGGAGAGGTAATTGAAAATGTTGATTTGTCTAAGTATACTACGTATAAGCTTAGATGTGTTGGACGTGTTTTAGTTATTCCTAAGGATGTAGAGTGTTTGGAAAGATTAGTTAATTATATTAGGTCTAATGGATTTAAGTATAAGGTATTGGGAAATGGTTCTAATTTAATTTTTTCTAATGATTTTTATGATGGCATTTTAATTAAGTTAGATAATTTTTCTAGTTTAGATATAAATGATGATTTAGTTTCTGTTGGAGCTGGATATAATTTGATGAAATTGGCTTTGAAGTGTTCTATGATGGGACTTAGTGGGTTGGAATTTGCTACTGGTATTCCTGGTAGTGTTGGTGGTTCTGTTTATATGAATGCTGGTGCTTATAATAGTGATATATCTAGTATATTGGAGAGTGCTTTGGTTTTGACTCCTGATTTATCTATTGTTAAGTATAGTAATGATGATTTTAAGTTTAGTTATAGGACTTCTATTCTTCAGGAGAAAAAGGGTTATATTTGTTTGGCTGCTCAATTTAGGCTTTCTCATGGTGATAAAGATGAAATAATGAGTTTGGTTAATAGTAGACGTGAGAGGAGAATGAGTACTCAACCATTGGAATTTCCAAGTGCTGGTAGTGTTTTTAGAAATCCTCCTGATGATTATGCAGGTAGACTTATTGAAGAGATAGGTTATAAGGGTAAAGTTGTTGGTGGTGCTCAGGTAAGTTCTAAGCATGCTAATTTTATTGTTAATGTTGGTGGCGCTACTGGTAAGGATGTTTGTACTTTAATAAATTTAATAAAGGATAGTGTTCATGAAAAATTTGGTATTGATTTGAGGGTTGAACAGGAAATTGTTGATTAAGGTGAATATATGAATCGTAAAATTAGGTATAAGAGATTGATTATATTTTTGTTTTTTATTATAGTATTTGTTTTTATTATATTGAAACTAATGTTTTTAAAAATAACTAATATTTATGTATCTGGTAATACTTATTTGACTGATCAAGAAATAATTGAGCTTGGAAAGATATCAAATTATCCTAATGCGTTATTTACTTTTTCTAATTTTATTGAATCTAATATAAGAAAAAGTGATTTGGTTGATTCTGTTGATGTTAAGAAAAAAGGGTTTACTAAGGTTTATATTAGTGTTAAGGAAAATAGACCTTTGTTTTATGATGATATACAGAAAAAAACTGTTTTGATGGATGGAAAAATGCTGGATAAGGTATACAATGTTCCTGTTTTGGTTAATATTATTGATAAGGATGTTTATTCTAAATTTTTATCTCTTTTTTCTAATATAAATTCTGATGTTTTTAGCAGTATTTCTGAGATTGAGTATACTCCTAATGTTGTTGATAAAGAGTTGTTTTTGTTAACGATGAATGATGGTAATTATATTTATGTTAATTTGAATAGGTTTGATTCTATTAATAAATATTTTGATATGATGGTAAATTTTAACAATCATAAAGGAATTCTTTATCTTGATTCGGGTGAATATTTTAAGATTTTGGATAATTAGAAATTTTTTTCTAATTTTTCTTTTACTTTTGTTTATTTTTATAGTATAATTAGTTTTAGATTGTAGGAGATGATAGGGTGAGGTATATTTATACAAGTGTTGATATAGGAACGGATACAACAAAGGTTGTTGTTACTGAGCTTTATAAAGGCAAATTAAATTTACTTGCTGCTTCATCTGTAAAATCTAGGGGGATTAAAAAAGGGTTAATAACTGATGTGAATGAGGCATCTGCTTCTTTGAAAAGCGCTATTAGTGAAGTTGAAGATATGTTGGGATTTAGGATAAAAAAAGTTTTGGTTAATATTCCAAGTTATTTTTCTGAGTTTTCTAAAATTGAGGGAGAGATAAAGATTGATAGTGGAAATTCCGTTATTGATGGTAGTCATATTTCTATGGTTTTAGAGAATGCTTTAAGTGCTTTTAGTTCTGATAAGGAGATTGTTTCTATTATTCCAATTGATTTTTCTGTTGATAATCAAAGTGGAATTAAGGATCCAAAGGGTTTAATGGGGGATGTTTTAGGAGTTAGAGCTGTTGTTTCTTTAGTTCCTAAGAAGAATATTTATTCTGTTGTTAGTTTGATTGACAGTATAGGATTAGAGATTGTTGATATTTCATTGAACGCTATTGGGGATGTTAATGCTTTTAAGAATCATGATATTGATTCTAAGTTGGGAGCTATTGTTAATATTGGTTATGAAACTACTAATGTTTCCATTTATAATAAAGGTATTATAATTAAAAATAGTATTATTGGTATGGGTGGAAAGAATATTGATAATGATTTGTCTTATATTTATAAGATGGATTTAAATGATGCAAATAGGGTTAAGGAAAAATTTGCTTTAGCTCATAAAAAATATGCGAATAAGTTTGAATTTTATAATATTAATTCTTCGGAACGTATTAATCAATATGAGGTTACTGATATTGTTATGTCTCGTATTGAAGAAATTCTTTCTTTAGCAAAGAAGGAGATTAATTTGCTTGCTAATAGAAAAATGGATTATATAATTATTACTGGTGGAGTTAGTAATATGGAGTATTTTCAGGCTGTTTGTGATGATGTTTTTAATAAGAATGCAATTGTCGGTAATGTTAAGATAATTGGAGTTAGAAATAATAAGTATTCGTCTGCTATTGGTAATATTGTATATTATATTAATCACATGAAGTTGTTAGGTGTAATTAGTACAATGGTAGATATAGATAATGAGTATGTTTCAAAGAAAAATTTGTCAAATATAACTGAAGAGTCTATGTTGGGTAAAGTATTTGGATATTTCTTTGGTGATGTAAATGAGGAGGAAATATAATGTTAGAGTTAGAAACAGATCAAGTTGTTAATATAAAAGTTGTTGGTGCTGGTGGCGGTGGTAATAATGCCATTAACAGAATGATTGAAGCTGGGGTTAAGGGTGTAGAGTTTATTGCTGTTAATACAGATTTGCAAGATTTGGATGCGTCTTTGTCTCCTAATAAATTACAAATAGGACCTAATTGTGCTAAGGGACAAGGTGCTGGAAGAATTCCAGAGGTTGGTAAGAATGCTGCATTAGAGTCTAAGGAAGAGATAAAAAAGGCTTTAGAAGGTGCAGATATGGTTTTTGTAACTTGTGGCTTAGGTGGAGGAACTGGTACTGGTGCTTCTCCAGTTATTGCCTCTATTGCTCAGGAGTTAGGTGCTCTTACTGTTGCAATTGTTACTAAACCATTTTTCTGGGAAGGGCCAATGAGAAAGCAAAAGGCAGAAGAAGGTTTGGAAGAATTAAGAAAGCATGTAGATAGTATTATTGTTATTCCAAATGATAAATTAGATGATATTACTGATGGTGAAGCTGAGTTAACTGATTCATTTAAGGAAGTTGATAATGTTTTATTAAGAGGTGTTCAATCTATTTCTGATTTGATTGTTGTTAATGGATTAATAAATGTTGATTTTTCTGATGTTAAGTCTGTTATGAGTAAAAAAGGTGATGCTTTAATAGGTATTGGTATTGGTGTTGGTGCTGATGGTGTTAGGGAAGCTGCTGAACAAGCTGTGTCATGCCCATTATTAGAAACAAGTATCGAGGGTGCTACTGATGCTATTATAAATGTAACTGGTGGACCTGGTCTTAAGTATAATGCTGTTAAAGAGGTTGCTAATATTATTAGGGAAAGTGCTAATACTGATATAAATGTAATTTTTGGAGCGTTTATTAATGAGAATTTAACTGATGAGATAATTGTTACAGTTATTGCTACTGGTTTTGAGGATAAGAGTGAGCCTTTATATCATTCTTATGATGATAATAAAAGGGTAGGTAATATATCTAGTGAAGATGAAGGTAATGGTGATGATGAGTCTATCATTCCTACATTTTTAAGAAAGAGAGGATTCTAGTCATATGACTAGTTTTTTTTTTGATTATTTGTTATAATAATTTAGGTGATTTTTGTGAAAAAAATTATTTTATTTAGTTTAATTATTTTTATTATAGATCAGTTTATAAAGTTATTTATTGGATTTGGGATTGACCTAAATTCTTCTATTACTATTTTTAAAAATTTCTTTTATATTAGTAATGTTCATAATTATGGCGCTGCTTTTAGTATTTTATATGGTAATAGGATTTTTTTGGTTGTTATATCTATTTTTGCTTTAGTATTTGTTTATCATTTTATGTTAAAAAATAAGGTTTTTAGACATATTGATGTTGCTATTTATTCTTTATTAATAGGTGGAATTTTAGGTAATTTATTTGATAGAATTATATATGGATATGTTGTTGATTATTTGGATTTTTACATTTTTGGATATAGTTTTCCTATTTTTAATTTAGCTGATATATGCATTGTATGTTCTGTTATTATAATTGTTTTGGATGCGTTGAGGGGGGATTTTAATGCAGTTAAAGGTAAATGATGGTGGTTTTAGGTTAGATAGTTATTTAATTTCTAAGTTGGATAAAAGTCGTAGTAAAATTCAGAGTATGATTAAAAATGGTAATATTAGGGTAAACGGTAGTTCTGTTAAGTCTAGTTATATTGTAAAGTATTATGATGTTATTGATATTGATGATGTATCTGAAGATGTTTTGATTGCTGTTCCCGAAAAGATGGATTTGGATATTGTTTATGAGGATAATGATGTGATTGTTGTTAATAAGGCTAATGGTGTTGTTGTTCATCCTGCTGTTGGTAATAATAGTGGTACTCTTGTTAATGGATTATTATATCATTCTAAGAATTTGAGTGGTATTAATGGTGAGTTTCGCCCTGGTATTGTTCATAGAATTGATCGTGATACTACTGGTTTATTGATGGTTGCGAAGAATGATAAGGCTCATGAGTTTTTGGCTCGTCAGCTTGAGAATAAGACGACAAAGCGTATTTATTGGGCTCTTGTATGGGGTGTTATTCCAAATGATACTGGAACTATTGATGCTCCTATTGGAAGGGATTTAAATGATCGTAAGAAGATGGCTGTAACTTCTGTTAATAGTAAGCATGCCGTTACTCATTTTAGGGTTTTAGAAAGATATAAAAATGCTACTTTGATTGAGTTATCTCTTGAAACTGGAAGGACTCATCAAATAAGGGTTCATATGAATTATATAGGATATCCTGTTGTTAATGATCCTGTTTATGGAAGGCGTAAGATTATTGATGATAGTGGACAGTGTTTACATGCTAAGGTTTTGGGTTTTGTTCATCCTACTACTTTAAAGGAAATGGTTTTTGATAGTGATTTACCTGATTGTTTTGTTAGAATATTAAATAAGTTTAAGGAGGAATAATATGGGTAATACAATAATGACTAATATTGATGAGAATGTTATGAAGCTTTTACATTATTTTATAACTGTTAGGGGTTATAATCCTATTGTTTTACATGGCGCTGAAAATGAGATTTGGCTTGAGAATATGGATGGGGATTATAAGATAGTTAGAATTGTAAGTAATTATATTCATAATGATGAACAGTTTAAGTTTGATATATTTAGAACTAAGCAAATTGTTAAGAGAATAAAAAAACAAACTTTTTGTTTTAGCATGAATACTCTTAGTATTTTTATTAATTTAGGTGAAAATGTTAATATTGATAAGTTTAATAATTTTAGTAATATTGATGTTTTGAAAATTGATAATATTGATGATTTGAATAAGTATTCTAATGTTATGAAGTTTTTTCCTGATATAACTTCTGAGACTAATTTTAAAGAGGAAGGTATGGATTTGTTTTTAAAATTGACGAGTGATATTAATAAGAAGAATGAGGTTGATAATAGTATTGCTTCTGATATTTTTAAGAGAAAATTCCCTTATGTTACTTATGGTATTATTTTAATAAACTTTGTTATGTTTTTATTGATGTCTTTGTTTGGTAAGGGAAGTACTGATGGAAATACATTGGTTGATTTTGGTGCTTTATATAAGCCTTTGATTTTAAGACATGAATATTTTAGATTAATTACTTGTGCTTTTTTACATGTTGGTGTTTTACATTTATTGGTTAATAGTTATTCTTTATATGTTATTGGTAGTCAACTTGAAAGTTTTCTTGGTAAGGCTAAGTTTTTATTTGTTTATTTAATTAGTGCTGTGTGTGGCAGTTTGATGTCTGTTGTTTTTAATAGTCATATTAGTGTTGGGGCAAGTGGTGCTATATTTGGTCTTTTGGGTTCTTTATTATATTTTGGTTATAATTATAGGGTTTTTTTAGGAAATGTAATGAAGTCTCAAATAATACCTCTTATTGTGTTGAATTTAGGTTTAGGTTTTTTATCTAACGGAATAGATAATGCTTGTCATATTGGTGGATTATTAGGTGGTTATATTGCTACTCAGGCTGTTGGAATTAAACATAAGACTTCTACTTTTGAGAAGGTTAATGGTTTTATTATAATGATTCTTTATATGTCGTTTTTAGCATATATGGGAATTTTTAGATAGTTATTTAATACTAGTTATGAAGTGTTTCTTTGTAATTGGTATTTTTTTTTGTTTAGTTTTTTTGTTTAATTGATTTATTCTTTTTATTCTGTTAAAATTAGTGTAGGTGATAATATGAAGAGGAATGGTTTTACTTTGATTGAATTATTGGGTGTTGTTACGATTTTAGCAATGCTTGGTTTGATTGTTGTTCCTAATATTAATAAGGTTATTTCTGATAATAAACAAAGGTTATATGATGTTCAGATTGAAAATATAAAGGATGGTGTTAGTAATTTTGTTGATGATAATATTTTGAATCTTGATATTCCTAATAATAGCAGCATAGGTATAAAGTTGGGTAAGTTGAAACAATTGGGATATATTGATAAGGATATTAGTAATCCTATTACTAAGAAAAAGTTTTCTGATGATCTTGTTATTATGATTACTAACAAAGATAATAGTTATGGTTATGTTGTTTGTGATAATAGTGTTAATTGTGAGAATGTTGTTTTATACGAGGAGTAGATTTTATGCAGAGATATTTTGCTTTAGATAAGCATGATGATATATTTATTTTACATGATAGTGATTTACACCATATTTCAAATGTTATGAGAATGAAAAATGGCGATTTTATTGAAGTCGTTTTTGATTATGTATTGTATAGGTGTAAAGTTGTTTTTGATGATTCGATTCGTATTTTATATGATTGTGTTTTGTCTGAGAAGAGATTTGATGATAAGGAATTTGTTTTGATTGTTCCTGTTTTAAAGGAACAGAAGATGGATTTGGTATTGCAGAAGTCTACTGAACTTGGTGTTTCAAGGATTATTCCGATTTTTACTGAAAGAACTATTGTTAAGTTGAATGATAAGGAGAGTAAAAGAATTGAACGCTGGTCTCGTATTGTAAAGGAGGCTAGTGAACAGTGTAAACGTGTAAGCGTACCAATAATTGATAATATATGTAAAATTTCTGATTTAAATTTTTCTTCAGGTGTAAAGTTAGTGTGTAGTACTAGAGAAAATGAAAAAAATATTAAAAATATAATGCATAGTGTAAAAAAATGTGCTAAAATGTATATAGTAGTTGGCCCGGAGGGTGGCTTGTCTACTAATGAAGAGGATGAGTTGAATAGTTTAGGTTTTGTTTCAATCAGTTTAGGAAAGAGAATAATGAGGGTTGAAACTGTTCCTATTTATATTCTTAGTATATTAAATTATGAATTATTGGAGTGATAGTATGAATTTATTTAGTAATCCCATTGTATTTTGTGGCGCAGTAGCGTTAGGTATTATTTTAATTTTGATTTTAGTTGTTGTAATTTGTTGTAAAAGAAGTGCTATGAAAGAAAGAGAAGAATTGAAATCTTTATCTCAGGAAATTGAATCTGATTTTAATGATGAATTTGTTGAGAGTGAGGAAGAACAAAAAATTGAAAATGTTCTTTCTAAAATGCAGGAGGCATTAGAATTAAATGAAGAAAAGCCTGTTTCTTTTGAGCAAGAACAAGAGGAAAATGCTGTTATAAGTTATCAAGAATTATTGGATTCTTTAGGTGCTAAAAATAATATTGATGTTAATTCTATTGAGTTATTTGATGATGAACTTGATAATCAAGTTGAAATTAGTGATTTTAATAAGGAAATTATTGATGCATATCAAAATGAAAATTTGGAACGTGAAATTTATAGATTCCAAAATGATTATAGTAGTGAAGCTTTGAGTGCTGAGGTTGTTGAGGAAACACCTGTTATGAATTTTGATTTTAGTTCTGAAAATTTTGATTTAGAAAGCTCTGATGAATCTTTTGAACCTGTTGTTGATAAGATTGAACTTAGCCCTGAAAATGTTGAAATAGTTGATGATATTTCTTCTGAGGTATATGAAGCTAAACATGTTGTTTCAAATATGCCAAAGAAGTTTAAGAGAACTGAATTTATTTCTCCTGTTTACGGAATAATAAAAGAGGAAAAGGATAATTTTGTTAAGAATGATGATGTTGAAGAAATTATTTTTGATGAAAATGACTCATTATTAGATTAATCTAGTATGAGTTTTCTTTTTTTTATGGTAAAATATTTTTTGGTGATTATGTATGAAGTTTTATATGTATAATTTAGGTTGTAAGGTTAATTCTTATGAAAGCAATGTGATGAAGGATAACCTTATTAATAATGGTTTTATTTTATCTAGTATTGATGATGCTGATATTGTTATTATTAATAGTTGTACTGTTACTAATACTGCTGATAATAAGACTATGAAGTTAATCCGTCATGTTAGAAATAATTATGATGTTATTTTGGTTGTTGTTGGGTGTTTTATTCAAGCTAAGAAGGATGATTTATCTCTTGTTCCTGGTGATATTTTGCTTGGTAATGTTAATAAATCTATTATTAGTGATTATATTAATAGGTTTTTAGTTGATAAGAAACGTATTGAGGATATCCATGATGTTTCTAGTATTGATTTTGAAACTATGAGATTAAATAATTATGATCATACTAGGGCTTTTATTAAGATTCAGGACGGTTGTAATAATTTTTGTAGTTATTGTATTATTCCTTATACTAGGGGTAATGTTAGAAGTAAGCGTCGTGAGGATGTTTTATCTGAAGCTAAGGATTTGGTTTTAAATGGTCATAAAGAGATTGTTTTGACAGGTATTCATACTGGTAATTATGGTGCTGAATTTGATAATTATGATTTTGCTTGTTTACTTTCAGATTTGGTTAAGATTGAGGGTTTGGAGAGATTACGTATTTCTTCTATTGAAATTACTGAAATAAATGAACGTGTTATTGATGTTATTAAGAATAATAATATTCTTGTTGATCATATGCATATACCTTTACAGTCTGGAAGTGATTCTATTTTAAAAGCTATGAATAGAAAATATGATATGAAGTATTTTTTTGATAAGATTGATGTTTTGAGAAAAATAAGACCTGATATTAGTATTACTACTGATGTAATTGTAGGTTTTCCTGGTGAGACTGATGAGTTGTTTTTAGAAACTGTTGATAGTATTAAGAAGATTGGTTTTTCTAAGTTGCATGTTTTTCCATATTCTAGAAGAAGTGGTACTGTTGGTGATAGTATGGATAATCAGGTTGATGAGTGTATTAAGAAAAAGAGGGTTAGAATTTTGCTTGATTTGTCTAAAAATTTGGAACTTAATTATATGAATAAGTTTGTTGGTAAAAGCGTTTCTTTTATTCCTGAGGTAATTAAGGATGGTTATTTGATAGGTCATACTGGTAATTATTTACTTGTTAAGTGTAAGGGTGATGTTTTAACGCATGATGATGAGAATGTTGTTATTTCTAAGATTGATTATCCTTATTGTGTTGTAGAATAGTTTTTTTGTATAGATTGGTTGTCTATACTTTTTTTATTTTTATTTTTATGTTATAATTATTTATAGTAGGTAAGAATAAAAAAGGGTGATTCAAATGAATAAGACTAACATAATTGTTACTGTTGGTTCTTCTAGTTGTACTAAAGAGATGTTGAAGCAATTGATTATTAGTGGCGTTAGTGTGCTTCGTATTAATTTAAATTATGTTGATCATGATTTTTGTCGTGATGTGATTGATAAAGTGCGTAAAATTGATATGGAGCTTGGTACTGTTACTTCTATAATGTTTGATACTGTAGGACCTGATATTAAGACTGGTAGTTTTTCTGGTGGTAAAGCTAATTATATTGAGGGTACTAAAATACGTATTTATAGTAATAATATTATTGGTGATGATACTAAGTTGTTTATTGATTATTATGATTTGATTGATGGTGTAAGATGTAATAGTATTATTAAGCTTAATAATGGTCGTGTCATTTTGGAGGTTATTGATAAGGGACCTGATTATTTATTATGCGAGGTTATTGTTGGCGGGGAAGTTTTAGATTTTTCTAGTGTTCACTTGGAGGAAGTAAGGTTACCTTTTTTATCTGATAGGGATCGTGATGATATTTTATTTGCTCATGAGATGAATGTTGATTTTTTAGGATTATCTCTTGTTGGTTGTGCTGAGGATGTTTTGGATGTTAATGATTTATTGATTGAGTTAGGCAATGATCATATGTCTATTATTAGTAAAATAGAACGTGAAAGTGCTGTAAATGAGATTGATGATATAATACGTGTTAGTGATGGTGTCATGCTTACTCGTGGTGATTTAGGTGTTGATATACCAATTGAGAGGATTCCTGGAATACAGAAGATGATAATTAATAAGTGTCATTATTCTAATAAGATAAGTATTGTTGCTACTGATGTTTTATCATCTATGGAAGATTCTTTGGTTCCAACTCGTGCTGAGGTAAGTGATATTGCAAATGCTGTTTTGGATGGTGTTGATGCTATTATGTTGTCTATTGAAACAATGAAGGGGCATTATCCTTTAGAGGCAATTGATGTAATGAAGAAGGTAATCATAACTACTGAATCTGATATAGATTATGCTTTCTTGCTTGATCGTTCTTTGAGAAGTGATATCGGAGATGTTACAGGTAGTCTTGCTTATAGTGTTGCTGATCTTTCTAATAGATTGTCTTGCAAATGTATTGTAACTCCTACTATTACTGGATATACTGCAAAGAAGATGAGTAGGTTTAGACCTAATTGTTCTATTATTGCTATTAGTCCTGATATTAATACTGTAAAGAGTTTGAAGTTATATTATGGAATTTATCCGATTTTTATAAAGGAATTGAAGAGTCTTGATGATACTATATTGAAGTCTAGAGAGATTGCCTTAGAAAATTTGGATTTAGTTTCAGGTGATAAGATTTTAATTACTGGAGGTTATCCTTTTAGTAAGACTAAGCATACTAATTTTATGAAAATTGAGGAGATCTAGGAGGTGAGTTTATGTATAATTTAGGTGAGCAGTTTAAGGTTGGAAAGAGTTCTTTGGCTAATCCTAAATGTGTTATTAAAGGTGATAAATATCGTTTTACTGTTTTGACTGAACGTTTGATAAGGTTGGAATATAGTGAAAATGGCGTTTTTGAGGATAGGGCTACTGAGCATGTATTTAATAGAATGCTTGATATTCCTAAGTTTGAGGTAATGGAAGATGCGAGAGTGCTCACTATTACTACTGAGTTTTTTAAGTTATATTATGTTAAGAATTCTAGTTTTAAGGGTAGTCGTGTTTCACCAGCTAGTAATTTAAAAATTGAGTTTTTAGAGAATATTGACCCTAATAAGACAAACAGGTATTGGTATTATGGCATGCCTGAGGTTAAGAATTATGGTGCGCCTGGCTTTGAGCTATTAACTAATAAGAAGGTTAAGTTAGATAAAAGCTTGTTTTCTCTTGATGGTTTTGTCACAATTGATGAATCTAATTCTATGGTTATTAATGAAGATGGTATTTTTGTTAATAAGGAGAATAGTAGTCTGGATATATATTTGTTTGTTTATTTAAATGATTTTTCTAAGTGTCTTTTAGATTATTATCGTATTACATCTTTTACTCCTTTAATACCTCGTTATGCATTAGGAAATTGGTGGGCTCGTAATTATTGTTATGGTGATTCTAAGTTGGTAGAGCTTGTTACTAGTTTTAAAGAAAATAAGATACCTATTTCTGCTATTATTTTAAATAATGATTGGCATTTGAAGTATAAGAATTTTTCTTCTGGTTTTACGTTTAATAATTCTATTTTTAGTAATCCAAAGGAGCTTACTAATTTTTTACATAAGAATAATATTAAGATTGGTTTAACTATTAATCCTTTTGATGGTTTAACTAGTGTTGATTCTGTTTATAATGAGTCTATAAAATATTTGAAAACTGATGATAATGGTGTTATCCCTTTTAATGTTTTTGATCCTAGGTTGATTGATGTTTATTTGAAGTTTTATATTCATCAGTTGGATAATATTGGAATTGATTTTTATTTTATTGATTATAATGATAAGAATAGGTTGAAGGAATTATCTATTTTGAAGCATTATCAGTTTTATGATATGATGAAGTATACTAATCGTAGGCCTTTAATTTATGGATATAATTCGTGTATGTCTTCTCATAGGTATTCTATTTTATATTCTGGAAAGAGTGTTGTTAGCTGGGATACTTTAAGGGAAATTCCTTTATTTAATGTTCATTCTTCTAATAATGGTGTTACTTGGTGGAGTCATGATATTGGTGGTTATTATAAGGGGACCGAGGATAATGAGTTATTTGTAAGGTTTGTTCAGCTTGGAACTTTTAGTCCAATTATGAAGTTATCCAGTGAGGCTGGTAAGTATTATAAAAGGGAACCATGGAGATGGGATATTAAGACTTATGATATTACAAGAAATTATTTACAGTTACGTCATAGGTTAATTCCATATATTTATTCTGAGGCTTATAGGCTATCTAAGTTTGGAACTCCATTTTTGTATCCTCTTTATTATACTAGGTCTGAAATGTATGATGATCCTTTGTATCGTAGTGAGTATTATTTTGGTTCTGAATTGTTTGTTTCTCCTATTTTGACTAGCAAGGATTATGTTATGGATAGGGTTATTCATAAGTTCTTTATTCCTGAGGGTACTTGGTATGATTTTATTACTGGAAAGAGGTTTCCTGGTAATAGAAGGTATGTTTCGTTTTTTAAGGATCAGGATTATCCTGTGTTTGTTAAAATGGGCGCTATTATACCGATGTCGTGTGATGATGATATTTTTAGTACTAAGCCTCCTCGCAATATGGAAATTCAAATTTTTCCTGGTAAATCTAATAATTATGTTTTATATGAGGATGATGGTGAGACAAATTTATATTTGAAGAATAATTATGTGTTGACTTCTATTGATTATAATTATATGCCTAATAATTATACTGTTATTATTAGGGCTCTTGAGGGTAAAGGAGATATTATTCCTCCTCAAAGAAATTATAAGTTTGTTTTTAGAAATACTAAGAGAGCTGATGATGTAACTATTTATAAGGATTATGAAAAAATTCCTTTTGAATCTTATGTTGATGGACCTAATTTTATTGTTGAGGTTAAGAATGTTCCTACATTTGGTCATCAATTAACTGTTAATTGTAAGGGTACTGATATTGAGATTGACGCTGTTAGATTGGTAAATAAGGATATTGAACAAATTTTATCTGATTTGCAGATTAGTACTGAGCAGAAGGAACAGATTGATAGAATTATGTTTAGTGATATGACTATTCGTAAAAAGAGAATTGCTGTTAGAAGGTTAAAAAATAAGAGGTTGGAAAAGAAGTTTATTCAATTGTGCTTGAAGCTTTTGGAGTATGTTGAGATTAGTGATAATAATTCTAATAAATAATTATTATATATTTACAAATTAATTGTTGGAGTGTATAATATATTTAATTGTTAAAAAACGAAGAAGAGATGTAGTAGTATACTTTGGATTTATAGAGAGAAAGTGGCTGGTGTAAACTTTTAATTACGGTATATGAATTAGGCTTGGAGTTGGTTAATACTCGTTAATCGCGTTAAGATTATAAGTGCATAGAAATCTATGAATTAAGGTGGTACCGCTCTTTTGAGTCCTTAAGTTCATGGATTTTTTTTGGAGGTTTTTATGGATAAATTATTTATTTTTATTGTTGTTTTTTTAGTTATTTATTTGCTTTATTTATTTACTGTTATATTAAATTCTAAAAAAAGGAATAAGATATTTGATACTAGTCAAGCAAAGTTAATTATTGTTCCTAATAAGTTGAATGTTGATAAGATAAATAAAGTTGTTTTTGCACAAATTTTATCTTTATCAAATTCGTTTATTGTAGCATTAGCATTTACTATTTCTGAGTTTTTTGATAATTATGTTTTTAAGTTATTGGTTAGTTTTGTTGTTTTAGTTTTTCTGATTTTATTTATTTATAAATTAATTGGATTTTATTTTAAGAAGAGAGAAGGTAAATAGTATGTATAATTTTAGAGATATTGAAAAAAAGTGGCAAAAATATTGGGAGGATAATAAAACTTTTAAGGTTTATGATGATAGTGATAAAAAGAAGTATTACATGCTTGTAGAGTTTCCATATCCATCTGGTGCAGGTCTTCATGTTGGGCATGCAAGATGTTTTACTGCTTCTGATGTTCAGGCTAGATATCATAGATTAAAAGGTGAGAATGTTTTATTTCCTTTTGGATTTGATTCTTTTGGTAATCCTGCTGAACAGTATGCGATTAAGAATCATGAGCATCCATCTATAATGACTCATAAGTGTATTGATATATTTAGAAATCAGGCTAAAAGTTTAGGTCTTTCTACTGATTGGGATAGAGAGGTTAGTACTTGCGAACCAGAGTATTATAAGTGGACTCAGTGGCAGTTTATAAAGTTTTTTAATGCAGGTCTTGCGTATAAGGATGAGAAGGAAATTAACTGGTGTCCTAAATGTAAAATGGGTCTTTCTAATGAAGATTCTCAGGGGGGCACTTGTGTAAGATGTGATACTCCTGTTGAGAAGAAGCTTAAGAATCAATGGATGCTTAGGATGAGGGATTATTCTGATAAGTTGATAGATGGTCTTAAGGATACTGAGATTCTTGATAAGGTTAAAACTGCTCAAATTAATTGGATAGGTAAGAGTGTTGGTGCTCATGTTAATTTTAAAATTAAAGAGGTTTCAGATGAGTTAACTGTATTTACTACTAGATGTGATACTCTTTTTGGTGCGACTTTTATGGTAATTTCGCCTGAACATCCTGTTTTAGAGAAGTATTCTGAATTAATTCGTAATTTTGATGAAGTTAAGAATTATCAAGTTTTAGCTAAGTCTAAATCTGATATTGAGAGAACTGATAATACTCGTGAAAAAACTGGTGTTAAGTTGGACGGATTAACTGGAATTAATCCTATTAATGGTAAAGAAATTCCAATTTATGTTAGTGATTATGTTTTAATGGGTTATGGAACTGGTGCGATTATGGCTGTTCCTGCACATGATCAAAGAGATTATGAATTTGCTCGTAAGTTTGGAATAGATATTATTCCTGTTATTGATGGTGGTGATATTACTGTTGAAGCATATACTTCTGATGGAGTTCATATTAATTCTGAATTTTTAAATGGTTTAAATAAGGAAGATGCTCTTAATAAGATGTATGATTATTTAGAGGAGAATAATATAGGTTGTAGGTATACTAATTATAAACTTCAAGATTGGATATTTAGTAGACAGAGATTCTGGGGAGAACCTATTCCAATGGTACATTGTGATAAGTGTGGATGGGTACCAGTTCCAGAAGAAGATTTACCTGTTGTTCTTCCAAATGTTAAGAATTATGAGCCTACTGATGATGGTGAGAGTCCTTTATCTTTAATTGACGAATTTGTTAATACTACATGTCCAAAGTGTGGATGCGCTGCTAAGAGGGAAACTGATACTATGCCAAACTGGGCTGGTTCTTGTTGGTATTTCTTAAGATATATGGATGCTTGTAATCCTCATGAATTTGCTTCTATGGATAAGATGAAGTATTGGGGTCAAGTTGATTTATATGATGGTGGTATGGAACATGCTACAAGGCATTTGTTGTATGCTAGATTTTGGAATATATTTTTGCATGAACAAGGTTTAGTTCCTTATAGTGAACCTTTTTATAAAAGAATTGCTCATGGTATGATTTTAGCTAGTAATGGTGAAAAGATGAGTAAGAGTAAAGGTAATGTTGTTAATCCTAATGATATGATTGCTGAGTATGGTGCTGATGCATTACGTACTTATGAGATGTTCATTGGCGATTATTCTAAGGATGCTTCATGGAATGAGAATGGTCTTAAGGGTTGTGCTAAGTTTTTGGATCGTGTTTGGAGATTACAGGATAAGCTTAATGATAATTCTGGTATTTCTAAGGAGTTTGAGACATTGATTCATCAAACTATTAAGAAGGTTACTCATGATATTGAGGGATTGGACTATAATACTGCTATTTCAGCTTTAATGATTTTACTTAATAAGATGGAGGAAGTAGGAAGTATTAGTCGTGATGATTATAGAATATTTATTTTACTTCTTAATCCTTTTGCGCCTCATGTTACTGAAGAAATTAATGAAGTATGTGGATTAGGTGAGTTATTGAGTAATAGTTCATGGCCTAAATATGATGAGGCTAAAACAATTGAAGATAGTTTTGAAATGGTTGTTCAAGTTAATGGTAAGATTAGAGGAAAGATTTTAGTTTCTACTGATACTTCTCGTGATGAGATGGTAAAACTTGCTAAAGAGATTGACAATGTTAAATTATTTATTGATGGACATGAAATTGTTAAGGAGATTGTTGTTCCTGGAAAACTTGTTAATATTGTTGTTAAATAAAAGACTTTTATAGTCTTTTTTTATTTTTGTTTTCATATAATTTTTTAGGTGATACCAGTGTTTTTTAAGAATATTCATGTAAGGATTAGAATTGTTTTGTTAATAATTGTTTTTTTATTTTTTTTAATAGTTGGTAAGGTTTTTTATATACAGGTTATTTCTTATAATAAGTTAAATGGTTATGCATCTAGCTTGTGGAGCAGAAATTTACCGGTTGAAGCAAATCGTGGTATTATTTATGATGTTAACGGTAGAGTATTAGCTGATAATATTACTACTACTTCTTTGGTTTTAATTCCTAATCAAATTAAGGACAAAGATGGTACTGCTAGTAAGTTAGCTAGTATTTTGGGTGTTTCTAAGGATGATATGATGAAACATGTTATGAAGATTGCTTCTATAGAGCGTGTTCATCCTGAGGGAAGGCGTTTAAGTTATGAGATTGCTGATAAGATTAATGATTTGAAGTTACCTGGTGTTTATTTAATTAAGGAGTCTAAGAGGTATTATCCTAATGATACTATGCTTTCTCATTCTCTTGGTTTTGTTGGTATAGATAATCAAGGGTTGGCTGGGTTGGAATTAATTTATGATAAGTATCTTACTGGTAGTTATGGCGCCATTAAGTATTTTAGTGACGCGAAGGGTAATAGATTAAATTTATCTGAGGTTTATGAGCAACCACAGGATGGCGTTAATATGACTTTGACTATTAATTATGATATTCAAACTTCTATGGAGAGGGAGCTTGATAATGTTGTTAGTAAGTATAATCCTGATGGTGCATGGGGAATTGCGATGAATCCCAATACTGGTGAGATTTTAGCTATTGCCTCGCGTCCTAGTTTTTCTCCTAGTAATTATGGTGATTATAGTGTTGAGGAAATTAATCGTAACCTTCCTATTTGGATGACTTATGAGCCTGGTAGTACATTTAAGATTGTTACTTTGAGTGCTTCTGTTAATGAGGGTATTGTTGATTTGAATAATGATACTTTTTATGATGGTGGTGCTATTACGGTTGAGGGTGCAACTTTACATTGTTGGAAGCATGGAGGGCATGGGTTACAAACTTATTTGCAGGTTGTTGAGAATTCTTGCAACCCAGGGTTTGTTAATTTAGGTTTGAAATTGGGTAAGGAAAAGTTGTTTGAGTATATTCGTAATTTTGGTTTTGGTGTTAAGACCGGAGTGGACTTGAATGGTGAGAGTAGTGGTATTTTATTTAATATGGATAAGGTAGGTTCAGTTGAGTTAGCAACTACTGCTTTTGGTCAGGGGGTTTCTGTAACTCCTATTCACCTTACTGTCTAATAAATGATACCTTTAGTATAACTAGAGGAATTACTAGTAAATATGCGAAAAAAGTATGATGTTGAGTTTATTTATAATTGTTTTATAAAAATATAGATAAATGCACAGAAATGTGCGTTTTTTCGTGGTATAATATTGATAATTAAAGGGAGTGGTAATTATATGAAAAAGTATGAATTAGAGTTAACTGAAGATAATATAAAAAAAACGATTGAAAGTAATATATTGGGTAGAAATGCTAATTTAGTAATGTTGGGTAAAATGCTTTTAAATCAAAATGAAAATGTTATGATTTCATTAGATGGAACTTGGGGATCCGGAAAGACATTTTTTATTAAACAATTTGAATATTTAATAAAGAATATAGATAAATTTCCAGACAATAAAGTATTTGTTGAAACCAATAAAGAAGTATTTAGAAAATTAAAAGATAATAATTTAGTTATTTACTATAATGCTTGGCAAAATGATGATCATGATGACCCTCTAGAATCAATCATGTATGCTATTTTAAATGAATTTCCTAATCAAAAGAAACAGTTAATTGATTTTAAGGAATACAAAAAGATTGTTAAAGGATTTATATGGGATGTAATAAGGGTTGCTAGTCTTGAAACAATAGATATGAAACATTTTGATGAAATGAAAAGTTATGAAGATATTACTTCGTCTATTATTACTGTTGAGGAGAAGAAAGATTCATTTAATAAATTAGTTAATGAAATTTTAACTGATAATCAAAGATTAATTCTAATTGTTGATGAATTGGATAGATGTAAACCAACTTTTGCGGTTAAAATGTTAGAAACTTTAAAACATTTTTATGATAATGATAAAATTACAATTATTGTAGTAACAAATAATAGTGAACTATCACACACCATTAAAAAGTTTTATGGCTATGAATTTGATGGGTGTGGGTATTTAAATAAATTTTATGATGCTGTAATTAGTCTAGAAATTAAAGATATTAAACATTATTTACAAAATCAATTGAATTTTTGTAATAGAACTTATCTTCCTTATGATATGTCATATTTAATACTTAAATATTATAATTTTTCACTTAGGGAATGTAATAAGTTTATTACTATATATAACTTACTTAGTAGTTATATAGAAACTGAGTCCGATTTTCATAGAAATGAAAATTATGTATTTTCGAGTATCTTATTGCCTTTAGCAATAGCTTTAAAAATTAAACATATAGATTTATATCAACAATTTATGAATAATAAAGGAGATAATATTATAAGAGAATTTATAAAAGGTAGTGAAACAGATAAAGAAATGATTGATTGGATAAAAGAATTACTTGGTAATCCTGAACGAGATTATATTGATGTAATTATCGGTTATTATAAGCAAATATTTGATAAAAATAATTCTATTTATAGAATGAATTTTCATGATGCAATATCTTTATTAGGAACAAGACTTCAAATTGAAGATAATTCAAATGAATAATCGTTTAAATGTTACTTTTAAAACTAAAATATCAAAATAATAATTAAATAAGTAACATTAATACAATTAATTGACATTTTTTAGGAATATTAATTAGTTTTTCCTAAAAAATAAAAATGATTTGTTTTAATAGTTAAAGAAAAATGTAAGTGTAATTTACAAAATGATTAAAGTATGATATATTATAAGTGTAAATTATTCAAAGAAAGGAGCGTGATTAAGATGAAAAATTTACAAGTTATTAATAATGCAGAATTAATCACTACTCCTAATTTGTTAAACTTTTAGGAATATTCTTTTAGATTATAGAATTAATTCTGCATAATGCAGAATTTTTTTGTTAGGAGGATATTGAAATGATAATGAAATTAAATATTAATGATAGAGCAGCTCTAGCTATTAAGAATAATACTAAGAGAGTAGAAATTAGAGCAAACAAAGAAAATAGTGATCATGATTATAGTAAATTAAAAGAAAATGATATTATAGAATTTACTAGTAATGATTTAGGAGTATTTTATGTTAAAGTTAAAGAAGTAAATCATTATGATTCATTAGAAGAATTATTTACTTTAGAGGGTACAAGATATACAACTTCATCTACTAATGATAAAGAAGAAGCAATTAAAAATGTAAGCAAATTAGATGGATATCAAGAAGCTATTAAGAAAAATGGTGTATATGCTATTCATATAGAATATTTATATAGTGAAAACACTATTTGGGAAGAATTATATGAAAAAGCTAAGAATGTAAGAAATCCAAGAGATGTGTCAGGTATGATTAGTGCAGGACAAGTTGGAGCAGCAATACTTACTAAAAATCATAATATTTATACAGGGGTATGTATTGATACAGCATCAACATTAGGAATGTGTGGAGAACGTAATGCTATTGCTAATATGATTACGAATGGAGAAAATGAAATTATAAAATTAGTATGTGTTGATTCTAAAGGTAATGTTGGATCACCTTGCGGTGCTTGTAGAGAATATATGATGCAACTTTCTAAGAATAGTAAGGATATTGAGATACTAAAAGATATTGATACTAAAGAAATAGTAAAACTAGAAGAATTAATACCTGATTGGTGGGGTAAGACACGTGTATAAAAATAGAAAGGAATATGTTAAATGAATTTAATCGGTAGTAGAACTATAGAAACTGAAAGATTAATTTTAAAAAGTTCTAAGATAGAAGAGCAAAAAAGATTGTGGGAGATACTAATGATACCAGAAGTAAATAAATGGTATTTAACAGGTGCTAAAAAGCATACAAATAATCCTAGTCACTGGACTTGGGATAATCAGGAAAAATTTTATAAATCTAAAGTCGATAAAGCAGATAATAATGATGTATTTGTATGGAGTGTGTTTTTAAAACCGGAATATACAAATAGTGGTTATGAAGAAGTAATAGGGCAAGTATCTGCTCAAGAAAATGGAGAGGATATTACTATTCGTGATGTTGGTTGGTATATGGATCCTGCTTATCAAGGAAAAGGCTATGCAACAGAAGCTGCAAAAGCAATGATAGATTATATGTTTAATGAAGTAGAAATAAACGGTATTTCTTCTGGTGCTGTAAAAGATAATTTAGCGTCTTGTAAAATATTTGAAAAATTAGGATTTAATAAGATTGGTGAAATAGAAGAAGAATCACCTTATACATTTTATAATGGAATATTAACTTTTTCTAAATATGGATTGACAAGAGAGTGTTATTTTAATAATGAAAATAATAGAATATGAAGATAAATA
>DFLA01000026.1 GCA_002374055.1 Caryophanales bacterium UBA3631
TATATATTCCTGTTGAGAAGATTGATTTTATTACTAAATATTCTTCTAGTAATGGATGTGAGCCTACTTTAAGTAAGTTAGGTGGTAAAGATTGGGAGAAGATTAAGAAGCGTGTTAGTAAGCGAATTGAGGATATGGCTTATGAGTTATTAGAGTTATATGCGAAGCGTGAGGCTGCTCAAGGTTTTTCTTTTTTACCTGATAATGAGCTTCAGTATTCTTTTGAGAAGGAGTTTCCTTATCAAGTTACTCCTGATCAGTTAAAGGCTACTTTAGAAATTAAGAAAGAAATGGAAAGCGCACATCCTATGGATAGGTTATTGTGTGGGGATGTTGGATATGGTAAGACTGAGGTTGCGTTTAGGGCTATATTTAAGGCCATTATGTCTAATAAGCAGTGTGCTTTATTATGTCCTACTACAATACTTTCTAATCAACATTTTAATAATGCAGTTGAGAGATTTAGTAATTATCCTATTAGGGTAGAGGTAATGAATAGGTTTGTTACTCCTAAGAAACAGAAGTTGATTTTGAATGATTTATTGGAGGGTAAGATTGATTTATTAATTGGTACTCATAGAATTTTATCTGATGATGTTAAGTTTAAGGATTTAGGATTACTTGTTGTTGATGAGGAGCAACGTTTTGGTGTTAAACATAAGGAGAAGATTAAGAATTATAAGAATAATGTTGATGTTTTAACTTTATCTGCTACTCCTATTCCTAGAACATTACAGATGTCTATGGTTGGTATTAGAAGTTTATCTTTGATTGAGACTCCTCCTAGTAATAGATATCCTGTTCAGACTTATGTTTTAGCTTCTAATAAGCAGGTTTTGAAGGATGCGATTTATAAGGAATTTAGTCGTGGTGGTCAGGTATTTATTTTATATAATCATGTTGATGATTTACCTAGTAAGGCTATAGAGATTTCTAAGTTGGTTCCTGAAGCTCGTATTGTTTATGCGCATGGTCAAATGAATAAGTCTGAATTAGAGGATGTAATGTTTAAGTTTATTAATCATGAGTTTGATATATTATTATGTACTACTATTATTGAGACTGGTATTGATATTCCTAATGTTAATACTTTGATTATTGAGGATGCGGATAGATTTGGTTTGGCTCAGTTATATCAGATTAGAGGCCGTGTTGGACGTACTAATAAGATTGCTTATTGTTATTTAATGTATGATAAGGGTAAGGTTTTAAGTGAAATAGCTGTTAAGAGGCTGAATGCTATAAAGGAGTTTACTGAGTTAGGTAGTGGTTTTGCGATTGCTATGCGTGATTTATCTATTCGTGGAGCAGGTGATATTTTAGGTAGTGAACAGTCTGGATTTATTGATAGTGTAGGTGTTGATTTATTTTTATCAATGCTTGATAATCAGGTTAAGTTATTAAAGGGTGAAAAAGTTAAGGATTTAACTGAAGAGATTGAGGAAAAACCATTAGTTGAGGTAAGTACATCTATTGGTGATGATTATGTTAGTGATGAGGAGATTAAGATATTAATTCATAAAAAGATTAATATGATTGATTCTTATGAGAAGTTAGAGTCTGTTAAGTATGAGTTAGAGGATAGATTTGGTAAGATTACTGATGATATGTATATTTATATGCATCAAGAGTGGTTAGAAAAGTTAGCTAAGAAATTAGGTATTAATGATGTTAAGCAGGTTAGGGATGTTATTGAGATTTATTTATCTTATGATCTAACTAATAGTCTTAATGTTCAACAGTTATTTATTGAGTGTACTAATTTTGGTAGAATGTTTAGATTTAGTATTAAGAATAAGAGGTTATTAATTAGTTTGAATACTAATAATTTAGATAAGCATTTTATCTTCTATATGATTGATTTATTTAAGTTAATAGAGGAAAATATGAAAAAAGAAGCCGAGTAGGGCTTCTTTTACGTTTTGGGGTGTAAATGAATTTTTTTGATTATACTTTTATATTTAATTTTTTTATTTTTTATGTTATAGTTTAGTTGTATAGTAAGGTGGTATTTGTATGTTTAGAATTATTAAGACTTTTTTAACTTCGGTTATATTAATTATAATTGGTGTTTTGATAAACTTTTATGGTAATAAAATACTTAATGAGTTTATTGATAAGAATGATCCTTTTGTTGAGGTAACTGCTACTGTTGTTGATTTTGATTCTGCTGGTTCAGAAGATGGTAGTGCATATACTATTTATGGCTATAATGTAGGTGGTATTGATTATAAGGTTTATTCTAGTGTTAAGTCTACTAGTTTACCTCAAATTGGTGATACTACAACTATAAAGTATAATCCTAGTAATCCTACTGAGGTTGTATTTTTAAATGGTTCTAATTATGTTGTATTGTTTGCTGGAACAGGATTTATTTTGGTTGGTGTATTTGGATTATTTAGATGTATTGGATTGTGTTTTAAGTCTTCTAAGAAAAAATCTTCTATTTCTAGTGAATTAGATAATAATATATAAAAAAATTGTTAGGTTTTCTAACAATTTTTCTTTTAGTCTAATACTTTCATTATTTTTGGAATTACTTGTTTTTTTCTTGATACGCATCCATCTAGGTATGTACCTTGTGGCATGTTTTCTATATCAAATGCTTTTTCCATTATTTCTTGTGCTGAATTATTATAGTATACATAAGAACCATTTTTTAATATGTCTGTTATAAAGAATGCGAATACATCGTAGTTATTGTTTTCTGCATTTTTATTTAATAGTTCTTTATATTTTTCTATGCTATCGTTAAAGTCATTTATATCGAATGTTGATACTTGAGTAACACATATTTTTTTATTGTTTACTTCATACATTTTGAAGTCTCCAAATAGTATATCTTCTTCTGTTTTTCCTTTTAATGATGTTCCAGCTTTTAGCATTTCTAGTCCGTATTGTTTTAAATCTACTCCAGCTATTTCTGCTAGTTCTTTTGCTGTTTCTTTATCTAATTCTGTTGTTGTTGGTGATACTAATAATAATGTATCTGATATAATTCCTGAAAGCATTAATCCAGCGTTTTCTTTTGGAACTTTTATATTATGTTCTTTATACATTTTATATAGTAATGTATTTGTACTTCCTACTGGCATACTTCTGAAGTTTATTGGTGCCATTGTTCCGATTGATCCAATATTATGATGGTCTACTATTTCTACTATTTCTGCTTCTTGTAATCCATCAACTGATTGATCGTATTCGTTATGGTCTGTTAACATTACTTGTTTTCTATTTTGTTTATTTGTATCTATTAATTCAATGTTTCCAATAAAGTTTTTGTTTTTATCTACTACTGGATAGTATGTATATTTCATTTTGTTTGCTAAATCAATGAAGTCGCTTACTAGATCATTTTCGTCTACTGTTACGATATCTTCTTTTTTTATTGCGATTTGTATTGCATAGTTACTTAGTGAAATCATTTTTGCTGCTTCGTATGTGTGGAAGCTTGTTTTAATTATATTTACTTTGTTTTCACGTGCTAGATTTAATAGTTCTTCTGGAATATTATGATTTCCTGTGATTACTATTAATTTAGCTTTATTTTTTATTGAATATTCTAATACTTTATATCTATCTCCAACTAGTACTATTGTTTTATTGTCTACTTTAATGTTTTCTATAAATGTTGTGTTTTTAAATGCAGCTATTGTAAATGTTCCTTCTATTTTATCATTGAATTTTAATACTTCTTCTGCTTCTAATGATTCAATGATGTTTTGATATGATGCATTTAATACTTTTGAATCGTCTGAAATCATATATTTTGCAATATGTTTCATTGCGATTAATCCTTCTACTTTTTTATTGTTTAGTATTGGGATATTGTTTATTCCATGTTCTTGCATGTAGTTATAAGCATAGTATATTGATTGGTTATTGTCTATACTATGGTTATTATTATAGTCTAAATCTTTTATTTGTAGTTTTACGTTATTTAAGTATTCTGGTTTTTTAACATTAAAGTAGTTTAGAACGAATTCTGTTTCGTTATTTATATTTCCTAATACTCTTGGTGTTGTATTCATTCCTAGTTGATTTTTTAGATATGATAAATTTATTGCTGATGTTACAGCGTCTGTGTCTGGATTTTTATGTCCAAATACGTATATTTCTTCTGTTTTTTTCATTATAATTCCTCCTACGTGTTATATTATAACATAAGTTTTTAATTTTGGTATAAAAAAGGTATTTGTTGGTAAAAATATTATTTAGGAGAGTGATTTATGAAAGCTACTGGAGTTGTTCGTAGAATTGATGATTTAGGTCGTATTGTTATTCCTAAGGAAATTAGAAGAAATCTTCGTATTCGTGATGGCGAGTCTTTGGAGATTTTTGTTGATGGTAATAATGTTGTTTTAAAGAAGTTTTCTATAATGAGAAATATTGATGAGTATGCTTCTAATTTGGTTCTTGCTTTGTATTCTCTTCTTAAAAAGAGTATTGTTATTACTGATGGTGATAGTGTTATTGCATGTAGTAATAATTTAAAAGAATTATTAAATAAGTCTATTAGTGATAAGATGAGTTTATGTATTAAAAGGCGTGAAAGTATTATTGAAAAGTATAATAAGGAGTTAGTTATTACTGATGATTTTCGTGTTGATTGTAAGTATATTATTAATTCTATTATTGCGAATGGTGATAGTGTGGGCTTGGTTATTATTTTTGATCGTGATGAAATAGGTGATGATGATATGCTTATTGCGTCTCTTGCTAGTAAAATCCTTTCAAAATCTATTGAAGAATAGTTTTTTTAATGTTATAATGTGTTTAGTTTTCAATGGATGCATTGTAATTTATAGTCACATCTATTGATGTGATTTTTTTGGAAGTGATTTATGAGAAAGTTAGAAAAGATAAGTTTTTCACAGTTTAGTCATGATATCTGTGATGATAAAAGTTTGTATGATGAATATAATTTACCAAAGAGAGCAACTCTTAAAAGTGCAGGTTATGATTTTTATGCGATAAGTGATTTTGTTATTCATCCTGGTGAGATAGTTAAGGTTCCTACTGGTGTTAAAGTTGTTATGAATGATGATGAAGCTTTTATGTTATATGTTCGTAGTAGTATGGGTTTTAAATATAATGTTCGTATGACTAATCAAGTAGGTGTAATTGACGCTGATTATTATAATAATGCTGATAATGAGGGTCATATGTGGTTTAGTTTACAAAATCATGGTGATAAGGATTTTGTTTGTAAAAAGGGTCAAGCTTTTGGCCAAGGGGTATTTAGTAAATTTTTAATTACTGATGACGATGAAGTATCTGATGTTAGAGTATCTGGTATTGGAAGTACTAATAAGGAGGTATAGTATGAAAGAAAAGTTTTATATTTCAACTGCTATTGCGTATACTTCTGGTAAGCCTCATATAGGTAATACTTATGAAGTTGTTTTAGCTGATGTTATTGCTCGTTATAAGAGATTGTTAGGTTATGATGTTTATTTTCAAACTGGTACTGATGAGCATGGTATTAAAATAGAGGAGAAAGCTGCTTTAGCAGGTGTTCTTCCTCAAAAGTTTGTTGATGATGTTTCTTTAGAAATTCGTCGTATTTGGGATATAATGAATACTAGTTATGACAAGTTTATTAGGACTACTAATCCTAGTCATGAGGCTATTGTTTCTAAGATTTTTAAGAAGTTATATGATCAAGGTGATATTTATTTAGGTAAGTATGAGGGATTGTATTGTACTCCTTGTGAATCTTTCTTTACTGAGTCTCAGTTAGTTGATGGTAAGTGTCCTGATTGTGGTAGAGAGGTTCATAGTGCTAGTGAAGAGGCTTATTTCTTACGTATGGATAAATATGCTAAGAGGTTAGAAGACTATATTGAGAGTCATCCTGATTTTATTCAACCTGTTAGCCGTAAGAATGAGATTGTTAATAATTTTATTAAACCTGGTTTACAGGATTTATGTGTAAGTCGTACTAGTTTTAAGTGGGGTATTCCTGTAAGTTTTAATGACAAGCATGTTATTTATGTTTGGATTGATGCTCTTTCAAATTATATTACTTTTTTAGGATATGATCCTGATGGTTCAAGTGAAGAGTTTAAAAAGTATTGGCCTTGTGATTTGCATTTAATTGGTAAGGATATTTTAAGATTTCATACTATTTATTGGCCTATTATTTTGATGGCTTTGGATTTACCTTTACCTAAGAAGATTTTTGGTCATCCTTGGATGTTATTTGGTAATGATAAGATGAGTAAGAGTAAGGGTAATATTGTTTATGCGGATGATTTGGTTAGTAGATTTGGTGTTGATGCAGTAAGATATTATATGGTTCATGAGATGCCTTTTTCTAGTGATGGTACTTTTACTTTTGATTTGTTAATTGATAGGGTAAATACTGATTTGGCTAATATTTTAGGTAATTTGGTTAATAGAACTATTAGTATGAGTAAGAAGTATTTTGATGGTGAGGTTTTAGCTCCTCATGAATTAACTGACATTGACAAAGATTTGATTAATGTAGTTATGAATGCTCCTAAGTTGATGGAAGAAAAGATGAATGATCTGAAGGTATCTGAGGCGATAGACTCAGTATTTGATATATTTAAGAGATGTAATAAGTATATTGATGAGACAACTCCTTGGATTTTAGCTAAGGATCCAGATAGTCGTGATAGGTTAGCAACTGTAATGTATAATTTGTTAGAGTCTATTCGTCATGGTGCGGTATTGTTACAATGTATTTTACCTGATACTGCTGATAAGATTTTTAAACAATTAAATACTGAGAATAGATATTATGAATCTTTATCTGATTTTAATGGTTTAGATATTGGAATTATTTTAAATGATCCAGAGGTATTATTTGCTCGTATTGATAAGGAAGCAGTAATGGAAGAATTAAATAAAAAAGATAATTAGACATGTTCTAAATTATCTTTTTTTTCTTGTTTTAATATGTTATATTTAGATATTTATCATTGCTTCTCGATATTTATCTTTTGTTAATACTGTTAGGGCTACAATATTTTTTCGACATTTTTGTGTCGAATTTTTTAATTTTATTATTTTATTTGTCATAATATGGTGTAAATGTGTGTAAATTGTTGTATTTTTTTGTTTAGTTTTTTAGTTTTTTATTTGTTTTCTCTTTGTATTTATGTTATATTTGATTTGTTGCTGTAAATGTAAGGAGAAATATACATGGTAAAAAGTAAGGATACTAAATTTATAATGTTGTTTTTTGCAGTGATTGGTTTAATTATGGTTTATTTGATGATTAACAGTTTTAAGATTGTTGATTGTTGTTATTTTATATTGGTAGTCTTTTTTGCTATTAAGTATTTTATTTTGAGCAGGGACTAGTTGTGGAGGGTTTTATGGTTGATACTCATTGTCATATTTTTCGTTCTGATTATCCTGATTTAGATGATGTAATAAAAAAAATGGGTGATAATATAATTATAGTGAGTGGATGTGATGATTTAACAAACAGGGAAGTAATTGATTTATGTTCTCGCTATGATAATGTTTATGGTACTTTGGGTATTCATCCTGAAAATGTAGGAGAATCTTATGATTTGGATTTTATAATTGATCATGTTAATGATTCTAAGATAGTTGGAATTGGTGAAATTGGTCTTGATTATTATTATACTAAGGATAATCGTGATGCTCAGATTGATTTGTTTTGCAGACAAATTGAGATTGCTTTAGAATTTAATAAGCCTATTGTTGTTCACAGTAGGGATGCAATTGAGGATACTTATAATATTATTAAAAAGTATAATATAGGCAGTATGACTGATATTCATTGTTTTTCTTCTTCTTTTGAAATGGCCAAACTTTTTGTTGGTCTTGGATGTAAGTTGGGTATTGGAGGTGTTTTAACTTTTAAGAATTCTTCTAAGTTAAAAGAGGTTGTTTCAAATATTGATATTAGTAATTTTCTTCTTGAAACGGATAGTCCTTATTTAACTCCTGAACCTTTTAGGGGTAAGAGAAATGAGCCTTATAATATTATTTATGTTGCTCGTATGATTTCTGAGATTAAGAATATTAGTTTTGATGAAGTGCTAAGAATTACCAGTAAAAATTCTTATGATTTGTTTGATTTTAGATAGTATATTGTGATAAGATATTTCCGTTTTTAATGTTGAGGTGAAATATAATGTTTTCTAAATTCTTTACAATGAAAAAGGTTTTTACTTTTTTGTTTTTATCATCTATTTCATTTATAGGAATTAATTTAAGTAGTGATGTAATTGTTTTTGATAATAGTTTAGATAAAACTTCTAATCTTTCTATTGTTCCTGTTTCTTATGATGTTGAGACTCGTTATAGTGATGATTTATTATATGGTGAGGAAAGAGTTATAAGGGATGGGAGAGATGGATATGTTTTGTCTGATTCTGGAGCAGTTGTTGTTGAACCTATTAATAAGTTAGTTGAAATTGGTAGGGGACCGGTATCTATTTCTTATGGTTCTACTACAGGATATGGCGCTGATTGTGTTGGATGTAGTGGTAATGTTTCTTGTTCTACTTCTTCTGGTGTGCATAATTTAATTACTGATGGTATTTATTATAATGATTCTAAGTATGGTAATCTTAGAATTATTGCAGCCGATAATAGTTTATTTCCTTGTGGTACTGTTATGTCTGTTGATAATGGTGTTATGGATTCTTTTATGGCTATTGTTCTTGATACTGGTGGCGCTATGAGAAGTGCTTGGAGTAATGGTGATATTTTGATTGATATTGCTTTTAGTTATGAGAATTCTGATGGAATTAATAGTGCTACTAATAAGAGTGGTAGTGTAAAGTTTAAGGTATATAGAAAAGGTTGGTAGCTATATATCTTTATTTTTTTAAATTTTTATGTTATAAATTAGTTGGTGGATTATATGAGAGAATTGTTGTTATTATTTGTATCTATTTTACCGGTTTATTTAATTGGACGATATATTTATAATAAGGATAGAGATAAGGAACCTGTTGGTTTGTTGGCTAAGCTTTTTTTATCTGGTATAGGGTCATTTATTTTAACTCTTATTTTAACTTTGTTAATTGGTGTTTTTATACCAAGTTTGATTTATGATGATTTTAATCTTGATATGTTCAGTTTGTTTATTCATGTTTTTTTTGGTATTGCTTTGATTGAGGAGTTTTCTAAATGGATTTTTGTTTATAAATTATCTTATAATAATGTTGAGTATGATCAAGTTTATGATATGATTGTTTATTCTGTTTTTGTTGCTATAGGGTTTGCTTGTATTGAAAATGTTTTTTATGTTTTTGAAAATGGATTAGGTGTTGGTATTATTAGAGGATTATTATCTGTTCCTGGTCATGCTTGTGATGGTGTTTTTATGGGGTATTATTTATCTATGTCTAAGTATGTTTCGTCTGATACTGATTTAAAGAAGCATTATTTATTTATGAGTTTATTTATTCCTGTTTTTTTACATTCTTTTTATGATTTTTGTTTGTTTTCTGAAAAATATGTTTTTATTGTTGTGTTTATATTTTTTATTATTTTTCTTTACAGGATATCTTATAAGAAGGTTAAGATTATGTCTAATGCAACTACTAAATTTAAGTAGTTTATGTTTTTATGTTGATAGTTTTTATATTATTTAGTATAATTTTTATAGATTTTTGGAGATGGTTTAATGGAGTATTCGCCTCGTAAGATGAATGAGTTGCTTGATAGTAATAATTTTAAGTTTAAAAAAAAGTTTGGTCAAAATTTTATAGTTGATCAAAATATCATTGATAAGATTATTGACTCTTCTGGTATTGATTCTAATACTATGGTTATTGAAATAGGTCCTGGAGCGGGTAGTTTGACTTATAAGTTGGCTTGTTCTAGTAAAAGTGTTTTGTGTTATGAGATTGATGAGTCTTTAAGGGGTATTTTATCTAGTAATTTAAATGGTTTATCTAATGTTGATGTTAAGTTTTGTGATTTTTTAAATGCTGATTTAAATGTTGATTTGAAGGGATATTCTTATGATAAATTGTATGTTGTTGCAAATCTGCCTTATTATATTACTACTCCAATTATTATGAAGATTATTGAGGATAAGGTACCAGTAGATAAAATTGTTGTTATGGTTCAAAAGGAAGTGGGAGATAGGTTTAAGGCTTTACCTGGTTCTCGTGATTATGGTAGTTTGAGTATTTTTTTAAATTATTATTTTGATGTTGTAAAGTTGATGGATATAAGTCGTAATATTTTTATTCCTAAGCCTAATGTTGATAGTATTGTTGTTGAGTTTAGAAAGAAAAAAAATGTTTTTTCTTTAAAGGATGAGGATTTATTTTTTAAGTTGGTTCGTGATAGTTTTAGGCAAAAAAGGAAAACTCTTCGTAATAATTTACATGATTATGATTTGTCTGTTATTGAAGATGTTTTAGGGCGTTATGGTTATGATTTGAGTGTTCGTGCTGAGGCACTTAGTATTGATATATTTGTTGATATTGCTAATAATTTGACAAAATAGAACATTATATTTTTATATAATGTTTTTTGGTGATAGAATGTTATTAATTAATAGGTTTATATGGCTTTTTGTAATGGTTCTAATTATATTTTTTGGTATTTATTTTAGCGTTTGTTTAAAGGGAGTTCAATTTAAATTTCGTTCAATGTTTAAGTCTGTTTTTCATGGTAATTCTTCCTCTTTTGGTATTTTAATGACTTCTTTGGCAGGTCGTATTGGTGTGGGTAGTATTGCCGGTGTTTGTTTATCTATTTATATTGGTGGAGCTGGTTCTATTTTTTGGATGTGGGTTTCTACTTTTTTTTGTTCTATTATTACTTATTCTGAGGTTGTTTTAGGTGTTAAGTATAAATGTGGTGATTATGGCGGTCCTGCTTATTATATTCGTGATGGTATTGGTAATAAGTTTTTAGGTGGTATATATTCTATTTTAATTATTGTTAGTTATATAGGATGTTTTTTGTGTATTCAGTCTAATACAATTACTAAGTCTGTTATTGGTTTATTTCCTTTTAGCCCTTATGTTATTGGTTTATGCATTTCTATTATTACTTTTTTTTGTATTTATGGTGGTTTTAAGAGTATTGCTCGTGTTTGTAATAAGATTGTTCCTATTATGTGTTTGATTTATATTGGTTCTAGTGTTTTAGTTTTGATTTTTAATTATGATATGATTGGTGATGTTTTTTTTAATATTTTTAGTAATGCGTTTGATTTTAGCTCTTTTTTTGGTGGATTTATTCCTATGATTATTATTGGTATTCAACGTGGTATTTTTTCTAATGAGGCTGGTATTGGAACTAGTAGTATTGTTGCGTCTAGTGGTGATAGTAATGATTATAGGAGTCAGGGGTTTATTCAGGTATTTGGTGTTTATCTAACTACTTTAGTTATTTGTACAGCAACTGCAATTATCATTTTGTTTAGTGATTATTCTAGTTTTAGTTTTGGTAATATTAATGGTATTGAACTTGCGAGTCATGCTTTTAGTTATCATTTTGGAAATGTTGGTATTTATATTTTAGTTATTAGTGTTATACTTTTCAGTTTTTCGACTATTTTGACTGGTTATTATTATGGTGAGAGTAGTTTTAATTATTTTTTTGATAGAATTAATATTAAATTTATTTATATTTTGAGAGTCATTACTTTGGTTATTTTGTTTCTTGGGTGTGTTTTACCTTCTAGTTTGATATGGGCATTTGTTGATATATTAGTTGGTATTATGGTTATTATTAATATGTATGCTATATGGAAATTAAGAGATAAAATTGAGTAGTGTTTACTTTTTTCTTTTTTTGTTGTAGTATTTATTTTGGTGGTAGTATGATTAATAAGAAGTGGGATATTGTATTAAAAGATGAGTTTAATAAGGACTATTTTAGGAAACTCGGTTGTTTTGTTAAAAGTGAGTATAAGAGGCATATATGTTATCCTAAGTATAGCGATGTTTTTAATGCTTTAAGGTTTACTGATTATGATGAGGTAAAGGTTGTTATATTGGGTCAGGATCCTTATCATGGTGAAGGTGAAGCTCATGGATTATCTTTTTCTGTTCATGATGATGTAAAGCGTCCTCCTTCTTTGAATAATATTTTAAAGGAGTTATATAATGATTTGGGTGTTGTTAGAAATGGTAATGAATTGACTGATTGGGCTAAACAAGGTGTTCTTTTATTAAATAGTGTTTTGACTGTTGTTAAGGATACTCCTTTGTCTCATAAGGGTAAGGGTTGGGAAATTTTTACTGATAATATTATTAGCTATTTGAATGATAGGAAAGAACCAATTGTGTTTATTTTATGGGGTAGTTATGCAAGAAGTAAGAAAGAATTAATTACTAATAAGAATCATTTTATAATTGAAAGTGCGCATCCAAGTCCACTTTCTGCAAGTCGTGGTTTTTTTGGAAGTCATCCTTTTAGTAGAGCAAATGATTTTTTAGTTAAGAATGGTATTAGTCCGATAAAGTGGTGATATGTAATTAATTGTTGTAGTGTAGTGTTTTTGTTATAGATTGAAAGGTGTTTAGCATGGTTATAAAGGAATTTGGTAAAAATAATAAGAATGTAATTATTTTGTTACATGGTGGTGGATTGTCATGGTGGAATTATATGGAGGTTAGTAAGTTGTTGCAGAATGAGTATCATGTTATAGTTCCTATATTAGATGGGCATTCTGGCAGTGATAGTGATTTTGTATCTATTGAGAAAAATGCTGATGAAATAATTGAGTTTATAAATGATAATTATGGTGGGCAGATTTTATTAGAGATTTTATCTAAGAGTAGTGGTATTTGTGATTATGCTTTGATAGAAAGTGCGTTAGTTATTCCAATGAGGCTTACACATAAATTAATAGGTCCTTCTATTAAAATGTCTTATGGTCTTATATCTAAGAGGTGGTTTTCTAAATTACAGTTTAGGAGTCTTAAAATTAATAATAATTTGTTTGATTATTATTATGAAGATACAAAAAGTATATCTGTTGATAATATGATTTCTTTTTTAAAGGCAAATTCGGATTATAATTATAAAGAAGGTCTATTAAATAATAAATGTTCTGTTTTGGTTGTTGTTGGTAGAAAAGAGCGTCCAATTATGATAAAATCGGCTGAATTGATTAATGCTTTATTACCAAATAGTACGCTTAAGGTTTTAGATGGTTATTATCATGGTGATTTGAGTATAAATCATGCAGATCAATATGTTGAAATGATCAAGGATTTTATTAGATAGTTTTTTTATCTGTATGTAAGGTGTTTTTCCACTTTAAAAGTGGTTTTTTATTGATAATTTTTGTTTTTTCTTTTATAATTATTGCTTAGAGGAGGTGCTATATGGATGAGGCTTATAGTTTTTTAGTTGATAGTGTTAGTGATAGTGTTATTGTTGCTTGCAGTGGTGGGCCTGATTCTATGGCATTATTATCTTTAGTTGTTAAGTTAAAAAGTGAGACTGGTATTAAGGTAATTGTTGCGCATATTAATCATAATGTTCGTAGTGAGAGCGAGTCTGAAAAAGATTTTGTTTATAATTATTGTTTAAAAAATGATTTGATTTTTGAGTATATGAAAATTGATAATTATGAAGGTTATAATTTTGAGAATGAGGCTCGTGATAGAAGGTATAGTTTCTTTGATAAATTGGTTAATAAGTATGATTGTAAGTATGTTTTGACTGCTCATCATGGTGATGATTTAATGGAAACTATTTTGATGCGTATTGTTCGTGGGTCAACTTTATCAGGATATAGCGGATTTTCTCGTGTTAGTTCTAGGGAAGGTTATGTTATTCTTCGCCCATTGATTCATATGACTAAGGATTGTATACTTAAGTATGATGATGATAATGGTATTGATTATGTTATTGATAAGACTAATTTTTTAGATGTTCATACTAGGAATAGGTATAGAAAGTATATTTTGCCTGTTTTAAAGAATGAGGATACTAATGTTCATGATAAGTTTTATAAGTTTAGTAATATGTTAAGTGAATATGATAGTTTTATCGATAAATATGTTGATGGTATTTCTGATTTGTTAGTTGATGGAGTTTTGAATGTTTCTAATATTTTGAAATTTGATAAGATTATTATTTTTAGAATAATTGATAGAATGTTTGAATATTACTATGGTGATAAGTTATATTGTATTAATGATAAGCATGTAGAATTAGTTTATAATTTATTAATTTCTACTAAGCCTAATTGTTTTGTTTATTTGCCTATGGGTTTTAAGGGTGTTAGAAGTTATAATGAGTTTTATTTTGTTAAAAACATTAATAGTGAATGTTATGATTATGTCTTTCGCGATTTTGTTAATTTACCTAACGGAAAAAATATTCAATTGGTTAAAAACACTAGCCTTAATACGAATAATGTGATAAGATTAAATAGTGCCGATATTGTTCTACCTTTACATGTTCGTACTCGTTTGTCGGGTGATATGATTTATGTGAAGGGACTTAATGGTAAAAAAAAGGTTAAGGATATTTTTATTGATTCAAAGATTCCTATGAGTGATAGAGATGAATGGCCTATCGTTGTAGATGATAAAGGTTGTATTTTATGGATTCCTGGTCTTAAAAAGTCTAAATTTGATAGGAAAAACGATGAAAATTGTGATATAATACTAAGGTATTATTAGAAAGGATGTTTATATGAATAAAAAAACAGTTAAGAAGGGTATGTTGCCATATTTATTTTTGTTGTTTGTAATATTAGGTGTTGTTTATTTTCTAAATATTGCGAATAAAAAGGTTAATGTTATTACTTATGATGAGTTTGTTGGATTTGCAAAGGAGAATGTTTTAAAGGATGTTGTTATTACTCCAAATTCTCGTGCAGGTTTATATAATATCGAAGGTACAACAAGTAATTATTCAGATAATGAGTATTTTTCGTTAAAGATGCCTCTTACTGATGAGGTTATATCTGATATAATGGATTTGCAAAAGGATCATACTTTTTCTATTGATGCTGATGCTGATCCAGAATCAAGTACAATTTTACTTATTATAGTTAATGTTCTTCCAATGGTTATTATTATTGGTGCTGCTTTTTATTTTATAACAAGGCAAATGGGAACTGCTAATAAATCTATGGATTTTGGAAGAAGTAGAGCTCGTTTAAGTGAAAATCATAATAAGGTTACTTTTGATGATGTTGCTGGTTTAACTGAGGAGAAGGAAGAGGTAGCTGAATTAATTGATTTCTTGAAAAATCCTAAAAAATTCCAAAAACTAGGTGCTAGAATACCTAAAGGTGTTTTGTTGGTTGGTCCTCCAGGTACTGGTAAGACTTTGTTAGCGCGTGCTGTTGCTGGTGAGGCTAATGTTCCATTTTATTTTATAAGTGGTTCTGAGTTTGTTGAGTTATTTGTTGGTGTTGGAGCTAGTCGTGTTCGTGATATGTTTAAGCAAGCTAAGCAAAGTGCTCCATGTTTGATTTTTATTGATGAAATAGATGCTGTTGGTCGTCAAAGAGGTGCAGGTTTAGGTGGAGGTCACGATGAACGTGAACAAACATTAAATCAATTACTTACTGAGATGGATGGTTTTGGTGCTAATGAGGGTATCATAATTATTGCTGCTACTAATAGACCTGATGTTTTGGATCCTGCATTACTTAGACCAGGAAGATTTGATAGACAAGTTCAAGTTAATTTACCTGATTGTAAGGGTCGTAAAGAAATTTTAGCAGTTCATGCTAGAAATAAGATATTTGCTAAGAATGTAAAATTAGAGAATATTGCTGAGAGAACTGTTGGTTTTAGCGGTGCAGATTTGGAGAATTTACTTAATGAGGCTGCATTGTTAGCTGTTCGTCGTGATAAAAATAGTATTACTATGTCTGAAATTGATGAGGCTCATGATAGAGTTTTAATGGGTCCTGCTAAAACTAGTAAGAAGTATACTGAAAATGATAAGAAATTGGTTGCATATCACGAGGCAGGTCATGCTGTTTTGGGTATTAAATTGGATGGAGCTAATGATGTTCAAAAAATTACTATTATTCCTCGTGGATTTGCTGGTGGTTATACAATGATGCTTCCAAAAGAAGAAAGGTTTACTGCTACTAAGAAGGAATTATTAGAGCGTATCACTGGTCTTCTTGGTGGACGTGTTGCTGAGGAAATGATTTTTAATGAGGTAACAACTGGTGCTCATAATGATTTTGAACAAGCTACAAAGATTGCTCGTGCTATGGTAACTGAGTATGGTATGAGTAGTTTAGGACCTGTTCAATTGGAGCAACAAGAGGGAAGTGTCTTCTTAGGAAGAGATTATAATAAGTCTCGTAATTTCTCTAGTCAAGTTGCTTTTGAAATTGACCAAGAAATGCGTAAGATTATGGATGATTGTTATAAAGATGCTCAAAAGATTTTAAAAGATAATAGAGATTTATTAGATTTGATTGCTAATACATTATTAGAAAAGGAAACTATAACTAAGGAAGAAATTGATCATTTGGTTCTTTATGGAAAGTTACCAGAAGATGGTGAAGAGGAAGAAGCGAAGGATTTGAATCTTGAAGATTTAAGTGTTAATGAGTTAAAAGAGTTAGCAAAGAATAAAGGTATTAAAGGTTATAGTAAAATGACTAAGGAAGAATTAATCAATGAATTACAAGATTAATTCTTTTTTTTGTATTTTAAAACCCCTAGAAAGTTCTAAGGGTTATTTAATTTTTGATTCTGTGTAAATTTTAAGTTTTATTATTCCAAAGTTAAGTAATACTTCAAATATGTAAGTGCCAAGAGCAAATAGTATTACTAGCATGATATTTGAGTCGTTTGGAATGATTTGATATACGTATGACCCAATTATTTGATGTCTTATAAAATCAAACAATAGGTAGCACATAATTAGTGAAGGTGCTATGCATGAAGTACAAAGTATATTTTTATTTGTTTTTAATTTTGTTGTAAATAGATAGATTGTAAAGAAAACAAGTGGATTTACTGCATGTAATAACATAAAGCCATCATCAAAACTAAAATTATTATATAGATTGAATGCTGTTAAGAAGGTTGTAATTAAATATACTGTCATAATGAATGAAACTGTTATCTGATATGCAATTATTGGTACATTTTTGTTTTTATGTAGAAGTATTCCATCTATTATTAGAATTATACCTGCTAATGTATTTGATATTGCAGTTCCTTCTATTAGCCATTGTGGAATTTTATAGTATGAGTATGCGACTGATACTAAAAATAATATTCCGATTATGATTTTTGCTTTTTTCATTTATTCACCGCCTTATGTCATAATTATATTATATCGTTCTTAAAATATCAATACTTTGTTTTATGATTTATATATACATATATGTATATATTTATGGTAATATTTTCGATAGATAATTATTATTTTTTAATGTGTATTATATATGTAAAGTGCTTAATATTTTTATTAGTTACTTTTTTTTATTTTTTGCTTTTATTTAATGGTAAATTGTTACAAAGTATGATAAAATTATAAATGAGTTATATAGAAGATGGTGATATAATGGGTAAGATAATTGCCTTAGTTAATCAAAAAGGTGGAGTTGGAAAGACTACATCTAGTATAAATTTAGCTGCATCTTTGGGTGCACTTGGTAAAAAAACTTTATTAGTTGATTTAGATCCTCAAGGAAATGCTAGTACTGGTATTGGTATTGATAAGGGTGAAATTGGTAAGAGTGTTTATGATTTATTGATTGATCAAGCTACTTTGAATGAAGCGATTGTTAAAACTAAATTTAAGAATTTATGTGTTATTCCTGCAACTATTAATTTGGCTGGTGCCGATATTGAATTAATTGAAAAAAGTAAGTTAGATCCTAATTTTTCTAAGAATACTCAATTAAAAAAATATTTAGATGTTGCTAGTGAGATGTTTGATTATATTATTCTTGATTGTCCACCAAGTTTAGGTATTTTAACAACTAATGCTTTGACTGCTGCTAATAGTGTTATTATTCCTGTTCAATGTGAGTTTTTTGCTCTTGAGGGAATTATGCAGTTATTAAATACTATTATGTTAGCTCAAAAGAGTTTAAATCCTAATCTTGATATTGAAGGTGTACTTTTAACTATGCTTGATAATAGAACTAATTTAGGTTTGGAAGTAGTTGAGGAGATTAAGAGCTATTTTAAAGAGAGAGTTTATGATACTATAATTCCTAGGTTGGTTAGGCTTTCTGAGGCTCCAAGTCATGGTAAACCAATTATTGCTTATGATCCTCATAGTAGAGGAACTGAGGCATATTTAAATTTGGCTAAAGAGGTGATAGATAGAAATGGAAACTAAAAAAAGAGCATTAGGTAGAGGTTTAGAGGATTTGTTTAATAGTGAAAATTTAGATTTTGAAAGTGTTGAACAAAAAATTTATGAGAGTGCTAGTAATGAAGAAATTGTTGAGTTAAGTCTTAATGATTTGAGACCTAATCCATATCAACCAAGAAAAGTTTTTGACGATGATGCTTTGAATGAACTTGCTGATTCCATCCGTGAACATGGCGTTTTTCAACCTATTATCGTTAAGAAGAGTATAAAAGGTTATGATATTATTGCTGGTGAGCGTCGTTTTAGAGCGAGTAAGCTTGCTGGTTTAGATAAGATTCCTGCTATCATTCGTGATTTTACTGATGAACAGATGATGGAAATTGCACTTTTGGAGAATCTTCAACGTGAAAATTTAAATGTTATTGAAGAGGCAATGGCTTATAAGAGTATGATTGAACATTTGAATTTAACTCAAGATGATTTGGCTCATCGTGTTGGTAAAAGTCGTAGCCATATTACTAATATTTTGGGTTTATTGAGATTACCTGGTGAGGTACAACAAATGGTTAGTGACGGTCGTATTACAATGGGACATGCGAGGGCTTTAAGTAAACTTGATTCTCGTGAAGAAGTTATCAATTTAGCTAATCGAATTGTTAATGAGGATTTAATAGTTCGTGATATTGAAAGTATTACTAGTGGTACTGATGTTGCTAAGAAAGTTAAAATTAATAGGGTTAAACCTGAGAGTAAGTATAAATATGTTGAAGATTTATTGCGTGATAAGTTTGATACTAAGGTTGCTGTAAAGGGTAAAAAAATTGAGATTTCTTATAATAGTTCTGCTGATTTAAACAGAATATTAGAAATATTAGATATTAAGGATATATAGATATGAATGATTTTTTAGATAAAGTATTGGTTAAGGAAATTGTTGGTCCTATTTTAATAGTTTTAGTTTCGATTGTTGTTTATCTTATTATAAAGAATGTAATAGATCGAGTATTTACTATAAAGAATAGGTATTTGGATAAAAGGAAGACAAAGACAATTAATGGTTTGATTAATAACTTGATTAAGTATTTTATTGTTATTATTGATACTGTTATGATTTTGGATATATTTGGTATTGATACAAAGACTTTAATTGCTTCTTTGGGTGTTGTTGGACTTGTTGCTGGTTTGGCTGTTCAAGATACTTTGAAGGATTTTGTTGCAGGAATGAGTATTATTTTGGAAAATCAATATCGTATTGGCGATACTATCACTATTAAGGGGTTTAGGGGTGAAGTAATTGCACTTGGAATTAAATCTACTAAGATACGATCTTATACTGGTGAAGTTATGATTATTGCTAATCATTTGATTGAAGAGGTTATTAATCATAGTATTGATAAATCAGTTGCTGTTATTGATGTTCCTGTTTCTTATAATACTGATATTGATTTTTTAGAAGGTGTTCTTACTAATCTTTTTTCTGATTTAAATAAAAAAATCAGTGGTATTAAAGGTGATATAAAGTTGTTAGGAATACAGAGTTATGATGATAGTTCTTTGGTTTTTAGAATTGTTTGTGATACAAATCCTATGGAGCATTTTCAGGTTGAGAGGGAATTACGTAAATATTTAAAGAAATGTTTTGATGAAAATAATATTGAAATTCCTTTTCCACAGGTGGTGATTCACAATGGATAAGAATTATAAATTAGGTAGTATTGTTGTTATGAAAAAAAATCATGCTTGTGGCTCTAATGAGTGGGAAATTGTAAGGTTAGGTGCTGATATAAAGATTAAGTGTTTAGCTTGCTCTAGAGTAGTTATGCTTCCACGTATTGAGTTTAATAAGAAGTTAAAAAAAGTTGTTGTTTTTTAGGAGGGTTTATGAAAAAAAAGAAGAAGAAAATTTTTCAGGGGGCTCTTTCAACTATTTTAATACTTTGTGTTATCGTAATGGTTTTATCTTTCGTTTTGTCTTTGTTTGGATTTGAAAGTTATAAAACGTACATATCTAGTGGCAGATTGGAATCTTCTTTAGTTACTGTTAATAATATTTTTTCTGTTAATGGATTCAAGTATTTGTTTAATAATTTTGTAACTAATTTTAAATTATTTGAACCTTTGGTTTTATTAATTATTTCTATGATTGGTATAAGTATTGCTGATACCAGTGGAATGTTGGATTCTTTATTTTTACCTTTTTCTAAGGTTAAGGGTTCTTTTATAACTTTTTTAGTTGTCTTGTTAGGAATGTGTGTTACATTTTTAGGTAATTATAGTTATGTAATGTTATTTCCGTTGATTAGTTTGTTATATAAAAAAATTGGCAGAAATCCTATTCTTGGAATTTTAACTGTTTTTTTAGGAATTACTCTTGGCTATGGAACTGGTATAATGTTTAATTATGATTCTTATATTTTAGGTGGATTAACTGAGGCTGCTGCAAGAGTAGAGGTTGATACTGATTATTTATTTAGTTTGGTTTCTACTGAGTTTATAATGGTAATTAGTACTTTTATTGTTAGTATTATTTTGTCTAATTTAATTGAGAAGAGAATTGTTCCTCGTTTTAAGAGGCATGAGGCGATAAGTAGTAATAATAAATTTAGTTATCCTACTTTTGTTTTATTTATTATTCTTATGGTATTAATAGTCTATATGATTATTCCTGGATTACCTGGTTCAGGGTTGTTACTTGATAATAATTCCGAAAGATATATTGATAAATTATTTGGTTCTAATAGTCCATTTTCTAATGGTATGATATGTATTTTTTCTATGATTTTAGGTTTATGTGGTATTTTTTATGGCTATCTTCATGGAATAAAGTTTGATGATACATATATTAAAGGTATAAGTAAATCGTTTGATAGATTGGGATATTTATTTGTATTAATGTTTTTTATAGCTCAATTAGAAGGTTTGGTTGATTGGACTAATATCGGAGTTGTTATTGGCGCTCGTATGATTGAGCTTATTAGTAATTTACAGTTGTCTGGAATATTTTTAATTGTTATTTTCTTTATAGTTATAGTTTTAATGAGTATTTTTATTCCATCTTCTATTGGAAAATGGTCAATTGCTTCACCTGTTGTGGTACCTTTATTTATGAGGTCTAATATTACTCCAGATTTTACTCAATTTGTTTTTCAGATTGCTGATAGTATTGGTAAGGGTTTGACTCCTGTTTTTGCATATTTTATTATAATGATTGGTTTTATGGAAAAATATGTTAGTGATAGTGATGACTCTGTTACCATTATTGGAACTATGCGTATGATTTTACCAATTGTTTTGATTATAGGTCTTTTATGGATAAGTATAATAGCGTTATGGTATATTTCTGGAATGCCTATAGGAATTAATGGTTTTTCTACTTTATAGTTTGAATTATTTTTGTATTTAATGTATAATGGGTATCAATGGGATATCCATTTTTATATAGAGGTGATTTTATGAGTTTAACTGCAGGTATTGTTGGTTTACCTAATGTAGGTAAGTCTACTTTATTTAATGCGATTACTAAAAAAAATATTTTGGCAGCAAATTATCCTTTTGCAACTATTGATCCTAATGTTGGTGTTGTTGTTGTCCCTGATTCTAGATTGGATTTTTTGAATAATTTATATAAGCCTAGTAGTTTGGTCCCAACGACTTTTGAGTTTACTGATATAGCTGGTTTGGTTAAAGGTGCTTCTAATGGTGAAGGATTGGGTAATAAGTTTTTGTCTCATATTCGTGAGGTTGATGCTATTGTTGAGGTTGTTAGGTGTTTTGATGACCCAAATATTATTCATGTTGAGAATAATGTAGATCCTATTCGTGATATTGAGATTATTAATGTTGAACTTATTTTGTCTGATTTGGAGATTATTACTAATAGAATTAATAAGATTGGTAAGAAGGCTAGTATGTCTAAGGATAAGGAAATTAAGAAGGAAGCAGAATTATTAGAAAGAATTAAGGATGCTTTGGAAAAAAATATTTCAATTAGAAATTTGTCTTTTGAAGATGATGAGTGGGATATGATTAAGCATTTTAATTTGATTACTGCTAAACCTATAATATATATGGCTAATGTTAGTGAGGATGATGTTATTAGTGGTAATTCTTATGTTGAAAGTGTTAAGGATTATGCTTTAAAGGAAGGTTCTCAGGTAGTTATGGTATGTGCTAGAATTGAATCTGAGTTATCTGAGTTATCTGATGATGAAAGAGTAGAGTTTTTGAATGACTTAGGAATTTGTGAAAGTGGTTTGGATAAGTTAATTAATGCTACTTATTCTTTACTTGGACTAGCTACTTATTTTACTGCTGGTGCTGATGAAGTACGTGCTTGGACTTTTAGAAAAGGTATGAAAGCTCCTGAGTGTGCTGGTATTATTCATACTGATTTTCAAAAAGGATTTATAAAGGCTGAGGTTATGAGTTATACTGATTTAGTTGCTTGTGGTGATGAGAAGAAAGTTAAAGAAAACGGTAAGATGCGTCTTGAGGGTAAAGAGTATATAATGCAAGATGGAGATATTTGTTATTTCAGATTTAATGTTTAGGAGGTTTTTATGGAAAAGACATTATTAATAATGGCTGCTGGTATGGGTAGTCGTTTTGGAGGATTGAAACAGGTTGAACCTGTAGGTCCAAATGGTGAATTTATTATTGATTATTCGATTTATGATGCTTTAAAAGCTGGTTTTACTAAGGTTGTTTTTGTTATTAAGAAAGAGAATTTTGATATTTTTAGGGAGACAGTTGGTAATAGGGTTTCTAAGCATATTAAGGTAGAGTATGCATTCCAAGATATGGATGATCTACCAGCTGGGTTTGTAAGACCTAGTGATCGTGAAAAACCATGGGGTACTTCGCATGCGATTTTATCTGCAAAGGATTTAATTCATGAGAACTTTGCAATTATTAATGCAGATGATTTTTATGGAAGAGATGCTTATTACGTTGTTTCTGCTTTTTTAGATAAAAAGTTTGATGATAATATTTATTGTGTAGTTGGTTATAAGGTTTCTAATACTTTATCTCTTAATGGTTCTGTAAAGCGTGGTGTATGTCATGAGAAAGATGGTTTTTTAATTGATTTAATTGAGAGTAAGGTAGAGTATGTTGGTGATAAAATAGTTGCTTCTCCTTTGAATGGTTCTGCTTCTTTTGATATAACTCCTGATACTTTGGTTAGTATGAATATGCTTGGTTTTAATACTAGTATATTTGATTATATTAATGATAATTTTTCTAAGTTTTTAGAAGATAATAAAGATAATATTCTTAAGTGTGAGTATTTGATTCCTGATACTGTTTTTGATGCGATGGAGAAAGGCTTTTGTCGTGTTAAGTTATTAAGTACTAGTGCTAAATGGCAAGGTATTACTTATAAGGAGGATAAGCAATTAGTTGTTGATGAGATTAATAATTTAATTTCTTCTGGTATATATCCTTCTAAGTTATGGGATTAGGCATGAAAAAATTATCTAATTTCTTTATTTATTTTTCTATTGCTGTATTTGCTTTTGTTTTATTTTTATATTTATTCACTAATGATTTTATATGGTTAATACTTGCTTTGGGTTTATCATTCTTTATTGCTCGTAATGATAGAATTAAGAAATTTGGTTTGTTATTATTTATTATTAGTTTTGTTATAAGGTTTGTTATTATTATTGTATTTAATTTTCCTCAGGTTTATGATTTTGCTACATTGTTAGATGCTTCTCATATGTTTTCTCATGGTGATTATTCTTTTAATCAGTGGTTTCATTTTCATACATGGGGTTATCAAACAGGCTTTGTAATTTATCAAGGTTTTTTACTTAAATTATTTAATAGTGAATTTTTATTAAAGTTATTGAATGTTTTATATTCTTCTTTGCTTTGTTTATTTGTTTATAAGTTTAGCAAGAAGATTAGTGATGAAAAAAGTGCGAGGGTTGTTTCTCTTCTTTATATGATTTTTCCTTTTTATTTATTTTTAAATACTGTTTTAGTTAATTCTCATCTTGCAACTTTACTTATGTATTTGGGGATTGTATTTCTTCTTAAAAAGGAAAGAAGTTTTAAGGATTATGTTATAGCTGGTATTCTAATTTCTTTGGGTAATATTATTCGACCTGAGGGTATTATAGTTGTTTTATCTTTACTTGTTTATGAGTTTTTCTTATTTGATAAAGGTAAGGTTTTTAATACTTTGGTAAGGGTTTGTTCATTTTTAATTGTTTATTTTTCTATTGGGTTTATTTCATCCTTTTTAGTTATTAAGAGTGGTGTTAATCCTAGTGGATTAGAGAATAAGGATCCTTTGTGGAAGTTTGTTTTAGGTTTTAATTATGAAACTTGTGGTTATTATACTGATGATGATTCTAAGTATCAGGTTAATCGTGAAACTGAGATTAATATTATTAAGGAGAGGGCATTAGGTGATTTATCTCGTACTGGTAAGTTAATGCTTTGTAAGATTGATCATTTTTGGCTATCGTCTGGTCTTGAATTAGAGACTGGTAGTTTTAATGATAAGAGTATGAATTTGTTTGGTATTAATATTAAGTTCTCTGATTTAAGTAGTACTGCAATGAATTTTAATCAGAGTGTTCATATATTTATTTTGGTTATGTTTTTTATTGGTATTTTGGTTAATAGGAAGAAATTATGTAATGAGGCTTTATTTTTATTAATCATGTGTTTTATTACGTTCTTTGTATTCTTATTTATTGAGATACAACCAAGATATATGTATTTTATTCATGTATCATTATTTATTCTTGCTTCTTTAGGTATTAAGTGTATTTATCATTTTATTCAGAAATATAATGTAAAATATTTAAAAAAGGTATTGTAAAATATCTTTTTATTTGTTATAATTTCTTTCGAGTATTTATTACTCCTTGCTTCTTATTGAAGCCGGTAGACCAAAGGGAGGTGTAGAATAATGAAGAAATATGAAATTATGTTCATCGTTAAAACTACTATTGGAGAAGATGAAGTTAAAGCTACTTCTAAAAAATTCCAAGATGTTTTAAAGAAAGATGGAGCTAAGAATATTGAAATTGAAGAAATGGGTCAAAGAGAATTAGCTTATGAAATTAAAGATTGCAAGACTGGATTTTATTTTGTAATTACTTGTGATGCTGAAGATAAAGCTGTTAAAGAATTTGATCGTTTAGCTTTAATCGATTCTAATATCATAAGACATTTAATTATTAACAAAGAAAAATAATGAGGTAATTTATGAATAGAGTAACATTAGTTGGTAGATTGACTGCTAAGCCTGAGCTTAGATATACAAGTGCGAATTTACCTTATGCAAGATTTAGTATTGCAGTTAATAGAACTTTTAGAAATAATGATGGTCAAACTGAGGCTGATTTTATTAATATCATTGTTTGGAGAAAACAGGCTGAAAATGTTTGTAATTTTCTAGATAAGGGTAGACTAGTATCGGTTGATGGTAGACTTCAAACAGGAAGTTATACTGATAAAGATGGTAATCGTAGATATACTACTGATGTAGTTGCGGATAGTGTTCAATTCTTAGAAGGAAGAAATTCTCGTAATGAGGGTGTTTCTAATAGTGCTGGACCTAGTCCTTATGATTATCAAGATGCCCCAAGTGAGGTAAATGTATCTGATGATCCTTTTGCTGATTTTGGAGATAGTGTTTCAATTGATGATAACTTCTTAGATTAAGAGGAGGAATTTAAATGGCAGAGTTTTATAGAAAAAAGAAAAAAGTATGTCAAATGTGTGCTGGTAAAGATGTTGACTATAAAAATGTAGATGTAATTTCTAAATATGTTAGTCAAGATAGAAAAAAGATTTTACCAAGAAGAGTAACTGGATGTTGTGCTTTACACCAAAGACACGTTGCTGGTGAAGTTAAGAAAGCACGTTTCATGGCATTACTTCCATTTGTTAAGTAATTGAAAAGTGAGATTATTTGTCTCATTTTTTTTGTTGATATTTTTTTTTATGTATGCTATTATTAAGATAATAGGAGGAGTAATATGAAGAGTTTAAAAGAAAAAAGGGTTGATACTGCTTTAGGGATTGCTTTAATATGTTTATTTAGTACTATTTATTTAGCTGTTAGCTATTATGTTATTGATAATGCTTTACAGAAGTTTGGGGATTATTATTATAATTTTTATTTAAGAAAATAGGGAGGATTCTTATATGAACGAAAAGAAGAAAAAGGTGGTTGATACCAATTTAGGTATTTTATTAATATGTTTGTTCAGTTCAATTTTTACATTGGTTGATTTTTTTGTTATTGATCGTGTACTTAATAAATATTTTGATTATAGTAAGTGTGAATGTGAGAAGTGTAATAGTGGTAATTTAAAATTAGACGATAATAAAGATAATACACCAATTATTGATGATAAAAAAGTTAATGAGATTATTTCTAAAGATGAATTAACTAATATAATAGAAAATGAGTTATTTGTGTTTTATGGTAAAACAAGTTTGAATGATATTACTAATCAAGACAAGTTATCTTTAGCTGTTAGATTGATGGTTGAAAAAAATAATGCAATTATCCAATCTTTCACTAGTTCTGAGTTAGAAGATTCATTTAATTCCACAATTATTAGTAATCTTGGAATTAATCATGAGAATATTGTTCCAATAAAATCTGTTACACAAGATGGTAATTTAGGGTTTGGTTATACATATGAAAATGGAGTATACAAAGATCGTGTATCTACAAATAGCGGTACAAGTTCTGTTCCTGTGGTTGCTAATAAAATTGTTTCTTTTAGTGAAAATGATGGCAGATATACTCTTTCAATTAAATATTTGTGGGCTTCGTTCGGAGAGTATATAATGGGTGATAATAGTTTATATGGTAAGTATATTGATTCAATTAACCATCAAAATTCTATAGGCGAATTACCTGAAGGATTACTTGTTGGTTCATACGAAAATTTAAAAAATTGGGGTAATGAGAATTTTTCAAGTTTTGAAGATAAATTGGAAAAGTATAATTTTGTTTTTATTAAGGAGAATGGGAAAATAACTTTAATTAATTTTTATGTTGATTAAAAGAACTGTCTGATTTAAATAAGTAATACAGAAGTGTATTACTTATTTTCTTTTTAAACAAATTTTAAAAAATTGTAAAAAAGTGTTGCATTTTCTTGTTAAATTAGATATAATTTTGAATGTGTGGCATGCATTGATGTGTGAGGTTGCTGATACGCTAGGTTAAGTTGTTAAATAACTTATGCTTTGCGTCAGGTTTTTACACGGAGCAAGTCTATACTAGATATAGGCGAAGGGAGGATACAATATGGCTAATACTAAAGTTCGTATTAAGTTGAAAGCTTTTGAACACAAAACATTAGATAATGCTTGTGCTAAAATAATTGAAACTGTAAAAAGAACTGGTGGAGAAGTTAGTGGTCCAATTCCGCTTCCAACTGAAGTAGAAAAGATTACTATCTTAAGAGCTGTTCACAAGTATAAAGATTCTCGTGAACAATTCGAAAAAAGAACACACAAGAGACTTATTGATGTTATCAATCCAAGTAAGGAAACTATTGAGGCGTTGACTCATTTAGATATTCCAAGTGGCGTTGATATCAAAATTAAATTATAATAGGAGGAAAATTTATGAAAAAAGGAATCTTAGGTCGTAAATTAGGAATGACTCAAGTATTTACTAAATCTGGTAAATTGATTCCTGTAACTGTTATTGAAGTTGAACCTAATGTTGTTACTCAAATTAAGACAATTGAAAATGACGGTTATGAGGCTGTTCAATTAGGAT
>DFLA01000008.1:0-8075 GCA_002374055.1 Caryophanales bacterium UBA3631
GAAATAAAAGAAAAAATGTGGCCATTAGAAGTAGGAGAATTATTTGGAATAGGAAAAAAAACAGTACCAAAACTAAATAAATTAAATATATATACAATAAAAGACCTAGCTAATACACAACCAGAAATATTATATCCATACTTCAAAAATCAATCAGAACACATGATTAATTGGGCAAATGGAATAGATAATTCACCAGTAATAAATATCCCTCCAGAACCAAAAGGAATAGGAAATGAAATAACAATAGACCACGACATAAAAGATACAATGGAAATATATAAATACCTATTATTCCTTTCAGAAAAAGTAGGAACAAGAATAAGAAAACAAAATAAATATGCGAATGTAATAGTCGTAATATTAAAAGACAACAAATTCAAAAAGTATTCACATCAAAAAAAACTCCAAACACCTACTAATAAAACAGAAGAAATATATAATACAGCAAAAATAATATTAAGAGAAATGCACGAAGATGAACCAATTAGATTAATAGGAATAAGACTTGATAATCTAACAGACAAAAAAATAAAACAAGTATCAATATTTGATGAAGAAAAAGAAGAAAATAATATTGATATAGTAATAGATGAAATAAACAATAAATATAAAAATAAATTAAAAAAAGCATCATTAATAAATAAAAATTACAAAAAATATGAAAAATAAAAAAAATTATTGACAAAATAAAAAAATATAAGTATTATGTAGGCATGATTGGAGAGAAAGTATGAGCATTGAAGAAAAAATAAAAATAATAAAAGACTGTGGAATTGATTTTTTAGGTTATGATGAGATTGATGAAATAATTGAAAAAATAATAAAAAAATCCCATCTACAACAAGACTTATTAAAATCACCAAAAAATTTTTGGGAAGACGCAAAAAATGGAATATTAGTATATAGTGAATATATTACAAAAAATATTTGTTATAAAGAACCAGAAGAACAAATAGTAACAAAATATCAAGACCTTAAAGAAAAAAAACATATCCCAGCTCTTGTATATGTAAAACAATTAGAAAAAACAAAGATTAGATAAAAAACTAATCTTTTTTTAAATCCAATTTTTCACTAAAAGCATTTACAATTCCTTGAATATACTTTTCACTATTATTAAGAATATTATCAAGATCACCCGAATAATTAATATAACCTAACTCAAGTAAATAAGCTTCAACTCCAATATTAGAATCATAAAACATATTTTTAACTCCACTCCTGCCATCAATAAAAGCTCCTGTCATTATCCCACCAGTCTCACGAATCATAAAATAATAATTAGTATTTAAATCAACAGGATAGGGAAGAAAACCATTATTATAGCAAGTACTGTTAGAAACACTAATATCATCATCGCCAAAAGTTCTAACATAAACACCATCCATAACCCTATAAGAACTATTAATAGAATAACTAGAACCACTAGAAGAAACAATACTATTCGCTAATAAAGAAGCAAAACCTAAATCAGAATTATTAGGCGCATAAACCTCAACACCACCATGATCCATAACCCCTTCAGTACTATTTAAATGAATAGAAATAAAAAACTTCGCATGACTAGAATAAGCCAAACTAGTTCTACTATTATCACCATAAAAACTAGTATTAACATCATCATACCTAGTCATTCCAACCTTTAAACCCAATAACTCCAAAGCATCCTTTAATTTATAAGCTAAATCCAAAGTAATAGAACTCTCACAATAATCACCAAAACAAGCACCAGGATCATTGCCACCATGCCCTGGATCAATAATAATATCATAATATCCATCATAAACACTACCAACACTAGAAGAAACAAACATATTATCATCAAAACCAATATTAATAATATTATTAAAACCACGAGAAATAGTATAATAACTTATATCACTATACTTAGTATTATTAACCAAACTATAATAATCATTCCCATCCTTTAAAAAAACAAAAAAATTATCCCTCGGAATAGAATCAAGTAAAATACCATCATTAATAACAGAAGAAACAAAAAAATCACCATTATCATAAATAATAGGAATAACAATTTCACGAGTTTCACTTTTAAAAACTAAACTAGGATTATTTAACCCATTAATATGTCCACCAATATTTAAATGATTTCCATAAACATAATAATAATCAACATAACCAATACTACTAGTATTAGAACAAAAACATATAATTAAAAAAACAATAATAAATAAAAAAACAAACTTTTTCATTATTATCACCACTAAATAATATTCAATTAAAATAAAAAGAACCACAAAGTAGTTCCTAAAACTTAATACTATTAATTTGATTAATAGATAGACCAGTATAATTAGATATAGATTCTAAATTAATCTTATCATTAAGCATATTACGAGCAATTTGAATTTTTTGAAAATTCTCACCTTCAACTCTTCCTTCAGCTCTTCCTTCGACAATTCCCTCATTTCTAACACTATTAAGAATAAACTCCTTATCTTGTTCTTCTGTAATATATTCCCTAAACTTAGGGCTTCTATTAACTTTTTTTAACTCTTCCATATATTTCACTATCCTTTCATCATGAGTTATATTAATTAACTCATTTAATTCCTTTAAATTTAAAGCTTGCATTATAAAATATCTGTATTTAATAATATTTTCTAAATTTTTTTATTAACCTGTTGCTTATTTCTATTGTACCAAAAACTCAAACAATAGTCCATATTAACTTCATAAATTACAAAATTTTTCACATATGTTTTCCAATTTTTATTCATTATCATATACTTACTAATAGCTTCATCTCCATTAATACCATAAGAAAAATTAATTTGAATTATTTGTTTATCCTCTGTATATTCTTTATTTACTAAAGTATAGTTAGAATAACAATCACATATAAAAGAAGTATTTCTAGGATGTACATATTTTTTGTTAAACCCATTAACTTCAATATTAACAATAGCCTCACTAGAATCAATTAATAAGTCTAGATACTTTCGCCTTACAGCTAAATTAATATTTTTTTCAATATTAGAATGCATAATATTTTGATAATTGATGCCAGTAACTTCATTAATTAATATATTTAATAAATCTTGGTTAAGAGGATTTAAAAAAACACATTTAAAACATTTATCATTTTTACAATTATAAAACTTCATTATTACCTCCTTTTAAAAAGGAAAATTAGGCCTAAAACTTCCTTAAATCCAAGATAACATAATATAAAAAATCGGTCAAATAAGCATTTATTAAAAACTGTAAAAAAAAACCTGCAGAATATTAAAATCTGTCTAGGCAGATTTTGAAAAAGTGTATATAAAAACTATACAGATTTTAAAAAAGAGGTAAATCGCAAAAAAATAACATTTAGAATACAAAAAACAAATAAAATCAAATATAAAATATGGTATAATAAATAAAAAAAGGAGAACATATGAAAAAAAATAAAGGCGAAAACAACATAATAAATAACATAATAAAAATAATAATAGTATTACTCGCAATAACACTACAAATAATAGTATTCTTTTCACTTTATGGAGCAACCACAAAGTTATCAGAATACGCAAGAATAGTATTCGAAATAATAAAATTTATATCAGTAATATATATTATATATAAAAGACAAAATCCAGCATACAAAATAATATGGATAATATTTTTAATGTTCATGCCAATAACAGGATTTGTCGCATACCTACTATGGGGAAATAATAAAACACCAAAAAGTATGAAAAGAAAAATGGAAAAAGAAAAAAAACAATCAAACATAACTTTGCAAAAAAAAGAAGAAATATATAATATAGAAAATTTAGATAGAAAAAAAGAAGCAGAATATCTATATAATGTAACAAACTATCCAATGTATTATAATGAAGAAGTTAAATACTATAAAACAGGAGAAGACTCATATAAACAATTAATAGAAGATTTAAAAAACGCAAAAGAATATATACTAATAGAATTCTTTATAATTTCAGATGGAACTATGTGGAATGAAATATATAATATACTAAAACAAAAAAGAAAAGAAAACGTAAAAATATACCTAATATACGATTCACTAGGAAGCCTATTAAAAAAACCAAAACACCTAAAACAACAACTAGAAAGAATAAACGTAAAATACATACAATTTAATCCATTAACTCCATTTATTAGATCATATATAAACTATAGAGATCATAGAAAAATAATAATAATAGATGGTGATATAGCTTATACAGGTGGAATAAACATAGGAGACGAATACATAAACAAAAATAGTAGACTAGGACATTGGAAAGACTGCGTCGCAAGAATTAAAGGAGAATCAATAAAAAACCTAATAGTAATATTTGGTAAATTATGGAACATCAATAGTGATGAAAGAATTAACTACAAAAAATTAATAGAAAACATTAAGGAAACAAAAGAAAACAATGGATATATAATACCATACTCAGATAACCCACAAAACAAACTAAATCCAGCAAAAACAACATATATAAACATAATTAATAACGCAAAAAAATACGTATACATAATGACACCATATCTAATATTAGATAATGAAACAGAAGAAGCACTAATAAACGCAAGATTACAAGGAATAGATGTAAGAATAATAACTCCAAGTATACCAGATAAAAAACTAGTAAACGCATGTACAAAATCATTCTATAACTTACTACTAGAATCAGGAGTAAAAATATACGAATATAAACCAGGATTCATACACTCAAAAATAATAGTATCAGATGATTCTGTCGCAACAATAGGAACAACAAACTTTGACTTCAGAAGTTTCTACCTAAACTACGAATGTGGAATATGGATACATAATACAAAAGAAGAAATAAAAATAAAAGAAGACTTCTTAAAAATAATAGAAGAATCAGTTGAAATAAAAAAAGAAATATGGGAAAAAAGAAAACTAAATATTAAAATAATAGAAGCAATATTAAGACTTATATCACCATTATTATAAAAAAACTTTGTCTAATTAATTAAAATGTGTTATAATTAATTAGGCTTTTTTAATCGAAAAGAAAGGAGAAATATGAGTAAAATAAAAATATTTGGTCTAGGCGGACTTAATGAAGTCGGAAAAAATATGTATGTAGTAGAAGTAGATAATGATATATTTGTATTTGACGCCGGACTAAAATATGCAGACGATAAAATGTTAGGAGTAGACTATATAATACCTAACTATGATTATTTAAAAGAAAATAAAAAAAGAATAAAAGGAGTATTTATAACACATGGACACGATGCACAAATGGGAGCACTTTCAGACATATTATTAGACATCAAAGACTTAAAAATTTATGCATCACCATTTACACTAGATGTTATAAGAAATCAGTTAAAAGAAGACAATATAAAAACGGACAATTTAATTGAAATTCAACCACATAAAAAAATTAACTTTGGAAAAAATAGTATATTTCCAATAAGCTTAACACATGCAGTACCAGACACATTAGGATATGTACTATATACACCAGATGGTGCTATTTTCTATACAGGAAACTTCGTATTCGACTCAACAATGCTTGGAAGATACGAAACAGACATTGGAAAACTAGCCTATGTTGGAAAACAAGGAGTATTATGTTTATTAAGTGAATCACTATATGCTGAAAAGAAAGGCTTTACATCACCTAATCATAGAATATCATCAGTAATAAGCGAAACACTAAACACAAATAACGGAAGAATACTATTTAACATCTTTCAAGCACAACTATATAGAATACAAGAACTATTTAACGAAGTATCAAAAACAAACAGAAAAGTAGTAATAATGGGTAAAACATTAGAAACACTTATATATAACGCAATAGATAATGGATACATGAACTTCGATAAAAAAAGAATAGGAAATATACATCAAGTAACAGACCCAAATGTTGTGGTAATAATATCAGATGAAAGAGAAAAACCATTCTCAAACATAAAAAGAATTATAAAAGGATACGATAAATTCATAACACTAAAAGAATCAGACACAGTAATATTCGCATCTCCAGTATATGATGGAATGGAAAAAAGTTCAACAAAAGTATTAGATGACTTGTCAAAAATAGGATCAAATATAGTAACACTTCCAAATAAAAAATACTTGTCACACCATGCCTCAAGCGAAGACCTAATGCTTATGCTTGGACTAATGAAACCAAAATACTATTTCCCAGTAATAGGAGAATATAGACACCAAGTCGCAAATAAAGAAAACGCACTAAAGATAGGTATGAAAGAAGAAAATATAATACTTAAATTAAATGGACAAGTCGCAACATTTATAGACGGTGAACTAAAAAATACAAACGAAACAGTTAAAGTAGAAGATATTTTAATAGATGGAAAAACAGTAGGAGACATAGGAGAACTAGTACTAAAAGACCGTGAATCACTAAGCGATAACGGAATAGTAATAGTAGCAGTAACACTAGATAAACAAACAAAACAAATACTTGCAGGGCCAGAAATACTAACACGAGGATTTGTATACGTAAAAGATAATATAGATTTGATTAAAGAAGCACAAAACCTATCCTTAAATATAATAGAAAGTAATATTGGTCCAAACTATGTAGACTTTACAAAAATAAAAACAGAAATAAGAGATAAAGTTGGAAAATATCTATATGATGAAACAGAATGTAAACCTATGATACTAATAGTTGTCCAAGAAGTTTAAAACTTCTTTTTTCTTTACAAAAAAATAAAAAAGTAGTATTATAACCAAAAAGAAAAAGAGGGATTACTATGAAAGAAGACCTATTAAAAATTAATATTGAATACTTAGATAAAATAAATATACCAGATAATCCATTTGGAATAGAAATAGAATTTGCAGGAGCACTATATAAACAAGTAGAACGAAACTTAAAACAAATATTCTATTATGATGATGCAGCCGAATACTGGATGAATTCAAGAAAAATAAAAAAAGAAAAATATGAAACATGGAAACTAGTAAAAGACGCAACAGTACAAAAAAGAATAGGATTTGAAGAATTCGAAGGTGGAGAAATAAATTCCCCAATATTAACAAACAACAAAAAATCATGGAAAGAACTAAGACAAATATGCGAATTTTTAAGAAAACAAGAAAATATAAAAATAGACGATAACTGCGCAATACATATACATACAGATAAAAAAATACTACCAACAATAAAAGAAGTAATTAATCTTTTAAAACTTTGGATAGTATACGAAGATATAATATATAAATTTAGCTATGGAGAAATAGATATTCCAAGAAAACTACTATTTTCATATGCTAAGCCATATGGACAATATAGAAACATATTAGAACTAATAAACAAATTAGACAAAATAGAAACACTAGAAGAATTAATGCAAGCAATACAATATGAAAGAAAATATGGATTAAATATACTAAATCTAATAAGAGTCAATAAAACAACATTAGAAAAAAGAACAAGTAACGGAACACTAAATGAAAAAATAATACAAAACGATGTAAGATTTACATTAAACCTAATAAACTATGCAAAAAAAGAAAACTTTGACGAAGAATTTATAAAATATAAACTAAAAAACTATGAACCAATATTTCTAAACAAATCAGTAAAAGAAGACAAAGAAAAAGCAGAAGAACTTGCTACTAGAATATTTAAAGAAGAAATAGATAAACTATATTTCTATAAACAATACTATAAAACATATAACCAAAATGACATTGAAAAAACATTACATTTATGATATTATCAATAAGAAAGAAGTGATTACATGATAAAACCAGATTTGTTAAAAGCAAAACAAAGAACAAGAGAAGTAGTACTAACTAAAACAAATGAATACATAGTAAAAGAAAACCTAAAAAAACTAGGATTAAATAAAAAATACTACGTAAAAACATATGGATGCCAAATGAATGAACATGACTCAGAAAACATAAAAGCTATACTAGAAGATATGTCATTCACTGAAACAGATACTATGGAAAATGCTGACCTAATACTATTAAATACATGCGCAATAAGAGAAAATGCACATAACAAAGTTTTTGGAATGATAGGCAGAATAAAAAACCTAAAAGAAAAAAATCCAAACCTAATTGCGGGAATATGTGGATGCATGGC
>DFLA01000008.1:8239-10342 GCA_002374055.1 Caryophanales bacterium UBA3631
GCAATAAATAAAAAAGACCTAGAAGTAGAAGTATTAAGTATAGAAGGAAGTGTAATAGAAAACATTCCAGTAAAAAGAGACTCAAAATATAAAGCATGGGTAAATATAATGTATGGATGTGATAAATTCTGCACATACTGCATAGTACCATATACAAGAGGAAAACAAAGAAGTAGAGAACCAATTTACATTATAGATGAAGTAAAAGACCTAGTAGAAAAAGGATATCAGGAAGTAACCTTATTAGGACAAAATGTTAATGCATATGGTAAAGACTTAGAACTAAACTATGACATGAGTAACCTTTTAGAAGATGTTGCTAAAACAGGTATAAATAGAATTAGATTTGTAACAAGCCATCCATGGGACTTCAATGATTCAATGATAGAAGTAATAAAAAAATATCCAAACATTATGCCATATATTCACTTACCACTTCAATCAGGATCAGATAGTATATTAAAACTAATGGGTAGAAGATATACAAAAAAATCATACATAGAACTATATAACAAACTAAAAGAAGCACTACCTAATTCATCAATAACAACAGACATAATAGTAGGTTTTCCAAATGAAACAATAGAAGACTTTAACGAAACACTAGACGTAGTAAACACATGCAAATTCGATGGAGCATACACATTTATATTCTCACCAAGAGTAGGAACACCAGCAGCAAAAATGGCTGATAACGTTTCACTAGAAGAAAAGAACCAAAGACTATATAAACTAAACGAACTAATAAATAAATACTCAAAAGAAGCAAATGATAGATATCTAAATAAAATAGTTCCAGTACTAATAGAAGGAACAAGCGAAAAAGATGAATCAATGCTTATGGGATATACAGACACAATGAAATTAGTAAATGTTAAAGCAGATAAAAAATACATAGGAAAAATAATAAACGTAAAAATTAAAGAAATAAAAACATGGAGTATGGATGGAGAAATAGCTGAATAATCAGCTATTTTTATTTAAAAATAAAGAAAATTAGAGTATAATTAGTAATGTAGAAAAGAGGAATATTATGAATAAAGTAGTATTATGTATATTAGATGGATGTGGAATAAGAGAAGAAACAGACGGAAATGCATTTAAAAATGCTATTACACCAACACTAGATATGTTAATGCAAGAATACCCACATTCAATATTAAAAGCAAGTGGACCTGCAGTAGGATTACCAGAGGGTCAAATGGGAACAAGTGAAGTAGGACACATGAATCTAGGATCAGGAAGAATTGCCTTACAACCACTACAAGCAATAACTGGGTCAATAGAGAATAAAACATTCTTTGAAAATAAAGAAATAAAAGAAGTATTAAATCACGTAAAAGAAAATAATTCAAACCTTCACATATTTGGATTATTATCAGATGGAGGAGTACATTCACACATAAATCACTTACTAGCTTTACTAGAAATGTGTAAAATAAATAATGTACAAAATGTGTATATCGATGTATGCCTAGATGGAAGAGATACATACGAAAAAAGTGCACTTAAATATTTAGAAATACTAGAAAATAAAATGAATGAATTAGGAATAGGGAGTATTTCTACAATAAATGGTAGATACTATGCCATGGATAGAGATAACAACTTCGATAGACTAAAACTAGCATATGACGCTATTTGTTATGGAAAAGGAAAAACATACAATAACTATAAAGAACTAATTGATGAAAACTATAATAATGGAGTATTTGATGAATTCGTAATACCAGGAATAATAAATAATTGTCCACTAAACGATAATGATGGAATAATAACATTCAACTTTAGAAAAGATAGAATAAGAGAAATGTTTACACTTTTATCAAATCCATCAGAATATGAATCAGAAGCAAATGAAAAAGAACTTGAAGTAAAACATTTCAATAATTTAAAAACACTAACAATGTTTCCTGTAACAGAAACAGTAAAATCACCTCATGCATTCAATGACTTAGATCTTAAAAACATACTTGTAGACTATCTACACAATAATAATATAAGTCAATTAAGAATAGCAGAAACAGAAAAATATCCACACGTTACATTCTTCTTTGATGGAGGAAAAGAAATAGAATACAACGACATGAAAAAAATACTAAT